>JBHGBF010000025.1:0-34821 GCA_041946865.1 Acidobacteriota bacterium | reverse complement strand
CTGACGCCTTCGGCGTAAAAAACGTTCACACATCTGTTTATTTTCGCCAAAGTCCAGAGGCTCGCAGAGCGAGCTGATCTCGTCGTTAACTTCACAAACGTCCCGGTTGGAAGGCACGTGCTCGTCAATCTCGGCCCGGATGAGCCTTTTGGGGGTGGTGTCCCGGGAGTGGACTTCGATGTGGCGGATCCCGATTCCACCGGTCAGATCATGGCTTTCGATGTCGTACCAGCCGTCGCGCCTGACCCAACGACTCCGCCGCAGTTCCTGGTACTTCCGCCAATCGCACCGCTCCCGGCCGCCAACCCGACGCCGCGCAAACTGGCGTTGGTCGAAATGATGTCAGCTGTGCACGATGGGCCATCTGAGGCTGTCCTGGGTGTCGTCGACGCCGCCGGAATGGTAGTGCGCAAGATGTGGTCCGACGATCTCACAGAGAACCCTGCTGTGGGGGCGACGGAAATCTGGGAGATCTACAACACGACTGCTGATGCGCACCCGATGCACGTTCACGAGGTGGCTTTTGAGGTCATCAACCGTGAGCCTCTCGTGCTCGATCCTGTAACCGGTGAACCCGTTCAACCGTTACAGCTCGCCGGTGGTGCCCGGCCTGCCGAAGCGTGGGAGACCGGCTTCAAAGGTACCGTGATTGCCTACCCGGGCGAAGTGACCCGTATTAAAGCAACCTTTCCACACCCCGGCCAGTTCGTCTGGCACTGCCACATCGTCGAGCATGAAGATAATGAGATGATGCGGCCTTTCCGGATCGGGCCACCTCAACCCGGAGAACCCGCGTAGACGCAAGCGATCGTCAACTGCGTTCAAACGCGACTGCACGCAGAGATCTGTTGCCTGGCGTTGGGGAGACCGGCTTAGGCGCCGGTCTCCCCTGCTTTTTGAGTCTGCCGGGAGTGATCGTTTCAGTCCTGGCAAAACTGTCGTTTGAAGCCCGCCCGAAGGCGAAACTACGAACGGACGGGGGAACACCGCTCGTTCGAGGGCCTTTTTCAACACCCTCGGCTCAAAGCGAAGCGAGCCGGATTCAGACAACCCCTATTGGATTCCCTGATCCAACGTGCTCAACAGCCGGGTCACCAACCCCGTCGCCGGGTCCGGAGGGTTGAGGATAATCACAGCCACATCCCCTCGAGGAAAGGCGAGCAGCTTTCCTTCGTACCGGGTCGACCCCTGAAATCCTCCGGGAGGCTCCTGAAGCGGCTTGTATTCTCCCGTCTTCTGGAGGTGGTCGCGCAGCCTGGCTACTCGTGCCTGCGCCGCCCCCGGATTCTCAGCAAGGGAGAGCAAGACGACCGCCTCGTGATTGCCGGCAAAGCGGTACCTGGCGCTGTAGGCGGGCGACAGAAACTCCCGGCCAAGCGGGGATTTCAGGACGAAGGTCTGGGTGTGAGGAAGCAGGTGGTCGGCTGGGAACAGCGAGAGCGGTCTTGGAAGCGACGGAGCCGTTCCGACGGCGGCGGAGATGCGCCGGGCAAACGGGTCGAGCAAGGCTGCGCCCTTTTGCGATTCGCTGAAGGCCGTGAGCTTGACGTAGTACCGATCGTGGAGGAAGTTGAGGAGGAAGTCGCCTTGGTAGCCTTCAGCGCCGACTGCGATGAAAGAAGAATCCGGCGAGCGCTCGGCCGAGTAAATACCGAAGGCGTTATCCGGCCGCCCCATGTCGTAGATATCGACGATGATCTCGGCGTCGCCTTTCTGATATACGGCGTGCGCCAGGGCCACGAAGTCGTATCCGATGAAAGCTTCGGCCGCGCCGTCGATATATTCGTAAAGACTTGCGGGGCCATAGAACGCCGGGCCTTCGGTCAGCCTCGCTCCCAGCTCATCTCCTTTGGGCAGCAGATTCACCAGCGCCTTCCTGGCCTCGCCAGACACAGGGGCCGAATCTGTGGACGGCTCCTGCCCTAAGGTCTGTGACGTGATAAAACTGACAACCATCAAAATGCGCGCAACCCAAGTCTTCATCATTCCTCGATTCCTTGCCGCATCTGTGCAGTCCCCACTGTAATTAGCAGGCGAGACGTGAAAGCGTGGAGCGGGCCTGCTGCAACTTGTCGACGATCGGGATCCGGTTCGGGCAGGTTTCCTCGCATTTGGCGCAGAGCTGGCACCTGCTGTCGCCCCGCTTTGCGACCGGCACCATCGCGTACGTCCCGACGGCTGTCTCCCGATCTCCGAGCTGCTCCCAGTAGTAATCCGCGCAACGGAGCACCGTGGATACCTCGACCCCGTACGGGCAAGCCGCCTCGCACTGGCCGCACATCATGCAGGTGGTCCGCCGGTTGACCTGGGCGTGGTGGTACAGCCGCCGGTCCTCCTCGGCCGTCAGGCTCTCTTGTGCCGCCTGAAGGTAGGCATCGAAGAGGTCGAAGGACCCGATTCCCTTGAGGACGGTGGTGACTGCGGGATTGGCCAGCAACTTCTTGAAGAACGCGAGTTGAAGAGGCCGCTCCCTCAGACCGCGCATTGTCTTCATCGCCATGACGCCGATGCCCTTTTCGCTCGCCTGGCGTAGTTCGAGATCCAGGGCTTCCAGCTGCGGTTGGTTCAGCGCCGGCATCAACAGCGAGTAGAAACCGCTCGCGATTCCGGCAGCCGTCGCCTCTTTGACGTCGTCATGGCAGGTCAGGCCCGCGAACCGCACCTTACCCTGCTGCTTGTACTTCGCGAACGTCTCCGGTATCCGAGGATCCGCCGCTTCAGCAGCCGAGTGGCGATCGAACATCACGAAATCGACATAGTCTGTATTCAAGACCTTCAGCGCCCGGTCGAGATCGCCGAAATTCCCCTTCAGGGCGACATAGACCTGCTTCCGCCGGGTTTTTAAGACGTTGCCGAGCCTGATGATCGCCTGCCCGCCCAAATAGTCCTCGGCCACATGGACCATGTTCACTCCGCGGTCGATCGCGTAGTGGTGAACAGACTCTTCAAGAACCAGGCCGCCCAGGCTGAGGACCGAGAGGTAAAGGTCGGTCTTTCCCAGCCTGCGGTAGCGCATCCCCGGCTGGTAGTTGAGGATTTTGTCAGGCGCCGTGCCAAGGGCAGTGAGAGCAGCCGTCGTGGATGCCAGTCCGGCGCCGAGAAACGTGCGACGATTCAAGGAACTGGATGTCGTCATACTCCCTCCGCGCTGCATTATCTTCGGGCAGCATGGCGCTGTAAATAGTCGCCGACTGCCGGTGACCGGTCGAGCGGGTGCGCGCGGTTCTCGAGGGGGAACGGCACGCGCGCCTGGCGGACATGCGACTCATAAACAGCTTGCAGCATCTCGAGCGAGACAAGGCCGTCCCTGAGGCTGACCTGCGGTTCCCGGTCTTCTTGGATGGCGAGCACCAGATCATCCACAACCGGCGCATAGCGGGCAGCCCGCGGGTTGCTGCTTTCTGTCTCAGCCGGGGCGCCTGGCACCGCTTCCCATTTCTGATTGCGGGCGAAGGGAGCCCACGAGGGGTCCCGGAGCAGGCCGATCATGGGACGCGCATCAGGACGGATCGTGACCATCCCCCGGGAACCGAAGATGTCAAGCCCCCAGCGCCCGCCGTTGCCGTCGGCGCTGGCAGTCGAGGCGAAATAACCCTTGATTCCGTCTTTGAAGGCATAAGTAGCCTGGATACGATCTCCGACCACCGGGCCGAGAGACTCTGTCGCTTCGTGGATATCCGCCTGGCCTGCCGGCCGGCCTCCGACCGTGATGTCGGCCTCGCACCAGGCCGGGTCGCCGACGAAGAAACGCATGAGGTCGACAACGTGGCAGCCGAGCACGAGCATGTCCTCCCCGCCGGCGCGACGGTCTTCCTTACCCCGGCCTCGAACCTCGAGGATCTGCCCAATCAAGCCCTCCTTGACGATCAGCCCGCGGGTGTGCTGAACGACGGGCATCGCCCTGAAGTTGTAAGCGATTGCCCATTTCAGTTTTTTAGCGGTGGTGGCCTTCAGCATCTCGTCGGCGTCGGACAGCGTGTGGGCGATCGGCTTCTCGATCAGGCCGTGAGCCCCGACTTCTGCTGCGGCCAGCAAGTACTCGCGGTGGTGGGTCGTGTGGCGAGGTGCAATCACGACCAGGTCGGGCTTTTCTCTGGCCAGCATCTCCCGATAGTCGGCGTAGGTCCGGGCCGCGCGAGCCTCAACCGCATGCGAACGGCGTCCTGTTTCGTTCGGGTCGGCCAGCCCGACGACTTCGACATCAGGTCGCAGGCCCAGCACCATGTGCAGGTTATGTCCGTAGTCGCCCTGGCCGGTCGCACCGATAATGCAGGCGCGGAGTTTGTGCGCGCCGGACCAGGCGGCGGAAAAAGGTGACGTCCCGAATCTGGCGGCGGGGAAGAAAGCAGCGCTCGCCAGGAACTTCCTGCGTGTCGTTTCCATGCGCACTCTCCTGAGGATCCGGCTCAATCTAGTCTTTAGCGCGCAGGAGGGTCAAGAACCTAAGACCAGCGCCGTTCCCGGTCTGGTTTGAAGGGAGGACGCTGTTCGATTTCGGGGGACTGATTGGTTCGGCTGGCTATCGGCCGCTCGGGTGTGAGGCCGACAAGCGTGTCAGAGCACAGATCAGATGACGGACGATTTTTTCTGGTGGTATCTGCAACTTCCTGGCGAATAGTGTAGTCTTATGTTGTGACTGCTCTCTTCGGATCATTGTTGATCGGTCCTCACCTTGGAGCCTGGCAGCGAGGGGTAGGGATAGTTGAAGAGAAGTAAGAACAATTTGAAGCGGCTCGCAAGAGCATTAGGAACACTTTCGCTGCCACGAATTCCGTAAGTTTCTTCTAATCAGCTTCGTTAAGGTAAAGGAACCAAACAATGTCAACTAAACTGTATGTAGGCAATCTGTCATTCCAGACTTCAAGCGGAGACCTGGAACAACTTTTCGTGACAGCCGGCACCGTTGAATCGGCCAGCATCGTCACCGATCGGGATACCGGCCGGTCGCGCGGCTTCGGGTTCGTTGAGATGGCATCTGACGCGGAAGCGCAAGAGGCCATTAACCAGTTCAACGGCAAGGAAGTTGACGGCAGGAGTCTGACCGTCAATCTGGCGCGTCCTCGCGAAGAGGGCAGGCGCCCGAGCTCCGGCAACGGACGCGGCGGATACAAGAAGCGCTGGTAAAACACCCGGCGCGGATTTCAGCCCTGGCAAGGCCGCTTGCCAGGGCTTTTTTGTTTGCGCCGAGCCCGCAGCGGGATGGCCCGAGCGCGGTGTCGGTCCCTTCAACTTCACCTGCGCGAAGACTCTCACGTTTTCTGACGGGAGATCGCTTACTTGTTCAGTATGCGCCAGGCAAGCAGCTCGGGCTCGAAGGGGACGTTGACTACGCGGCGGGCGAGAAGCAGGAGCTCGAAGGGCGGAATGGTCTGTGTCGAGCTCAGGCCGAGGGCCTCGTGCAGCTTGCGGCAAGATCCCTCGTCGGCGAGGAAGCGCGCTCCGACCTCCACACCGGTCATGTCGCTGCCCGCCAGGATCAGCACTGTTCCTTCTCCGGCGGGTCTGGGCGCATAGAAAACGGTGCCGTAGGTTCGGCCTCCTTCCTCGGAGGGATAGGTCTCTTTTTCGCCCGGCTGAGGTTTGCGATTCACGAGCAGGCCCCTGCTCTTGTCCGGATTCCAGCCGAAAACGAAGTTCATGCGGTCTTCAAAGACCTCGACCCAGGGGTTCCCCTTGCGGTGACCGAGCAACACGAGGTTGTCGCTGATCTGGGGCTGAAGGCGCAGGTCGCGGGCATGAACGACAGTGGCGGGCATGCCCAGGCGGCTGGCGATCTCGGCGACTTGCGCCGCCACGATACCATCTTGAGTGGTCGTCAGATAAGTCCGCATGAACCGTGTAAGCAACGGCCGGAGCTCAGGCTCCTTGATAAAGCTATCGAACAGCGTAAACGGATACTCCTGAGCCCGGTATTCGGAGAGGGAGACCGGCCGGCCCATCAGGTTGCTGAAGAAAAGCACGTTGGCGTCCGACATGACCACGAATGTCTGGCGGCTATTTGCCAGCCATTGTTTCCAGAGATGATCTCGGTAAGGCGTGGAAGCAGTGGGAGGGGCAGTCACCGGGTCGGTGGCGCGAAAGGCTCTCCAGGCGAGCCAGCCGGAGGCGAGAAGGGACACAGCCAACAGGCCGGACAACACGAAGGCAGCGGTGCGCCAGGAAGTGGCGTTGACGTGAGGAAGCGGCTCATCGTAAACGTCTTCCCGTGCCTGGAAATGAGGTGTATAGGAGCCCTTGGGTATGTCAATGATGACCGGCTCATGCAAGCCTTCGGAAAGGAAATGCTGCTGTAACTGTTTCCTGAGCTTGGAGACGCCGACGCGAACGATAGTGTCCTGATTGGTGTCGTAGCCGGGGCTGCGGCCGAAGACGGCGATACCGATCTGCTGCTCCTTGATGGGGGCTTCGGGAGCTTGGATGGCGCATTCGCAAAGATAGCGGAGAAGCTCCTGCAGGCGCGGTGAATTCCTGAGCACGGAACCGGCGACAACCCGTTCGACGAGAGCGCGGTGGGCCCGACTCGACTCCGCTATCCCTACCACGGATGCCTTAGGCGAATGACCCATTACTGTCCGAGTATACCACCGGAACCCAGATCGCAAGGGGATTTTCGCGACGTGAAACACGGAGGTAACTGGCCGAGAGCGATAGCGTTTTTCTCCGTGAATCTCCGTGAATCTCTTGTCCGGTGAGAAGCAGAGGAAGAATCTCGGCCCCATACATCGATCATAACTTGCTGTTTCTGTGGGCTCGTTACGTTAGCGTTAACGGAAAAACCGACAAGAGCAGCGAGAGCGATGTGACGACGCAGCGAGGTGACAGGCATCCCAGGCTCTGTCGAAAGCGAAGGAGGCAGTTATGCAGGGTTGGAGCGTTAGAAGTCTGATCGTCCTTTTCGGTATCACGCTCTTGTGCGGCCTTTACCCTGTCGCGCAGACCTCGACCGGGATGATCAGCGGGCGCGTGCTCGACCAGCAGGGCGGAGTCGTGCCGGGGGCGGAAGTCCTCCTGGTCAACACCGAGACCAGCGTGAAACTCAAGACCGCCTCGGACGAAACCGGAAACTTCGTATTCCCGACCGTCCAACCGGGGAAATACTCCATCACGGTCGAAATGCCGGGCTTTAAGACACTCGAGAAGCAGGGCCTGGTCCTGACCGCCTCCGAACGCCTGTGGGCCGGCGATTTGAGCGTGCAGGTCGGTGAGCAGACGGAGCTGGTCACGGTTCTGGCCGAGGCGACCCCCATTCAAGCCACCAGTCAGGAGCGTTCAGCGCTCCTGGACGACCGCCAGATGAGCATGCTTTCGGCCCGGGGACGCGACTACATGCAGATGCTGAAAACGCTCCCGGGTGTGACTTATGACGGCGGCGGCGGCGCCGGTTCCCTCGGAACCTCGGGCGCTCCCATCATCAGCGGTATCAAGAGCGATTACGTGTCGATGTCCGTCGACGGGGTCGTGGCCAACAATCGTGGGCTCGGGACCACGGAGAACATGATGAACCTCGATTCCATTGCCGAAGTCAAGGTTCTGATGGGAAACTACCAGGCAGAGTACGGGAAAAACGCCGGCGCCATTGTCAATGTCGTCACCAAGAGCGGCACCCAGGATTACCACGGCACAGCTTACTGGTACAAGCGCCACGAGATGTTCAACGCGAAAAGCTGGGACGAAAACCGGGCCGGGGCGGAAAAAGGGCGTTACCGCTACAACACCATGGGAGGAAACATCGGCGGTCCGATCTCGTTCGGGAGCTTCAACCCGAACAAAGACAAGCTGTTCTTTTTCTTCTCCATGGAAGTGCAGCCGAACACTGCCCCTTCGAGAAGGACTTACTGGGTGCCGTCGGCTTTGGAGCGGGAGGGGGACTTTTCACAGTCCTTTGAGCCTCTTCCGCTCGGCTCGACGGCCACTCCCAAGAAGATCGCGGTCAAGGATCCCTTGACCGGCAAAGCCTTTCCAAACGACAAGATTCCAGCGTCCCGGATAGATCCCAGCATGCAGAATATCCTGAAAATGTTCCCGGCCGCGAATTACACCTCGATCGACGGAAAAACCAACCTTCAACTGATCGACAGCCTGGATCAGCCTGCCAACCAGGAAGTGCTTCGGATCGATTACAACCCGACCGACAAGCTGCGCATGTACTTTCGCGGCATGGACATGACGAAGGGGAACCGGGGATACAACTCCACGGTCAACCGCAACAACTGGGGTGTCAGCCAGGCGTACGACACGACCAACCCGAACGTCGGTTTCAATGTGACTTATCTGTTCAGCCCCACCCTCGTGAACGAGCTGGCCCTGGGAATGTCGCGCTGGACCGAAGTGCAGATCATTTCGGACAGTGAGCTGTCCAAGCTGAAGAAAGAGACCGTGGGCTACACGATCGGGCAGATCTACCCGGAGAACAATCCGCTCAACGTGGTCCCGGCCATCAGTTTCGGTGGCCTGCCTTACTCGAGCGTTATCAGCACAGGGTACGACGGGCGTTTCCCGATGGAGAACTACGTGAATGCGTTCAGTATTTCCGACGGGATCTCCAAAGTCTTCAGCCGGCACACCCTGAAAGCGGGTGTTTACCTGGAGTATGCGGAGTACCTCCAACGTCATCACGGCAGCGATTTTGCCGGGACTTTCAATTTTTCGCGCAACACCAACAACCCGAACGATACCGGCCATGCCTTCGCGAACGCCCTGCTGGGTAATTTCAACACTTACACAGAGGTAACACGGCGGGTTCACTATCAGCCGATTAACAAGGTGGCCGAGTGGTACGTCCAGGACAACTGGAAGCTGACGAGCCGATTCACGCTCGACTACGGAATCCGGTTCACTTACGACATCCCGCAGTACCTCAAGTACGACGTCGGCGGCAACTTCTATCCTGAGCTCTACGATCCGTCGAAGATGGCCTTGCTCTACGTTCCGGCCATCAATCCGGCCAACAAGAAGCGAATGGCCCAGGATCCGCTTACGGGGTTGTTCTACCCGGCCGACTATATCGGCAAGTTCGTGCCGGGCAGCGGTGATCCTTACGTGGGTTCAGTCCCGGCCGGCACGGCCGGGTTACCGCGGGGGTTCGTGGAAAGCAACGGTCTTTTGTACGCTCCCCGCCTGGGGTTTGCCTTCGACCCCTTCGGTGACGGCAAGACGGCAATCCGCGCCGGCTTTGGCGTCCATTACAATGCCCGCCCGCGGTCCGGCCAGATGGGTGACATGTCGTTCAACCCGCCCACCCAGGCCAGGCCGGTGCAGTACTTTGGAAACACGCGTACCTTCCTGAACTCGAGCGGGTTGCTCTCTCCCTCGAGTTTCAACCGCGTGATCGAGCCGAACGCCAAGATGCCGGTGGTTTACCAGATGAGCTTTGGAATCCAGCGGAGCATCGGGTTCGACACCGTGGTGGACATCGCTTACAGCGGCAACGTGGGCAACTATCTGGGGCAAACCCGGCAGATCAACACCCTTCCTTACGGGGTGCGCTTCGAGCCCTGGGCCCTGGACAAGACCAACAACAAGGCTTTGCCGGACACCTTCCTGCGCCCCTACGTCGGGTACGAGAACCTGCCTTACCTCGAGTTCTCCGGTGAATCCAGCTATCACTCCCTGCAAACCCAGGTACGGCGTAACTTCCGTGCAGGGTTGCAGTACAACGTGGCATGGACATGGTCGAAGGCCATGAATTACGGCGGCGACAGCTACGACTCCGGCGTGCCTCAATACCTCGACCGGAGATTCTGGAGTTACGCCCCGGCCGGATATGACCGGACGCATCAGCTGACCGGCCAGTGGCTCTGGGACGTGCCGAAAGTGAGCCGTGTCTGGAGCAACCCGCTGTCCCGCTGGGTGCTCGACGACTGGCAAGTCTCAGGAATCTGTGCGTTTGTCAGCGGCACTCCTCAATCGATCGGTTTCAGCACGACCACGTCGGTGGACCTGACCGGCGGTGGAGACGGCAACAGCCTTGTCCTGACCGGCAAGGTGCCGCTGCCGAAGGGCGAAAGGACCATGAACCGCTTCTTCAACACCGACGTTTTTCGTATGCCGGCGAAGGGAGAGGTCGGCAGTGGCGCGGCCGTGCGCCGTTACGCCTATCGGGGCCCAGGCATCAACAACTGGGAGCTCAGCTTCTTCAAGAACCTTCAGATCACCGAACGGGTGAAGATGCAATTCCGGTGGGAGATGTACAACGCCTTCAATCACCCCAGCTTCGACGGCGTGGACAATACCATCAGATTCAATCCGTCGACCGGCGAGGTGCAGCCCACGACCTTTGGCCAGGTCAACAGCGCCCGCGGCGGCCGCGTGCAGCAGGGCGCACTGCGAATCAGCTTTTGACGTGCAGCCAGGAGGGCGGGTCGGGAAGGCAGGCTCCGCCCCCGCCCTCCCACTGTCGAGTAGTTAGAGGATTTGACGACGACAAGGAGGGCTAAAGCCCATGAGAAGTCGACCCTCGTTAGCTACGATCCTTTCAGGAATTGCCGTGGTGCTGCTGCTATCAAGCGGCCTGCTGCTGGCGCAGACGTCCTTCGGCAGTGTCAATGGAGCGGTGACGGACGCGACCAAGGGACTCATCCCCGGCGCTGCCGTCACACTCACCAATGTGGCAACCAACATCAAGATGGAGGCGGTGACGAACGACAGCGGATTCTTCCGCATCGTGAATGTGCGACCGGGCACTTACACGCTCTCTATCGCCCTCGTCGGCTTCAAAACCGCGGTTCTGCCTGCCTTTGAAGTGGGAGTCAACGAGGCCGTGACTAAAAACGTGACCCTGCAGGTCGGGGATGTTGCCGAGACGGTCGAAATTGTCGGCGGCACCGAGTTGATTCAGGCCAGCTCAGCCGAGTTGGGAAATGTGATCAAAGAAGAGGTGATCAAGGACTTGCCTCTGAATGGCCGGAATTTCACTCAGCTGCTGATGCTGACCCCGGGCGTCAATCCAGTGTCCACCGCGCAGGGGACCACGTCCGGCGAAGTGAGCTTTGGCGCGGCGGAGGGGATGACAGGGCTGCCCGCGTCCAGCCTCTTCAATGCTTCCGTCCAGGGACAGCAAAACCGTTCCAAGGTCTATTACGTGGACGGTATCATCAACACCAGCGTACGCGCATCCGGCTATGTCGTGCTGCCGGACATCGATTCGCTGCAGGAATTCAAAGTCCAGTCGCACAATGACAAGGCCGAGTACGGCGGTGTCGCCGGTGGCGTGGTCAATATGACGTCGAAGTCGGGAACCAACGAATTCCACGGTTCGGCGTTCGAGTTCGTGCGTAACGATTACTTTGACGCGCGCAACCCGCAGGCTCACCGTGACCGTCAGGAACCGCTGCCCTTCAAGCAGAATCAGTACGGGGGGAATATCGGCGGCCCGATCATCAAGGACAAGACCTTCTTTTTCGCCGGCTACGACGGCTGGCAGTATCGTGATGAGACGAACATCAAGATGCTGGTTCCGTCGGATACCGAGCTGAACGGCGACTTCTCGCAGATACTCGAGAAGATCTGTATCGGCTGTGATCCGTCGGTGGAGCGGAAGATTTATAACCCGTTTACCACACGGACCGAAAACGGAAAAACGGTCCGAGATCAGTTCCCTAACAACGTGATCCCGGCCCATCTCATCTCGCCGATGGCGCAAAGCTTCCTGAAGGCGTATTGGCCGAAGCCGAACACCACGGCCAGCAAGGCGGACCTGACCAACCTGCGGATCAACCGGGCCAGGCGCAAGAGTGCGAACTCCTTGCAGGTCAGGGTAGATCACCATTTCAGCCAGAAAGACAACGCGTTCTTTCGATGGAACGAACAGAGGATCACTACCTTTAATCCTCTTGGTGACGTCCTTTTCAGCACTCCGGATGCGACGAACCGCAACTTTGGCGGCGGGTTCCTCCATTCCTTCTCGCCGACGCTGATCTTGGAGGTCCGGGGCGGCAAGGCCACGCAGCCGACTGAAGACGCGCCCGTAGAGCATCCTTCAGGTTCAGCAGGCCAGAAGGATTTCCCGGCGCTCGACAAGTACACCGGATACATCTTCAACATTGGCGACGCACCCTGGTCGGGCGGCAGCTTTGGCCAGCAGGGCCCCCGGCCGCGCGGCAACCCGAACTGGAACATCGCCACCGATCTCACCTGGCTGCACGGCAATCACAGCCTGAAAGGGGGCTTTCAGTTCGTCCATATCGCGCGGCTTCAGAAGAACAACTTCGGCGAGATTCTCTTCGACTCCACACCGACAAAGGACCCGAACGCGCAGGCGACTACCGGCGATAACATTGCGTCTGCCCTGTTGGGACTTCCCCGCCAAATGCGCGCCTACGTCACGGACCTGGGTTTTATCGACTTCGGGACCGGGACCGCGTCGGGCTACTTCCAGGATGAGTGGAAGGTCACACCCAACCTGGCCCTGACTTTCGGCCTGCGTTACGACTACATCACCAAGGCCACCAGCAAAGACCCCCGAGCCCTTCAGAGCGGTCCGAACATGGCCACCGGAGAGTGGCTGCTCGCGCTTGAAGCCCTCCCTCCGGTCTGCAATGGTGTCGATTACCCCTGTCTGCCCAAGGACATTTCGGAAATCCCCTTCAACCAGTTCATCAAGGTGACCGGGGAGCGCTCGTCGATTTTGGCGCCGATCACCGACAACTGGGGCCCGCGCTTTGGAGTCGCCTGGCAGATGAACCCGAAGACCGCTTTACGCGCCGGTTACGCGCTGTTGTTTGACGCGTTGCCGTCACGCAGCCAGTACGCGCAACATCAGTACGAGACCTGGGGATGGCCGCAGGTCTCCGGTTTCGACACGGGCACTATCAACCAACCGATCAGTCCCAACGCTACTTTCATGAAGATCGAGGAGCTGGGCAGCCTGCCGGCCTCCAAGCCAAGGGACAATCCCTGGGCGCCGACATCGGCCTGGTTCAACAACCCGGATCGAAAAGACCCTTACTCGCACCAGTGGCACGTCGAGATCCAGCGCGAGATCACGCGAGACCTGATGCTCGGTGTCTCCTACGTCGGGAGCCAGAACGAACGGCTTGAGTACGCCGGTTACGCAGCCGGCTCCCCGGTCCCCGGATTCGATGTCCCCGGCACACCGGTCAGCGGGACCAATACCAAGTGGACAACGGCCCAGGTCGACGCTCACCGGCCCCAGCCCCACATCAAGGGGAACTGGACGTACCAGGATGACCAGGGCTATTCGAGTTTCCACTCACTGCAGGGCAAAGTTCAGAGACGGTTTGCGAACGGCGTATCGACCCTGTTGTCCTACTCCTGGATGAAGTCTCTCGATATCTCGAGCGGTTTCGCCAACGCCGAGAGAGGCATCGGGAACTCGCACATCCAGAACTTCCACGACCCGGATTCGAACAAGGCCGTGTCTGGTTACGACGTGCCCCACCTCCTGACTTGGGGAACCGTCGCGGAATTGCCCTTCGGGAAGGGCAAGCGTTTCCTGAGCGAGGGCGCGGCCGCCGCGATTTTCGGCAACTGGCAGATGAATTGGATGCTGATGGCCCGTTCCGGCCAGCCGATTACGATCGACCTGGGAAACGCGGATATTGCCAATATCGGCTCGAGCGGGTTCACCTATATGCGGCCAAACCGCGTGGAAGGCGTCGATCCGATCCCCGCCAGGCAGTGGGATTTGGAGTGGATCAACAAGGCGGCTTTCGCCGTTCCGGTCAACAATTTCGGTAATGCCGGCCGGGGCATCTTGCGCGCGGATGGCGTCGTTAATGTGGACTTCGGCCTCCAGAAGAACGTCATCCTGAAGGAAGGCTGGAAGCTCGAGCTTCAGGCCCAAGCCTTTAACGTGTTCAACCACATCGATCTGGGAAATCCGACCACGACTCTTACCAGCCCCAGCTTCGGGAAGATCACCGGTATTTCCCACGGGCCCAGGCAGATGCAGTTCGGCATCCGCTTTACGTACTGAGCCGGCTCGAAGCATGAAGCCCCCGCATCCCGCAGGCAGCGGGGTGTGGGGGCCTGGTTTGCAGTTTCAGCTCTCAGGCGGGCTTGCTTGGAAACTTGTCCGCCAGCTGCGCTTCTGAGACTGCGGTCCGAGGGCGAACTACAAACCAGGCTGTGCTACTTCTTTGCCGGGTTTACAATCGAGACGCCATGATTTCAAGGCTATCGTTCACTGTCCTCTTCGTTCTTGCCGCCGAGGCCACAGCGCAAGACCAGTCCCAAAAGGAGAAGCTCGAAGCCCTCAGGCAGGAAGAGGCCGCTGATTACTTTCAGAAATGGCTGAACGAACACGCGGTTTACTTGATAACCGACGAAGAACGAGCCGTTTTCGCCAGGCTCACGACCGCCGAGGAGAAAGAACAGTTCATCGAGCAGTTCTGGCAGCGGCGCGACCCGGACCCCCGAACGGCGGCCAACGAGTTTAAAGAGGAGCACTACCGGCGAATCGCTTACGCCAACGAATGGTACACGAGCGCCACTCCCGGCTGGAAGACCGACCGTGGCCGGATCTATATCATTCACGGCCCGCCGGACCAGGTTGAGCGCCATCCGGCTGGCGGGCCGTATGTCCGCCCGCCGGAAGAAGGCGGCGGCACAACCACGGTTTATCCGTTTGAAAAGTGGTGGTACCGCCATATGGAGGGTTTGGGCGCCGTGGAGCTGGAGTTCGTTGACCCGTCATCGACGGGCGAGTACCGCCTCGCTCTGAACCCTTACGAAAAAGACGCCATGAAGTACGTCCCTGGCGCCGGGCCTACCGAATCCGAGCTTCGCGGCGATACCACCAAGGCTGACCGGCCCTATTACTTCCCTGGCAACTACGAGAATCGGTTCAACTACTACATGGGCTCTGAAAATGACCCGTTCCGACAATGGGAGAAGTTCGTGGTCTCGCAAAAGCCGCGACCAATCCAGTACCCCGACTTAAAGGAGGTCGTCAACGTCAACATCAGCTACACGAATCTGCCTTTCAAGATCCGTGCCGACTACTTCAGATTGGATGACGCACAGGTCGTCGTCCCGATTACCGTCGAGGTGGACAACCGCGACCTCACCTTCAAGCAGGAAGAAGGAAGACACAGCGCCAAGGTCGCCTTTTACGGAATTGTGACCAGCCTGGCCAACCGGGTAGTGGCTGAGTTTGACGACGACATGGTCAGCTCTTTTGCCCCGGAGAAGCTGGAACAGGGCCTCCGGATGGGATCGATCTACCAGAAGGTCCTGCTGCTGAACACCGGGACCCGTTACAAGCTCGACTTCATCATCAAGGATTTGAACAGCGGCAAACTCGGCGTCGTTCGTCGGGGGCTGGCTCCCCCTGCCTACGGCGCCATGAAGCTACTGGCCAGCTCCCTGCTCCTCGCCGATGTGATCGTTCCCCTCGCCGAGCCCGCTCAACTGGAGCAGCGGTTTGTCCTCGGAAACGTAAAGGTCCGGCCGAGCGTGGACAAGGCCTTTGTCCAGAAGAACCCGATCGGCCTTTACCTGCAGGCGTATAACGTGGCAGTCGATCAGGCCACCAATGCGCCCTCGCTCGGGATTTGGTACCAGGTGCTGCGGGAGGGGAAACCGGTCATCGAGATGGTTGATGAAACAGGCGCTTCGCTGCAGTACTTCTCCGCCCAGCGTGCCGTTCTGATCCGTGCGCTCCCGACGATCGACCTCACGCCGGGGCGTTACCAGGTTCGGGTGGAAGTCAAGGACCGGATCAGCGGCCAGTCCGTGACGGCCTCGGACGAACTCTCAATCGTGGCGCGTGAGGTGGCAAGGAACTAAGTCAGCCCGGCCGGGCGTCAGAAAAGCAACTTCATCTGGAGGTTCTCATGTTGGTTCGTGCCTTAGTCGTTCTATTCATTTCTATCTCGTCGCTCAGCTCGCTTTTTCCCCAGACTTTCACTGATACTCCGGCCAAGCGGGAGGCGCGGCTGAAATGGTGGCGCGAGGCCCGCTTCGGCATGTTCATCCATTGGGGTGTGTACGCGGTCCCCGCCGGGGAATGGAAGGGCAAACTGATCCCGGGAATCGGCGAGTGGATCATGAACCGGGCGAAAATCCCGGTCGCCGAGTACGAAAAACTGGCCGGGCAATTCAATCCGGTGAAGTTTAACGCGGACGAGTGGGTTCGCCTGGCCAAGGCGGCGGGCCAGAAGTACATCGTCATTACCTCCAAGCACCATGACGGTTTTGCGATGTTCGATTCTAAGGTCTCCGACTACGATATCGTTGACCGTACCCCTTTCAAGCGCGATCCCATGAAAGATCTGGCGGCGGCGTGCCGGCGGGAGGGGATCCGGCTTTGCTTCTATTACTCCCAGACCCAGGACTGGCATCACCCCAACGGCGACGGCAACAATTGGGACTACGACGAGTCCAAGAAAGACTTCCCGAAATATCTGGACGAACTGGTCAAGCCCCAGGTGCGCGAAATTCTCACCCAGTACGGCCCGATCGGTCTCATCTGGTTCGACACCCCGCGCCGGATGAGCAGAGAGCAAAGCCTGGAGCTGGCGAATCTGGTTCACTCCATCCAGCCCGACTGCCTGGTCAGCGGCCGGATCGGCAACGACATGGGAGACTATCAGAGCACAGGCGACAACCAGCTGCCGGTTCGGGTTCTGGATTACGACTGGGAGACGCCTGTCACGCTGAACGACACGTGGGGCTTCAAGAAGGATGACCATAACTGGAAATCGGCCCAGACTCTGATTCGCCAGTTGGTCGACGTCGTCAGTAAGAACGGCAATTACCTGCTCAACGTCGGTCCGACCGCGGAGGGCCTGATCCCGCAGCCGAGTATCGACCGGCTGCTCGAAGTCGGGCAATGGATGAAAGTGAATTCCGAGGCCGTTTACGGCGCCCAGCCGAGCCCGTTCCCTTACGAGTTCGACTGGGGCTCGGTTACCAGGAAGCCGGGCAAGTTATACCTGCATTTGGTCGACTGGCCGGCCGGTGAGCTGGTGCTTTACGGCCTGCAGACGCCCGTTCGCGCGGCCCGCCTGCTGGCGGACCCGGGTAAGAGCCTGGCGGTGAAGCAAGCGGTCGAGGCCGGCGGGCTGCATGTTTTGCGCATTCAACTGCCTGCATCTCCGCCTGACAAGAACGCCTCCGTCGTCGCGCTCGATCTGGAGGGCGAGGCCCGAGTCGAAGAAGGGCTTGTCCAACAGCCCGACGGAAAAGTGATCCTTTCGCCAGGCCTTGCGGAGATCAGTCAGCCGGCCGGCGGCGAACGTTTCTCAGTCGACATCCGGGGAGTGACGAACCGCTGGCTGACTGCCGGCGGCGGGCTGAAATGGAGCTTCCGCGCGCTGCAAGCCGGCGAGTACCAGGTGCAGGTCGTGACTTGCGAAGCCCGGGCGCCGCGCGGAGGCGACGACTGGGAAGGAGGGCATGTGCTCGCCGTCGACGTCGGGGGACGAAAACTGGAAGGCCTGATCGAGGACGGGCGTCGCGTCCTGAACAATCGAAACCCTCGCTGGAGAGACGTGTACACGAACCTCGGACAGGTTCGACTGCAGGGACCGGGCAGCGTGACGGTGCAGCTGGCCCCGAAGCGCATCGAGACGGCGAAGGGACTGGGGCTGACGTTGCGCGCTGTCCAACTGATTCCTGTGCGTGCCGGCCAGCAGTCACCCGGGAGATCGGGACAAGGCGAACGGCAGCGGCCAACCAGCCGGCGCTCGACTCGCGTGAAGATGGAACCGGTCGACGTGGCGAGCCCGGACGGAAAGGTCACTGTCTCGGTCCTTCCCAACGCAGAGCGCCTGACGTTCGCCGTCAAGCGAGACGGCGCCACGCTCATCGAGCCTTCGCCGATTGTCATGATTCTGGATGGATACGATCTGTCAAGCGGCGTGGTTTTTGGCGGGGCGGAACGTTACGAAATGAACGAAAGCTATCCCTGGCATGGGATGAAGAGCCAGGCAGCCAATCAGTTTAAAGGCCTCCGAATCTCGCTCACTCACGATCTGAGTTTTACCCCCTACACGCTTGACGTTCGGGTGTCAAATGACGCTGTCGCGTTCCGTCATGTGATTCCCGGAAAGCCGGAGGAGTCACGGGTGCCGGACGAATACTCCACCTTCGTGCTCCCCGCCGGAACCACCGTCTGGTACCACGATCTGAGCGGTCACTACGAATCGGCTTATCAGAAGAAGGAAATCCAGGACATTGGTCCGGGCGAATGGGCCGGGCCACCGGTAACTTTCAAACTGCCGGGGGCGGGCGGCTACGGCGCCATCACCGAAGCTAACCTCGTCGATTATTCAGGAATGGCGCTTGTAGCCGATGGGCGCCGAGGGCTGGTCACGGCGTTGGGTCATCGCCAGCCCGTGAACTGGCCCTATGAGCTGCGCTACGGCCGCGAGGAAGCGAAACGGCTGGGCCGTGCAGCCGCGGTCTCCGGGACGATCACGACTCCCTGGCGCGTCATCATGGCGGCCGCCGACCTGCATACACTGGTCAACAGCACGATCGTGACCGATCTTTGCCCGGCGCCCGATCCCAAGTACTTCCCGCAGGGAATAAAGACCGAATGGGTCAAGCCGGGACGTTCCGTGTGGCGCTATGTGGATGGCGGAGACGGAAGCTTCGAGGGGCTCAAAGGCTTCTCCGAACAGGCCGGCCGGCTGGGCTTTGAGTATCACATCCTGGAAGGCGTGTGGACCCGCTGGACCGAGGAGCAGATCCGCGACATCGTGCAGTATTCGGCCGAACGCGGCGTTCGCCTTCTGTTCTGGCGCCACAGCAACCAGTTGCGCACCCTGGAGGCGCGCGAGCAGTTCTTTTCGAAGCTCCACAGCCTGGGTGTGGCCGGTGCCAAAATCGACTTCATGGACCACGAAGCCAAGGAGATCATCGACCTGTACGAAGAACTGCTCAGCAAGGCGGCCCAGTACCAGATGGTGGTCGACTTCCACGGGGCGAACAAGCCGACGGGCCGGGATCGCACCTGGCCTAACGAGCTGTGCCGTGAAGCCGTCCGGGGGATGGAGAGCAGTTCCCTGCGTGAGCGGGCCCGCCACGAAACAATCCTGCCGTTCACGCGTTACCTGGCCGGCCCCGCGGACTATACGACGCTGCACTTCGGAGAGCGGCGCGCAGACACGACCTGGGCCCATCAGATCGCCAGCTTCGCGACTTTCGACAGCCCGCTTCTGACTCTTGCGGCTCATCCCCAGGCCGTGTTGTCGAACCCAGCTGCGAGTGTGATCAAGGACATCCCGGCGGTCTGGGACGAAACCATCGTCGGGCCGGCATCGGAGATCGGCGAGCTGTCGGTTTTTGCGCGCCGCAGCGGGGAGATGTGGTACCTCGCTGTGATGTGCGGCCCGCAGGGCCGGACGATCCAGGTTCCTCTGGCCTTCCTCGGCGACGGTCCATACAAGGCGACGTTTGTGCGCGATGATCCGGCCAAAGACGACGCCGTTGTGGTCGAGGAAAAGACAGCCCAACGCGGCGACAGCGTGACGATTCAGATGCGAAACGGCGGCGGCTTCGTAGCGCGATTCAAGAAGTAGCCTAAGGGGATTTCATGAAGACAAGACTCGCCCTCTGCGCATTCGCTGGTTGGCTTCTTGCCTCTCTCGCCTTCGCTCAACCTCTGCCCGTCGACTACCGCTCCCTCGTTTCTCGCGCCGACATCATCCTCGACCGGCCGGTTTCCCGGCCGGAGGGCGGGATGCCAATTGGCAACGGGCCAATGGGCAGCCTGATCTGGACGGCGCCCCATGCTCTGAAACTCCAGGTCAACCGTGTCGATGTTTTCGGCAACGATCTCAGCTCCAACAGCTTTCCCCAACGGTATACCGATTACGCGGG
Organism: Acidobacteriota bacterium; assembly: GCA_041946865.1. Classification (GTDB taxonomy): domain Bacteria; phylum Acidobacteriota; class UBA6911; order RPQK01; family RPQK01; genus RPQK01. Next base: position 15,030 of record JBHGBF010000025.1, on the reverse strand, counting down.
CGCGTGCGCGTTCGTCGACATCGAATTTCTTCAGTACGGGGACGACGTGTTGACCGACAGGGACACCCGCCAGCACCTCCACAGTGCAGACGGGATGGCCGATCAGATCGAGCAGCACCGAAGATGCGTGACCTGTACCTGCTCCGCAAGCCGTGGGAGCAGATGAGCGCCCGCTTCCGCGCTTACGCTCAGAATCGCCAGCCGCACTCCAGTCGCTGCAATCATCCCGACGCCCAGCCGTCGGCGCCGGCAGTACGCCCTCATTGGATCCGAGCCTTGCCACCGTTTTCTATATACGTGCCGGTCCTACGGACCTCCAACCGCGCACCCCGCCGGCCTAGAACTCGATGCGGGCCGAGTACTGGAACTGACGCCCGTAATAACCCGTCATCTGTGTGTTGGTCTTGCCGAAGTCCGACTTGGTTTCGTCCAGCTGCGGCGTGACCCAGTTCATTCCGTTCAGGGCGTTGAAAGCATCCATTCGGACTTCGAGTCGGAACCGTTCGGTCAAGACAAACTTCTTAGACAGTGATACGTCCATATTTGAGTAGCCGGGCCCGTTTAAGTTCTCGTAGTACCAGGGATTGGTCCTGCGGGTGTAAGCCGCCTGTTTGGCAAATCCCGTCGTGTCAAACCAGTAACTGCCGGAGCCGATCTCCCCGATCTGGTTGACAGACGGGGGCGCGATCATGCTGCGGGTGAAAATCAACGGGGCGCCGGACGTATGGGAATACATGGCCGAGATCTGCCATCCGCCGACAATGTGGTCGAGGACTCCCGACATGTTCCCGCCGAGCATCCGGCCGCGGCCGATCGGGAGCTCCCACGCCCCGGCTGACACGAACCGGTGCTCCGGGTCGGAAGTAACCGTAGGCGCACCTGAGCCTCCGCTCTGCGTTACCGTGAAATCCATCCAGGTCAGCAGACCATCGTATTCGTCCTGAGGATCAAAGAACCACTGGGATCTGGACTTGACGTACGCATAGCTCGCCAGCACCGAGAATCCCCGATAGAATGGCCGCTGCATGCGGAGCTGCAGGGACTGGTAGCGTGCTTTCCTCATGTCCGTTCCCGTTTGAATGATGTTTCCGTATTGCGGATAGGGAACGAGCAGAGTCGAGATTTTCACCGTCTTCGAGTTCCGGAGCGACGCATTCGGGAAGGTCTCCGGTGTGCCGTAGTTGTAGAACGGGTTGGGGACCGTCTTCTCCAACTCCGCCTTGTACTTGTAGCTCAAGCGGGGGTCAGCCATGTTGAGATTCTTGCTGAACTGGTCGCGACTGACGAAATTGGTGAAATAAGTAACGTCGGCGATGAACCGTCCGGGCAACTCGCGTTGAACCGAGACGTTGATCCGATCGCTTATCGGCGGCCGCTGTTCGTATTCATCGATGGTAACGGCGCTGCCGAGATTCGTGTATCGCCCGTACTTTTTCCCGGTAATGGGGTTGAGCCCGAGCGGGAAGGGGTTGGAAAGATACGCGCGAGGAATCCCTTGCTGCACGGAGGGCACCGGCGTTGTGGGTGTAAACCCGCCCAGATCGATCTCGCCCAGCGTGTCGCGTTCGGAATTCGCCAGCGACGAAGGAACGACAAAGCGGCCATAGCCGGAACGGATCACGGTCTTGTCGTTCAGGCGCCAGGCGAGGCCGATGCGCGGCATCCAGCCGTTCTTGTCCATCATCGTCTTGCGCTTGTTCCCCTCTTCGGTAAAGTAAAAGGCCCCATTATAGATGTAGCTCTTCTGTCCGGCTGACTCCGCCATCTTGGCTTTCACTTCGGCGGGAATCAAAGGATCGATGGCTTCTCTCATCCCCGGAATCGGGTCCGTCAGGTCCATGCGCTGGGGAAGCCGATTCTCCGGATCCCAAAGGCCTCCTTCGTATTCGTAACGAAGGCCGAGGTTGAGCGTGAGGTTTTGAGTGACCTTGAAGTCATCCTGCAAATAAAACCCGTACATCTCGGTGTTGGCGTACTGGAGCACGTTGTAGCGGACGTTTGACGCGGAGGGATTAATCGCGCCGAGGAGGAAGCTGGCCCAGGGATGACCTGTCGCCGCCTCGGCCTTGGCCATATCCTTGCCTGTTTCCTGAGACGAGAAGCGAAAGTCGGCGAAATAGAAGCGTGCCGCACTCCCTCGTTTCCAGCGGACTTCGGTGCCGGCTTTCAGCCAGTGCCTGGTAAAGTACCTGGTGTAGCGACCATGCACGCTGTAACCCGAGGGCTGCTGGTACCAGAAGTTCTGGACTCCGAACCGCCCGTAGTTGTTGTTGTCGACCACAATGTGCGGGAAATAGACAAGCGGGCGGCCTGCCAGGTAGTCGGTGGTTCCGTCTTTCCACCAGGTCGTTTTCCAGAGGTCCGCGTAGTCCTGTTCCGTTACGGCCAATTCGGGATAATCCCGTTTGTCCTCGGCCATGTAATATGACCCTCGGATATTGAAGGTCGTGGTCGGGCTGGCGGTGTAGACGGTGTCTGCCGCAATGTTCCAGCCATTGCGTTTGCTGCCGGTCACGTTCCGCATCTTGAAGGGATCGTTGCCGCCCGTGAAATCGGTCTGGTCTTGATCGGTCTTCATCCGGCTGATCCGTCCAAAGGCTTTCCACTTTTCGTTGATCTGGTAGTCCACCCGGGAAGAGAAGTTGTAGTAGTGGAATTTCAGCTCGTTCAGGTATCTGAAGTTATTCAGGCCGGTCTTATCGTCGCCTGGAGAGTTTGCCTGCCAGAGGCCGTCCAGGATTTTGGCGGCAACCGGGTCAAAGCGAGTCGCAGGAACCTTGTTGTCGGCAAAAGGAGTCCGCACGTAGGTCTTGCCGTCCGGCCCCAACTTGGTGGTGGTTGGATCATAGATGACCCGCGGCTTCCCGTCTTTGGTGAGCGACTGTGAGAAATCGCCGGCCCGCTCGGCCGCCGTGGGGAGCGTATAAGTCCCCGGGCTCGCCTGAGTGTTTTCGATCTTCTCAAAGACACCGAAGAGGAAGAGCTTGTTCTTGATGAGCGGCAAGCCTATGGTGGCGCCCGCGTTCCAGTAAGGATTCTCGCTGTGCCGCGGGATGGCGCGGTCGGTTATCGCGTTGAGCCCCGGGTCCCGGCCGTAGAAATAGCCCGACCCGTGGATCTCGTTCGTCCCGGACTTCATGGTGACGACAGCGATTCCGCCTGCGCTGTGACCGAATTCCGCGTCTACTGAGTTTTGCTGGATCGTGTATTCGGTCACCGCATCCATAGGCGGCGTGTAGCCCAGCTTGTTGCCGGCCGTGAGCGGCGTCCCGTCAAGCAGGATGTCGTTCCGATACTTGGTTCCTCCCCCCAGGTCCATCTCGTTCGACGTCCGGTGATGGTACGGCTGGGTCTCGGAGGTGTTGCCCCGGTTGAGAATCGTCGGATCAAGCATGGCGAGCTGGAAGGGGTTCCGGGTCAGCGATGGCAGTTCCTTCACCATCTTGGTCTCGATCGTCAGGTCGCGCGAGGCCGTATTGAACTGCAGAGCCACCGGCGAGGCCTCGACCGTAATCGACTCCGTCACCTCGCCCACTTCCATCTTGACGTCGATCGTGACGTCGCCGCGCTGCTGGACCACGATATTCCGCTGGAGCGATTTCTTAAAACCCGGCAGTTCCACGGCGAGACTGTAAGTCCCGGGATCGACGTAATCGAACACGTAACGTCCCTCGTCGTTCGATACCCGGCTCACCTCCACGCCGGTGGCCGTGTTCTTCAGGACGAGAGAAGCGCCGGGCATGACGCCTCCGGTAGAGTCGGTGATGACTCCCTGCACCCGGCCACGATACTCCTGCGCCCACCCCGTTACCGTTGCCACCATTAGGATAGTGACTACTACTGAAATATTCCGAAATCGCATCGTTCCCCTCCTTTGAGCTAACGACGAAAATCGGTCAGTTCCAATATGTGAAATGATACAGCCGGTTTTATGAAGTGCTCGGTACTATGAGCGATTGGAAGACTACTACCACTGGACGGAGGTGTCAAGGCCAAAATGAGAGATAGTGTGTTTCATATTCTGGAATAAGAATCTAGCTTTCGAAGCCCTTTCCTGCTGCCGCTTTCGCCGCGTTGACTGTTGCCCACCCCCCGCCTATGATCGGCTCGTCCGCATTCGAGGAGGGTGAACCTATGCGTCTACTGTCTCCTTTGGTTTTCTGCCTGACCCTTGCGGCCTGTCTCGCCGCTGGCGCGCCTTCGCTGCGAGTGGGCGTGGCCAAGACCGTCATTACTCCCCAGGAGCCCGTGCAGCTGGCCGGATATGCCAGTCGGAAAGAGCTGTCGACCGGAGTCCATGACGACATTAGCGCCCGTGCCCTGGTGTTCGAGACGGGCGGTTCGCGCCTCGCTCTGGTATCGCTGGACCTGATCGGTTTCTACGGCAATACCGCAGAGGCGCTGCGCACGGCGATTGTGAGCAGAACGGGGTTGACGCCTTATCAGCTCTTCCTATGTGCGATTCACACTCACGCCGCCCCGAGCCCCGGACTGGATCCGCAGGCCGTACACGCCAATAACGTCCGGTTCACCGAAGGACTCAAGGGCAAGCTGGCGGAGCTGGTTGCGAACGCGATCGCCAACCTCCAGCCGGCCACTTTGTCAGTGGGCATTGGATCTTCGCCGGTCGGCGCCAACCGACGCGAACTAAGGATCAACGCCAAAGGTGAGAGCTCAATCGTGCTGGGGCGGAATCCTTATGGGCCGACCGATAAAGAGGTGCAGGTTCTTCGCATGGTGAAGGCGGACGGTTCACCCCTGGCCGTGGCTTTCGACTACGCCACGCACGGGACATCTTTGGGTCCGGCCAATCTCATCATCAGCGGGGACGTGCTCGGCCTGGCCGAGCAGATGATCGAGAGAGTAACGGATTCAGGAGGTGTTGCCCTCGCCTTTGTCGGGGCCTCAGGCAACATCGATCCGTGGTATCGAATCCTGCCGGCGTTCAACACGGAGCCCGGCTGGACGCCTGAGCCGGTCCTGCTTGGCAACCTGCTAGGACAGGAGGTCGTGCACGTGTACCGGAGGTCCAGTCAGCTCGAGGCTCCCGAACCGATCCGCAGCTCTCTTCAGGTGATCCAGTTGCCCGCCAAAGTCGCGGCCGGCAGCTCGCCCCAACCGGTTGCCGAGCGGCTGCCGTACACGATTACGGCGGCGAGGATCGGCGACGTCGGCATCATCGGCCTGGGCGGCGAGGTGCTGACCGAGATCGGGCAGGCCATCAAAGCCGGCTCGCCCTTTCGTCACACCCTGGTCATCACGCACTGCAACGGCGCCGCCGGCTACCTCGCCCCGAGACACCTGTACCTCGAGGGTGGTTACGAAGTGCAAAGCACACGGTTCTCTCCGGACGCGGCGCAGATCGTCGTCCGGGAATCCCTGCGCCTGCTGCACGGCCTGCTGTGAGGCAGATGCCGGGGCTGCCCGATTCCCCGTTTGTCCGGCTGATGCTAGAATGGTCGTACGACCTCGGGGCGGTGTCCGGCCGCCGCAACTGCCCTGCCAAGCTATGCGAAACTCGACGTGGGAAGCTGTTGCCCGTCTGGCCTTGTGGCTGCGCCGGAGGACAGGCACGCTTGCCGTCCTGATTATCCTTCTCGACTCGCAGGCCTTCAAGTCACACACCCCGGGGATTGTGGTCGACCATCTTCCGCCCGTCTTTTCCTACCGCACGGGAGACGTCACGGCCAATATTTCCGGGAGGCTTCTATTTCCTGTCTCCGAGATTCGCTACCAGGTGAACGGCGATCGGTGGCATGTAGCCAGGCAAGAAGGGCCCAGGGTTCGCAAGCCTTTGTTTTGCATCGAAATCGACCCGCGCGAGCTCCTCTCGGGACGGAACACTGTGCAGATTGCCGCCTGGTCGAAGTTTGGCGGAACCATCCGGCTCTTGCGTGATTTCCACTACAACCCGGCCCCGGTTCGTTTGCCCTTAGAGGTAACCTGGACCAGCCTGCGGGATTTGGAGGTCGAGAGCGGTATCTGGGAGACGATAGGCGCCGGAAGCGGGGGGCGTTTGCGGCCCAAGCCGGGGTTCGAGGATTACGATCGAATTGTGGTAGCGACCGGGGCCTTTCCCGGGGGGCGGCGGGTGAGCACCGAGGTGGTTTTTCGGAGTTGCGCCAGCCGGAGACAACCGTTTGGGTTCGGAGTTCTCCCGTTATGGGGAGGGAGACGCGATGACGGGGCGTATTCTCCGCGGCGCGGCTGGAATTTCGGTCTTGCCTGGTACTACTCGCATTACAAAGGGGTGGGCGCCGAGTTTTCGTGGAAGAAGGGGAAAGAGGCGCCTCGTTGGGTGGCAAGCTATCGGGATTTCGAGCTTGAACCCGGAGTACCTTACAGAATCATCGTCGAAGTCCGGGATCTCCTCGATCCAGGCGGCAAGCACAGGAAATATCACCAGCGAGTGCAGTGGAGGAAGCAGTCGGATGGTGACGGGCCTTGGATAGAGGTCTCCGATGACCAGGGGGCCCCCCTGCCACCTGGCGAATATGCCGTCGCTCTGATGGCGCATCGCTGTCAGGTCGAGTTCGGGCCGGTACTGGTCGAGCCGCTCCCGCCCGAGAGGCCTCCGACCGGTAACTGAGCGCGCCCCGGGGACGGCCTGTTGACACTCTCCGGTTGGCTTTATAGCATGGTTTTCAGCCGCGTTCTCGTTGCTTAAAAACTGCATATTTGACGTTTCGGGATGCGTGGCCCCGCAGTGTCCTTCCATTCACGTTCGCCGGTTACGACCCTCCCCAATAAGGATGTGACCGGAAAGGACATGGCACCCATCCTGAAGAAAGGAGAACAACAACATGGCAGAGAAAAGGCGATCATCAGAATCCGAAGGGCTCGAACGGCTCGAGCGTCTGCCTTCCCGCTGGAAGGGCGGGCCCTTTGGGTGGATGGACCGATTTGCGGAAGAAATGGATCGTCTGTTTGACGAGTTTGGGTTTGGCGGAAGAAGATCCGGGCGCTGGCTGACACCCTGGACGTCAACCGAGCACGGAATCTGGGCGCCTCAAATTGAGGCCTTCGAGCGCGAGGGCCAGTTCGTGGTCCGCGCCGATCTGCCGGGCCTGCGCCGCGAAGACGTCAAGATCGAAGTCGAAGAGGATTCGATCGTTCTCCAAGGCGAACGCCGCCAGGAACGCCAGGAAGAAAGGGAAGGTTTCTATCGGAGCGAACGCGCCTACGGAAGCTTCTACAGGATGATCCCGTTGCCACCCGGAGTCGACGTAGAAAAGGCGAAAGCCAGCTTCCGCGACGGGGTGCTCGAAGTGACCATGCCGGCGCCCAAACTGAAGGAGCGCCGTCGTCGAATCGAGATAGAAGAGGAAAGGGAGCCGGCACGCAGGTAATCGGGGCGAGAACGGAGCCGCGAGGGTGTTGAGAAGCGATCAGCGATACGAGCGATCGGCGATCAGCTTTCAGCGATCAGCGATCAGGCTCTGCGCAAGGGGCCGTCACATTGCGTCTTAGCTGAACGCTGAACGCTGATTGCCGACAGCTTCTGAGAGGCACGAGCGTTCAGCTTCGGTCCTGGTAGTCCTTGTTGTCCTAGTGGATCTCTGCTAGGCTCCGAAGCGATGCGCCGTTGCCCAAGTTGTCATAGCATGGTTCCGGACAGCGCCACTCGCTGTCCTTTATGCGGAGCGGGGATTATCAGTCCTTTTCCCAGCGCTCCGGATCTTAATAGTGATCTTAGTAGTGACAGTGACTCACCGACGATAGTCGTCTCGCCGCGCTTTGAGCGGATCTCCGGCCCACTGCAGCCCGGAACGGTCTTTGCCGGCCGATTCCGGATCGTCAGCCGTTTGGGAGCGGGCGGAATGGGTGAGGTTTACCGGGCCGATGATCTGCGCCTGGGGCAGCCGGTGGCCCTGAAATTCCTCTCTCCCGACCTGGCCGCGAACGAGCGCGCCCTGAAGCTATTCGAGTCCGAAGTCCGGCTTTCACGGGAGGTCACCCATCCGAATGTCTGCCGGGTCCACGACATCGGAGAGGCAGACGGGCGGCATTTCCTTTCGATGGAGTTTATCGACGGAGAGGATCTGGCGTCGCTGCTGAAGAGGATCGGGCGTCTGCCCGGGGAGAAGGCGCTTGACGTGGCGCGCCAGTTGTGTGCCGGACTCGGCGCCGCTCACGAACGGGGCGTTCTTCACCGCGATCTGAAGCCGGCCAACATCATGCTCGACGGCCGGGGGCGAGTCCGCATCACCGATTTCGGTCTGGCGTTACTGGCCGGCGAGGCCGGTCAGTCCGGGGAGGTCTCCGGAACTCCGCATTACCTTGCCCCGGAGTTGTTCGCCAGCCGAACGGCTACGACACGAAGCGATCTTTACGCCCTCGGGCTCGTCCTTTACGAAGTATTCACGGGTAAGCGGGCTTTTGAAGGGACGAGCTTTGCCGAGCTGCGAACCAAACATGAGTGCACGCTTCCCCCCAGCCCCTCGGCGCTGGTCTCTGACTTGGATCTGCAAATCGAGCAGACGATTCAGTCGTGCATCAGGAAGGATCCCAACCAGCGGCCGGCGTCGGTCAATGACGTCCTCGCCTCTCTGCCGGTAGGCCAGCCGATCAGTGCGGACCGGGAGCCGAGTAACACCGCGAGAACCGGGCAAGTGACGCGGAGCCGTTTTCTCCGCCCGTCATTTGTAGCGATCCTGGCTGGAATCGTCGTGTTGGCCGTGCTCGGCTTTCTGGCTTGGCGAAGCTGGCTGGAACCGGCCTCCAGCCGCGAGTACGTTCAAGCTATTGCCGTTACTTCTTTCACTCATGACAAGGCCGAACTCGCCCCGGGCCTGCTGGAATTCGCATTAACGCGATCGCTCGGCACCTCAGCCGATTTCCCGATCGTGACCGATACCGAGCTGGCTCTTATTGCCCGGGGGCTTCACCGGGAGAAGGCGGCTGCGGCCGTCGAGGTGAGCGGCGCCACGAGAGGCTCACCAACGGGCATCGAGATCGAAGTCCGGGTCAGGCAGCGCGATCAAACTGAAACGGGCCAGTTTTTCGCTCGCGGCTACCAGGATCTTCTGACCGTTCAAGTCGATCGAATCGCGGCTTTCATCCGGGCGCAGACGGAAAAGAGTATCTGGCGTCAGGGGACCACCGCGCCGTTCACGCAGTTGTGCACCGAAAACCCCGATGCCTTCAAGCACTTTCTGGATGGGGAACGAGCGTGGCGCAAACTGGATCTGTCCAATTCGTACCTGTTCTTCCGCGATGCCATCGAAGACGATCCGGAATTCACGCTGGCGCACTTGCGTCTTGCGGATGTTCTGCTCTTTCGGGGGGATCCGCGGCAGGCTGCCCGGGAAATGAACCTGGCCGTGGCCGGAAAGGCCCGGCTGACGAGGCCGGACCTAGCCCGGATGGAAGCATTGCTGGCCCGAATGCGCTCCGATCCGCGCGAGGAACGGAAGCACCTCAGAGAGCTGGTCGAGCTTTTTCCGTTTCGGAAGGAATATCACTACGAGCTGGGAGAGGCTTACTTCCACAGCGCCGACGCGGAACAGGCGGCAGCCGAGTACACAAAGGCGCTTGAGCTCGATCCAAGCTATGCCCTCGCCCATAATCACCTGGGCTTCTGTTACGCCTGGATCGGTGAGCACCGCAAGGCGGAAGAGCACCTCCAACGCTACGTCCGCCTTGACGCTACGGCTAATGCGCAGGACAGCCTGGCTGCCGGCTACTTCTTTGCCGGGGAATACGAGAAGGCCCAGACCACGGCCCTGGCCGGGCTCAAGTTGGATCCGAAGCTCGATTACCTGTACGGAACCATCGCTAAAACGCAAATAGTGAGGAGCAGCCTGGACGAAGCACTCAAGAACCTCGATCAGCAGGAGGCGCTCCGTGCGACCGAAGATACCCAGGTAGAGACCGAGTCGTTACGAGCTTATATTGATCTTCTGCAAGGTGATCCGCGCCGTGCGCAGGCGAGGCTGGAGCCGCTGTGCCAAAGGCTGAGCGGGCCTGAGTACGCCAGCCGGATGGATGAATCAGTCATCCTGCCGTTCTGGCTTACCGGAGTGGCGGCGGCCAGGCGCAAAGATGCACGCTTGCTCGCTTCAACGATTGCCCGGCTGAATCAGAAGATCGAGACGTACCACGTGAACGGCAGCAACTACTTTCCGATCTTGAAGTTCTCGCTCCACCTGCAGCTGCTGCAAGCTGCCCTCCGGAAAGACCGGAACACCGCCTGGAATCTGATAGAGGAAGGCGTACGGATCAGGAACAAGATGGGCTACTGGAGCTCCATGTTTGACCTGGCCTTTTTCCTCGATCAGTACGCGGCAGTCGCCTTCGAGTTGGGCGATCAGTCGCAATCCGGGCGGCTGCTCGACATGGTCCTGGCCTACAATCCCAACTTTCCGCCGGCAAAGGCGCGGCTGGCAGCGCTGGGGAGCAAGAGGGAAGGATGAAGGAAGGATGAAGGAAGGATGAAGGATGAAGGATGAAGGGAGGAAGGAAGGATGAAGGAGGAACAGAAGGATGAAAGATGAAGAGAAGGAGGAAGAATGAAGGCGGAAGGAACGATAAACCTGGGGCGCCCGCACGTCACGCTTCACCCTTCATCCTTCATCCTTCATCCTTCCCCCTTCCCTATTCCTGCGTGACCAGAGTCTCCAGTTCTTCCGCACGGGGGAACAGGATGTTGTTCTCCAGATGGATATGCTGGTGCAGGTCCCGCTCGAACTCGTCGACTGATCGGAAGAACTCCAGGGAAGTGTTACAGCCGGTCCGATCGGTCAGCAGCCCTTGGATGTCAGCCAACAGGCGGCCGGCCGAATCGTGTTCGTGCAACATCATCTGGATGGGGTTGCGAACCGTGCCGAACGGCGCAAAGGGTCTTGCGGAAGATCCTCGGTTGGAGCCTTCCAGGCGCTCGATAAAGGGGAAAAGAATCATCTCTTCCTTATACATATGGTGCGCAAGCTCGTCCTTGAGCGCCGACCAGGCGTCCCTCACCTTCAGGAATTCCGGGCGGTTCTTTCCGTGAACTTCACAGATCTTTTCCAACAAGCCCGTTATTCCCGGCGTTTCTTTCCGTACGTACGAATGGTGTTTCTCGACGATGTGACTGATCAGCTCCGTCAGTGATGAAGTGGACCAGTCTCGATTGTGCGAAGCGGTCTGCTGCACCTCCTTGATGGTCTCCAGGGCAGCCAGTACCTGATCCAGCGCCAGGTTCTTCTCGCGACAGACGTCCTCCAGGGACACCCGTCCGCCGCAGCAGAAATCGATGCCAAGTTTCTCAAACAGACGCACTGCGCCAGGCAGGCTGCCGGCCAGTTCTCCGACGGTCGTGTTCTTGCTGATGTTCATTTACAGCCTCCTCCCATTTTTGAACTGTAGTTTACGAGGGAGTTTAGGGAAGCCGTTTCGAGCTCGCGATGACTTAGGTCACGCGGGCCTTTCAGGCCTCGAGAGGGCCTCCTATGGGTCAGTCCTACGGACCTGGCTTTGCCGCCGTTAGTCGTTTCTATAAACGTGTCGGTCCTAACGGACCTGCTTCGCCGGCGGGCGTGTCAGGAAAGACACCCGCTGGGTGCGCACGGAGGAGCTGTCTCTTTTCGCTCGTTCTCTCTCAGATCCGCTGATCATTGGACTCTCCGGCCTGTCCACACTCCTCGTCGCCCTCTCCCTAATCTCTTATCGACGGATTAGGGCCGGCCCGTGGCCGTATTATGGGGCGCCATTAAGGTGTACACTGGCTTGTTATCGTTCCGGTACGCGCTTTGTCAGTGCAACGTCCGTAGTTCTAAGGTAACAGCAATGCCAGAAAAGACTTTACCGCCTGAAATTCACGCGATCGTGAAAGCGCGGGACTTTGTCAATCTCCGTGACATCCTGCGCAACTGGTCGGCGAGCGGAATCGCGGACCTGATGGGAGGACTGCCGGTCGAGGAGAGGGTGATCGTGTTCCGGCTGCTGCCACGCAAGGTCGCCGCTGAGGTTTTCGAATACTCTCCGATAGAGGATCAGGAGCAACTTTTGAAGGCGATGGCGAAGGAGGAGCTGGCCGCGATTCTGGACGACATGGCGCCGGACGACCGCACCGCCTTGTTTGACGAATTGCCGGCCAAGGTCACGCAACAGATGCTGGCCCTGTTGAGCCCGTCTGAGCGGGCGATTGCCGTCTCCCTGCTCGGTTACCCCGAAGGGAGCATCGGCCGGCTGATGACTCCCGATTACGTCCGGGTTCGCCCGGACTGGCCGGTGGAACTGGTCATTGAACACATTCGCCGGCACGGGCGAGACAGTGAGACGCTCAGCCTGATTTACGTGATCGACGACAACGGCGTCCTGATCGACGATCTGCGCATACGAAGAGTTCTCCTCGCCGAGCCGAAGACCAAGATTCGCGAGCTTCTGGATTACCGGTTTGTGGCGCTCAAGGCGACCGACGACCAGGAGACGGCCATCGAAGTCTTCCGCGACGAGGATCGCTACGCGCTTCCGGTGACTGATTCGGCCGGTGTCTTGATCGGAATCGTCACCATCGACGATGTCCTGGACGTTGCCCAGGAAGAGGCCACCGAAGATATTCACAAGATCGGCGGTATGGAGGCCCTGGATGAACCGTACATGGAAACGCCGCTTCCGCACATGGTGAAGAAACGCGCCACCTGGCTGTCGGCTCTCTTTCTGGGGGAAATGCTCACGGCCACGGCCATGGGCTACTTCGAACAGGAGATCCAACGGGCGGTGGTGCTGGCGCTCTTCGTTCCCCTGATCATTTCGAGCGGCGGAAACTCGGGTTCTCAGGCGTCGACGCTCGTCATCCGCGCGCTGGCTCTCGGGGAGATCACGCTCCATGACTGGTGGCGGGTCATTCGCCGGGAGTTTTACTCCGGGCTGGTGTTGGGGACCATTCTCGGATGCATTGGATTTCTGCGTATTACGGTCTGGGAGACCTTCACGAATCTTTACGGTGAACACTGGTTTCTGGTCGCCTTGACCGTGGGGCTTGCACTCGTCGGCGTCGTTCTCTGGGGCACACTTGCCGGTTCCACGCTGCCGTTCCTGATGCGTCGGCTGGGCTTCGATCCGGCGGCGTCTTCGGCTCCTTTTGTGGCCACGCTGGTCGACGTGAGCGGACTGGTTATATACTTCACGTTCGCGGCCATCGTGCTCCGGGGGACCCTGCTGTAGTGTACCGTTCACTAGGTGGGCCAAGCCCGTGTCCGCTGCATCCATCTCGGGCCTGGTCCCACACTCCCGGTGACTCACGTCACTTTCATTACTTCGAGTTTCTGTCAGAAAAGGCCCCCAAGAAACTCCGAGCATTAAGAGGAAGTTTTATGGAACTGTTTTTTAGATTCCGTTTTTCAGGCAGGGGGCTGTTTCTCTGCTTTGTCTTGGTTTTCCTCGTCACAGTGGCCAGGCGGCCTCTCTGCGCTGCCGACATCGGTGCCTCACTCGTTCTTTCCAGCTACGAGGGCGGATCCAGAGAGGACATGATTCGCGACGTAGCCGTGGATGGACAAGGCAACTTCTACATGGCGGGCGGGACTTATTCGACCGACTTTCGAGTTACGGCCGGAGCGTTCGACACGAGCCAGAACGGCAGTTGCGATGTCTGGGTCGCCAAGCACGCCCCGAACGGCACGCTCCTTTGGGCCACCTTTCTGGGCAGCCCGAATTACGATCGCGCCTATGCAATCGAGGTGGACAGCCAGGGTTTTGTATACGTGGCAGGACGCGCCGGGAACGGGTTTCCGACCACGGCCGGAAGCCTGCAACCGGCTTTCGGAGACGATATCACCCCGAACAGTATCTACGGCCAGCAGGACGGGTTCCTCACCAAGCTCTCGCCGGACGGCTCGCGACTCATCTGGTCGACTTACTTCGGCGGGGCCGGTCGTGACTTCATTCGTGATATTGCCCTCGATTCAGGGGGAAACGTGTTTGTCGCGATCAGCGAATGTGACCAGAGTCATCCTCACATCACGGCGGGCGCGTTCCAGACGACCCGCAAGGGTATCGACGGCGTCGTGGGTCGGATCGCTGCAGACGGGTCGAGGATGATCTTCGGCTCCTACTTCGGCGGCTCCAACTCCGACGGTTATACTCCTTCGATTCGGACCGATGGGGCCGGCAATGCCTATTACCTGACCATAAGCGATTCAAACGACCTGCCCATCACCGCCAACGCCTACCAGAGAACTCGGGCCGGCGGCTCCGACATGGTCCTCACCAAGATCTCTCCGACCGGGTCCATTCTCTTTTGCACCTACTTCGGCGGCTCGGCAGGAGAGTTCTCTGAGACGCATGGCCTGGCGGTCGATAGTGCCGGAAACGCCTACGTGGCTTGTACCACCCTGTCTGCGAATCTTCCGACCACTTCTGGAGCTTTTGGCCGGACTTACGGCGGAAGCGGCGGCAGTGGAACCGGTTCGGGCACCAACTACAGCGGCGATGCCTTCGTCGCCAAGATCTCTGTCAATGGATCGTCTTTGCTGGCGTGTACCTACCTCGGAGGCAGCGCCGGTGAAGGGGCGGAAGGTGTGGCGGTAGACAGCAGCGGTAACGTCTACGTGGGTGGCGCTACTTACTCGGCGAACTTCCCGATCAGCGCCGACGCCTACCAGTCGCGCCTGGGTGGCAGCGCCGACTTTTTCCTGGTCAAGCTCTCCGGTGATCTGTCGCGGCTGATCTACGGGACTTACCTTGGCGGCAGCGGGACCGACTACGGCCGCACGCTAATGGTCGACGCGGCCGGGAACGGTGTAGCGGCCGGCGAGGAGTCCTCGAGCAACTGGCCGCTCCTCAAGCCCTTCGACAGCAATTACGGCGGTCAAAAGGATGGGGGCGTGGTGCGGTTTACCCCCGCGTCCGCCTCTGCCACCACTCCGCCGACTACGCCAACCGGCCTGAGAGTCACCAGCATTCAATAACAGCGGGAATCCAGCCCCTGGCTCCTGGATCCAGGCCCCCGGTTCCCCACGAGGAAATCAGACGAATGGCACATTTTGTTTGTAGTTCCGCCTTCAGGGGTGCAGCCGACGAGGCTGCGAATCTTGGGGGTGAAAG
>JBHGBF010000249.1:0-8276 GCA_041946865.1 Acidobacteriota bacterium | reverse complement strand
GGAGAAATCTTTCTCTTGACAACCGAACTTCGAATGGGTGCGGCTCTGTTTCAGCGCTGCGCTTGCGGCTTGGACTTTGGGGCAGCGGAAGGCGCGCTGAACCAGGACTAAGTCAGATCCGGAACCACGTACGGCTCCCGTTCCTCCTCGCGTTTCAAGAGGCGGTTGGCTTCCGGGTCGCCGGGGAAGATCTCGCGGCGGCCGTCAAAGATCACCTCGCGCCCCAGGCGATAGGAAATATTACCCAGGATGGGCAGCACGCTCGACATGACGCCGACTTCGACGTCACAGGTCAGATCGCTTCGTTTGCCCGATCTGAGGGCGGTGATGAAGTTGCCGAAATGACCGGGCTCTCCTTCGCCCACGGTGTCGTTGGGGTCCGGCACGTTTTCCGCGAAGCTCTTCGAATCGGGTCCCGGCAGGCCCTTTCGCCCCATGAAGGTCCTCCAGTTGCCGCCGTCGATCTCCATCCAGCCTTCGCTGCCGTAAAAGAGGTTGCCGATACGAGGCGCCCCTTCCGGGTTGGTGAAGAGTCCCCGGGTGGCGAATTCGAGGATGGTCCCGTCGGAGTACTCATAGATGCTGGTTTGTATGTTGGGGGTATTCTGCGCCGAATCGTAAACGAAACAGCCCCCGAAAGACCTGATCTTGACGGGGTGCTCGTTCTTGTTCAGGCCCCAGCGGGCGATGTCGAACTGATGCGGGCCCTGGTTGCCGGTGTCGCCGTTCCCGTACTCCCACTGCCAGTGCCAGTTGTAGTGGAACCGGTTACGATTGAAAGGACGCTTGCGCGCCGGCCCGATCCACTCGTCATAGTGGACCTTGCTGAGGTACGCCTCCGTGTAGGTGGGCATCGGGCCGCCTTCCTTGGTCAAGGAGAACTTCTCTCCTTCGGCCATAGGGCCGTCCGGATACCGGCCGATATCGCCGCGCGGTTTGAAACAGAGGCCGCGGGCCATGTAGATCTTCCCGAGCTTCCCGCTATGCAGGAATTGCATGGCGGCAATGGTAGAAGGCCGGGAGCGGCTCTGGAACCCGACCTGCACCAGCACGTTTGCGGTGCGGGCCGCAATAATCATCTGCCGGCCTTCCCAGATCCCCCAGGTTGCCGGCTTTTCTACGTAGACATGCTTGCCTGCCAGGCAGGCCCAGATGGTCCCGAGCGCGTGCCAGTGATTCGGAGTCGCAAAAGCAACGGCGTCGATCTCCTTGTCATCGAACACACGCCGCATGTCCCAGACGGTCGTCGGGACATAGCCGTACTTGTCTTGAATCTCCTTGACTCTTCGCGGGAACAGGTTTTCGTCGACGTCGCACAGTGTCGTAACTCGCACGTTCGGGATCGGACCAAAGCCGCTGATATGAGCTCCTCCGCGACCACGGATGCCGATCACTGCGACGTTGATGCGATCGTTTGCCCCCAGGATGGTCGTTCCGACTGCCGCCGCCTTCGCGGCTACCACCGCTCCCAGCGCGGTCTCAGTTGAGCCTTTAATGAAACTCCTGCGCGTCAAATCAGTCTTCATGTGTCCCTCCTTGAGAGAAGCTCAGAAGTCAGCAGCGAGAAGCCGAGAGGAAAAGCAGGCTTCTGGCTCACGTGGCCTTCGTTCTGACATCTGACTCTGTCATTTTGCTTTCTATTTCTTCTGTTTTGCACGAACTTCTTTCAACAGGTCGCGGACGTGGCTGTCGTTCGGGTTGCTTTTCGTGTATTCCGACAGCCAGCGTTCGGCCTCGTTCCAGTTCTCCAGTTGCATGTAAGCCATTCCCAGCATCAGCGTTGCCTGATTCCGGTCGACCTGGTTCCTGATGCTGGGGAGGATCTTCAGCAGGATCGCGATCGCTTCTTCCGGCTCCTCAGCGAGGAGCGCCTCGGAAGCCCCTTGAACGGTGGCGGCTCGCTCCGAGGTGACGGCCGGCACATCCGGCTTTTCTGCCTCTTCTCTCCGCGACGCCGGCGGTCTGGCGACGGCCGCTTCAGGCGCTGGGCTGCGAATGACAACCTGCGATTGGCTGCGCCTGGTTTGATCGAGGAAATCCCGGAGTTCCTTCAGCCGGCGTTCGTGCTCCATACGTCTGTCGGGATTCGACTCAAGCGCCAGCGCCTTTTCGGCGTGGACTGCGGCTGTCTCGTAGTCCTGCTCGCCTATGGAAACGCCGGCCAGCATGGAATAGACATCGGCATCATCGGGGCGAAGGCGCACAAGCTGCTGGAGAAGACCCTTGGCTCTCTTGAAATCGTTCCTCGCAAGGCTGACTGAGGCGAGGTTATAGAGCGCCTGGGGCATGTTCGGCTCCTGCCTCAGCGCCTTTTCGTAAAAGACGCCCGCCTCGTCCATCCGGCCCTCCTGTTGGGCCTTCACGCCCGCGTTGTAAGCCTCGACAGCCGATGTGTTGAACTGGCCGGCAGCCGCGCCGGCAACCGGTGCGCCGAACAGGTACCGCTCGATGTATTCGTGAGCGGTCACCTCGTTCGCTTTCTTCCATTTCTCGAATGCAGTCCGGTACTCTTCGGTGAACAGCTCCAGGAAGACAAACGCTTCGAGCATATCGTCCAGCTGGAGTTGTCGGATGAAATCCAGCCTCTCGTTGCGAAGGCTGGGGTTGCTGTCGCGAACACGGTTCCATTCGGTCACGAGCGCGCGAAGGCAGTCCAGTTCCTCCTGCGCGCTCGTGTGGTAGAACTTTTCGTGCGGAAACTGCTTTCGAAACTGCTCCTGACGCCACAGCCGTTTTTGTTTCAGATACTGGCGCCAGGCGCTCGCGGTCTCAGCCGGAACCGCCTCGAGCAGGCGGTCGTCATCGGCCCCGGCGTGAGCATCGAGGACCAGCAACTGCAGGGGTACGAGGTCGTGGTGCCGTTCGAGGTTCTTTCCTTCGCTTTGCGCCACCGTATCCAGATCCATCCAGACTGTCGGGTACTCGGGATCGGCCAGGAGCGAATTGACCAGCCACCGCCTGGCTTCCGGACCCTGTCCCATTCTGAGGAGCGCGTCTGCGCCGAAGCGATGCGCGGCCGGGTCGAGCGGCGTCCTGGCGGCTGCCATGCGGTAGCACTCCAGGGCTTCGCGATATTGGTTGTTTCGAAAGAAACAGTCACCCATGTGCAAATAAGCCTTCCCGAAACCGGGATCCTCGGTGATCACTTTCCGGTACAGATCCACGGCGTCCTTCAGGCGACCCTCGGCAAATGCTTTTTCTGCGTTCAGATAAGTCTTGGCGCAGTCTTCGTCTCTGGGCCTCTGGGGAACATGTTGCGAGGCGAGCAACTCCTTTGCCGCCGCGTAGACATACAGATTCTCAGGCTCAAGCCGTCGGGCCAGGCGAAGGTGGTCAAGTCCGGAAGTTGAAAGCGAGGCTTTCTGCTCCGGGTCCGCCACGGCGCCGGCAAGATGTAACTGAGCGACAGCGACCAGGGCATGAGCATCCGCCGAAGAAGGAGCGTCGGCGACCGCGCTCGTGGCAACAGCGACCGCCGCCTCGAGTTGGCGGTCCCGGAGCTTCTTCTGTGCGTCTTCCAGCTTCTTGGCAAGCTCCTTATCCTGCTGCCGGTACTTGCCGGGCAGGTCCGACAACAGCTCGCGGCCGAGAGCTTTGTCTTCGGACGACTTTGCAGCCAGCAGCTGTCGGATAACGTCGTTGGCCTCGTCATGGCGCTTCAGGCGGATCAGGGCTTCAGCTTTTCTGGCTTGCAGGGCGCCGACAGAGCCGGCCTCGGGCCAGGATTTCTCGAGCAGAGTGATGGCCTCAAGGCAGTCACTGGATTTATGAGCCTCGGAAGCAGCGGCCACGAGCGCGACGAGGGCATCCCTTTTCTGCTCTTCGGTCATCGCCAGCTCGAACGCCTTTTTCAGATGCGGGATCGCTTTCTCGTGCTCGCTCCGGTCTCGAAGGCGGGTGCCGATCCGGTAACGAGCTTCGTAACTGTCGCCCTCGCCGCGCAGTTGTTCTTCGAGCTGTTTGGAGGATCGCGGATCTGAGAAGACATCCTGGAGATCGCTGATGAGCTGTGCGGTCGAGCGGCCGCCAATCAGCCTGTGTATCTCATCGCCGGAAGGAGACAGGATCAGAACCGTCGGGTAGCTGTTCACGTTGAACCTGGCGGCCAGGCTCCTTCCCTCGGCGTCGTTCTCGGCATCGACACGCATAAGGACCTGAGACTGCGCGAATTCGATGAACCTCGGATCGCGAAAGACCTCGCGTTCCATTTTTATACAGGGAGGACACCAGCTGGCTGAAACATCGATCACGACAAACTTGTTCTGGCTTTGGGCCAGTTTTAGCGCGTCTCTGAGCCTCGGGACCCAGGAGATCTGAGCGGCAAGGACGGTCGGCGCAAAGACCAGAACCAGCGCGGAGGCAACAGAAAGAGTGAATCGGACCATATCCCCTCGCTTTGGCGCTTTCAAACACGATAAATGCGAGACGGGAAGGCTGCTCTCACCCGGCTTCGGCCGAAGCGTATGAAAAGAGGCGGGCACTGTCAACTCGGTGATTGGTGGAAGCTCGTGCCTCCGGTCAGCGATCAGCGGCCGGCATTCGGCATTCAGGAAGGTTAAATCCAAAGCGCCGTCAAAACCACGCACTTTATACGCATTTCGGAACCGCCTAACCGTAACCCCGCAGCCAACCGCGGCGGGGGCTAGAACGCGTTACAGAGCCGCAAGCGCTGCGCTTGCGGCTCTGGTCAAGGCCCCGGGCGGCGCAGGTCCGGTGATGAGACAGCGCCCGCCACTGGCGCGCGTGGTGTTGGAAATGTTTACACCTGCCCGCCTTCCGGCGCTTGGCGCCGGCTGGCGGTCGGCCTGTTCACCGCTTATTCCGGCCGGGTGGTGCGCCACCCCTTTGCAGCGCTGAAATAAGCTCGAAAGCTATTGACGAAGCAATCACTTTACGATATTAACTCGGTGACGCTGGCATCCCGGCTCGCGTGCGCATTTCAAGTTCGACCTTGGGGAGGTCTGCTTATGAGGAATCTCTTTGCAGGTTTTCGGGTTGTGTTTTTCGCAGGCGTGCTTGCTGTGGTGCTTAGCGGCGCCGGCGAGGTCATGGCTCAGACGATCTACGGATCGATCAGCGGGACGGTGCTCGATCAAAGCGGCGGCACAATTCCGGGGGCGGAGATCGTAGTGAAGAACCTGGAAACAGGCATCGCTCGGAACACCGTCACTGATGAAGCGGGGTTCTACAGGGTGACCGCACTGGCGAGTGGTGAGTATTCGGTGCAGGCCACCATGCCCAGCTTCGAAATCGTTCTGCAACAGCCCATTCCGGTGAGGAGCGCCGTCGAGGCCACGGTCGATTTCAAGCTGAAGCCAAGCGGCGGGCGGGAGGTGGTCACCGTCGAGGCGCGTGCGGCTTTCATTGAGACGACCAGGAGTCAGCTGAACAAGATCGCCGACTTCAACCAGATCAAGAATCTGCCGGGTCGCGACGGGCTTAACGCTTTTGCCTTGCTCCAACCGGGTGTCGTCAACAACCAGAACGGCCGCCCGGGCTCGGGGTTTGTCGTCAACGGGGCCCGGTCGCGCTCCAACAACTTCACGATCGATGGTGCGAACAACAACGATCAGTCCCTGTCGATCCCCCGCACCACCCTGGTGCGCGAAG
Source organism: Acidobacteriota bacterium (assembly GCA_041946865.1). GTDB lineage: Bacteria > Acidobacteriota > UBA6911 > RPQK01 > RPQK01 > RPQK01. The sequence goes on along the minus strand of JBHGBF010000249.1, from coordinate 2,666 downwards.
CGATTCAGGAAGTCAACATCGTCACCAATAATTTCTCGGCCGAATACGGCCGCAACTCCGGCTCGTACGTGAACGTCATCACAAAATCCGGGACGAACGACCTTCACGGCACGGTCCAGTACCAGTGGAACGGCAACAGTTTCGACGCCTTCACGACCAACCAGGAGAGGACCTTCAAGAGCTGGCGCGACTCGGGTCTCTCAAACAAGGATGCGATGCGCAAGGCCCGGGGCGTGGTGGTCGACAGCATGGGCGGGTTCACCGTCGGCGGGCCGGTGAAAAGAGATCATACACATTTCTTCACGGCGGTAGACAAGGATTGGTACAGGACGACGGCGGTTCCTGCGCCGACCAGGGCAATTTCCGCTCAGGGGCTTCAGAACCTGCAGGCGGTTTCCAGCGAATTTGCTCCGGGTGCTCTGGATTTCCTCACCAAGACTTTCCCGGTCGCAAACGATGTCACGCCTCGTGGAACGATCAAGTTCACGACGCCGTCGGGCAAATCAGTCGATGTTCCGCTGCAGCAGTTTAACCGGGCGGCCCAGGGCGCCTTTCCGTACGGGCGTGGGTTCACCCGGTATCTGCAGAAGATCGACACGAAACTGGGCGAGAACGACAATCTTTCTGCCCGGTATCTGATTTATTCCTACAATGATCCTGGTTCTCCGACCGCCATCCCCGGCCAGGAAATCGGCCAGGTTCAACGTGACCAGAGCTTCACTCTGAACGAGGCGCACATCTTCGGCCCCCGGACAACGAATGAGTTCAGGTTCACTTACTCCCGCCGGAAAATCGATTTCCCTGAAGATCTGGACGCGGCGATCAACATCACCGGCTTCAACTCGGTCGGGAACCAGAATTATCCTCAGTACCGGACAGACAATGTCTTCGAGTACATGGACAATATCTCGCACCTGATGCTGAACCACAGCCTGAAGGCGGGCGTCAACATCCTCAGGTACCAGCTCAATTCTTTCTTTGCACCCAACACGATGGGTCTGATCATTTACCCCTCTCTGCCCGATCTCCTCTTTGACCGCAATGCGAGCTTCAGCCAGTACGCAGGTACAGGCTATGTCCCGGCCAGAACCACCGAGCTGGGGACTTTCATCCAGGATGACTGGCGTGTGAAGCCGACATTGACCGTGAATATGGGCTTGCGATGGGAGTACACGGGGGTTCCGTTCGGTTTCTTCTCGAACGCGACGCCGGACAAAAACAACTGGGCGCCCCGGCTGGGTCTGGCCTGGAAAGGCGGCGAGGCCCCGGTATTCAAGTATTTGCTGGGTTCGGAGGGAGTTCTGCGCGCCGGATATGCGATCTCTTATGACCAGGTGTTTCAGAACATTCTGCTGAACACCGCCCGCAACTACCCGCGCGGCGTCAGCGTTTCGATCGACAATATCAGCGGCCAGCGCCTGTATGACAAGGCCAGTCGGCCGGCGCCCCCGAAGCCGGAAGACTACAAAGGCAACGTCGATCTGCTCCCGGTCAGGTTGTTCTCTCCCAACGATGCGGTGACCCAGCCCTACGCCCAGCAGTTTACGCTCGGCATCGAAAGGCCGATTGTCAGCGACTATGCCGTGAGGGTTTACTACATTGCGACCCGCGGCGTCCACCTCGTGCGTGAGGTCGAGAGCAATATCGGGTTCACCAAGAAGGCAGTCGACACCAATCCAGCCACTTACCAGGAGATACTGCCGCAGCTGAAGCCGGTGACGAACGCGTCCGGCGTGGTTACCGGGTACCGTATGGATCCGACGAAGGGATCGATCCTGGTTTCGGACGGCCGTGCCAGCTCGAGCTACCATTCCGGGCAGATCACGCTGGATAAGCGGTTCAGCCACGGCTTGCAGTTCCAGGCTAACTACACCTACAGCGCGTTCATCAACGACAGCGACGACATTCTGGGCGGTCAGGCGAACCGGACCCTCCCGGCCTACCCGTTCAACATCCGCCTGGACCGGGGTCGTTCTGCTTTCGACCAGCCGCACCGGTTTGTTGCCAACTGGGTGTATCAGTTCCCGCAACTGCTGGCGGACACCCGCGTTGTGAACAACATCGTGGGTGGCTGGCAGATCAGTGGCGTGTACACCCTGGCATCAGGGACCCCCTATACCATCTTTAGTGGCGGGAACGCGCTCGGGATTCTTCCCGGCCAGATCACGACGGTGAACCTGTCGCAGAGGGTCTCGATCAATCCAAACGGCGAGTACCCGAAACCGACATCCGCCAAAGTGACGAATCCTTACTTCGTCTATAACGTTCCGGATAGCGGCATCATCGGGAACCTGGGTGCGAATACCGAGCGTACGGGTGGGACCAACACCTTCGATGTCGCCCTTCAAAAGGACATCCGCACGCTGAAGATCGGTGATCAGCAGCAAAAGCTGGAAGTCCGCTGGGAGCTTTTCAACGTCTTCAACCATCGGAACTTCACCACGATCCCGGCCAATACCGTTAACAACGCGACGGACGTGGACGTTTTCATGAACCTGGGCCGCACGAACGTCGGTGGCCGCGGCATGCTGTTCATCATGCGGTACGTTTTCTAGTTCCCGCTAGTGTCTTTTTTTTGACGCCACGGGCCCTTCATGGGCCCGTGGCGGCTGGACTTTGGCGAAAGTATACAGATGAATCAACAGGAACCGCTGCTGTGTGGCTGT
>JBHGBF010000248.1:0-8312 GCA_041946865.1 Acidobacteriota bacterium | reverse complement strand
CAGCCAACTCACCCTGTACCAACAACTTCTGTAAGCTCAATCCCCACGCCCGAGTTGTCGCTTTCCCCATATCCACGGATTAGGGTTGTCCTTGCCCGATACGGACGTTATCTCTATCGGGACCTGAGCGAGCACACAGAAGGAACAAGCACGCTCGCAGGACCGGGTAAACCGCAAACCAGGGTACGGCTTTGCCCGTCCTCACAGCTTCAACGCTTCGTGCACGGCGAGTAGCAGTTCATCAGCGCCATGAGGCTTGTGCAGGACGCGAAGCACTCCCGATTCATCCAGAGCTCGCAGGATCTCCCTTCCTGATTCCCCGGTAAGGGCTCCCGTGAACGCGATAATCGGGATACGAGGACTTACCCGGTGCAGCGTGCGACAAAGAGTCGTTCCGTCCATCACGGGCATGAGGATGTCCGTCAGGACCAGCCGCAGGCTCTGGACGTTGGCAGCATGCTGGACCAAAGCCTCAATGCCGTCTCCTGCCACCAGCACCGTATAACCGTGGTGTTCAAGGGTTCGCTGGACCGCTTCCCGAATTGCCGGTTCGTCGTCCACTACCAATATCAGCTCGCTGTTTCCCGGCGGTGGCAATCGCCTGGCTTGTTCAGTCTCGGTTAAGGACTTGGCATCCGGTGTGGCCGGAACGTGTATCTCAAAACAGGTTCCTTGTCCCGGCTCCGTTGTCAGGTGGATGAACCCGTGGTGATCTTTCACGATTCCGAGGACGGTTGTCAGGCCCAGACCCGTGCCGGCACTGGGGTCTTTGGTGGTGAAGAAGGGGTCAAAGATATGGCCCCGGATGGGCTCCGGTATGCCGACGCCTGTGTCTTTCACCACCAGCCGGACAAACGGCCCGGGACTCGCTTCCCGATGCATGCTCACGTAGTGGTCGTCGAGGACCACGTTTTCAGCTTTCAAAGTCAGACATCCACCCTGGGGCATCGCGTCACGAGCGTTCACGCACAAGTTCAGCAGCACCTGGTGGATCTGCGTGTGATCGCCCTGAATCGGCCAGAGATTTGGAGGCGTTTCTTCTTCGACTTGAATCGAACGCGGAAACGTCTCTCGCGCGATTTTTGCCATATCGCGCACCAGGTGTCTGATCTGCAGGGTCGATTTTCGAGCCACCTGGCCTCGGCCGATCGCCAGCAGTTGCTTCACAACATCGACTGCCCGCTCCGCGCTCGATTCGATGGTGGCCAGGAGCTGTTCGTGCGGAGTGCCCGCCAGGTCAGAGTGCAGAAACGACGTTCCCATGAGAATCGGCGTGAGGATGTTGTTCAGGTCGTGAGCAATGCCGCTGGCAAGACTTCCTATGCTTTCCAGCCTCTGAGCGCGCAGGAATTTCGACTCGAGCCTCCTCTTTTCCGTGACGTCCAGGGAGGCGCCCCGAAATCCAAGGAACTCACCTGCGGCGCCGATAATGGGTACCGCAGTTCCGCTCAGACGGACAGTGTCGGCCGTCTTGCTGATAACGGCGACTTCGAAGTCCCGAAAACCTGTCTTGGTCTGGACGTGCCCGTTCCAGAATTCCTCGGCCTGGCTGACCTCGGCAGGGTCTACCAGTTCGAAGAAGCTCCGTCCCAGAATCTCTTCGGCGTCGTATCCGAGGACGGCCTGGACACGCTCGCTGGCATAGGTGAAGCGGCCCTGGGCGTCGGTCTCCCAAATAAACTCCCCCGCGGCCTCGCTGATGTCCCGAAAGCGCTGCTCGCTCGTCCGCAGCGCCCTCTCGGCCCGCTTGAGATCGGTCACCTCCACCACGATGGCGCCCACGCCTTGCGGCCTGCCGTCGGGCCCCTGAATCGGGAAAAACGATTCCATCCAGTGCCGTTCTATCCCCGGACTCCTTGGTGTCTCACCGCTGATCTCGACGTTGAGGACCGGCTGACCCGTTTCGAGCACTTTCCGGAAAATCGGTTCGAGGACGGGGGCGAACCTCGGGGTGATTTCACGGAGAGTGTTCCCGATGTGTGCTTCCGCCGGGATTCCATTCATGTCAGCCAGCGTCTCATTGATCTGGACGTACCTGAGGTTCTCGTCAAGCACAACCAGGCCGACCGTGGCACAACTGAAAAAGGCGTTCATTCGCTGCTCGCGCAAGGCGAGCTCGGATTCCAGCCTCTTCCGTTCCGTGATATCGGCCCAGACCCCCACAACCTCACAGGGCCGGCCATTCACATCGCCAAGAACGCGGTAGTTGTCCTCAACCCAGACGTAGGTTCCGTCGCGCTGGCGAATCGGGTACTCTGCCGAATGACTTCCAACCTCTATTCCGTCGAAGTTGGCCGCGTTGACCTGCTCTCGCTCGTCAGGCCGGAGGCCCTTGCGCCACCATGCCTGCTGAGCTAACTCGGCTGCCGTGACTCCCAGAACCCGCTCGACGCTCCCGCTTACAATCAGGGGAGATACCTGCCCGGCGCCGATCCGGAAGGTGTACATCACGACCGGGCTGTGCTCGAGCAGGTAGCGGAGCTTCTCGTGCGTTTGCCTGAGTTCTTCCTCAGCCCAGATCCGGGCGCGCCGGCTTTCGGCCTCGCGAAGCGCCCGCCAGACCGCAGGGGCAAGACGGTCCAAATGGTCCTTGAGCACGTAGTCGTCCGCCCCTGATTTCAGGGTCTCGATCGCATACTCTTCGCCCAGAGTCGCGGAGACGAAAATGAAGGGGACCGAGGGCCTCCTCTCACGTGCGACTTCCAGGGCCGCCATCCCGCAATATCCCGGGAGAGTGAAGTCGGCCAGAATGAGATCGAGGTCCCGATTTTTGAGACCCGCTTCAAACTCCTGTTTGGTTGCGGCGTAAACGAAGTGGCAGCTGAGCCCGTCCCGGTGCAGAATGTCAGCGATGCGCTCCCGGTCAGCAGCGTTGTCCTCAAGGCAGAGAACGTTTAATTGATCCTTCCAGGAGGCCATGGGAATGTCTGAACGACGACCGGGTGTGGGTAGGTCAGATAAGGCGGTCGCGCCGGTTTCCGGATGGTCCGGCTGAGCTCCGCAGGAAGGCATGTCCTGTCCGGCACCAGGATTCATAACTGTTTCCTGAAGTCAAAGACCGCCCTGGAAACGCCGTTAGTCTCTGCTCCTTCCACAACTGCACTGTGATTCTAATCACCGTCCGTCCTGTTTTCAATCGGATAATGCGGCTCGCAGTAAGCCCTCAGTCTTGTTTGTAGTTCCGCCTTTAAGGCGGGCTTTGAATGTGCCGGGAGTTGTCGCGCGGAAGACGAGCAGAAATCATTTGTAATCGAGGTGCGAATCCCATAAACTTCCACTCGCCTCAATCCAGGGCAGCCGGCGGCCTCCGGCGGGTCGGGCGCCCTGGATACACATTGGTGCGCATAGGGTTGAGTTTTTGTCCTGGATTTGAGGGTGCGGACATGAGCCCGGCGGACGTGTTGCGCGAAATTCGTGCCGTCTATCCAGACCTCCCCGTCACCGTTGTGACCGGCTATCCAGACTCCACTTTCCAATTCGACGCCTTGCCTCACCCGTCGGCAATCCTGCTCCCGCCGCTCGGCAAAATCGAGCCGGTCATACGAACACCGGAGACCATCAAATGAGCAGGTCGAACAGACCGAAGGCGGGCGGATTCTGGCCCGCATTTGCGATTCTCCTGAGCTTGACGGCCGGCATCCTGTCGGTCGGCTTCTGGTATTACGAACGGCAGGCCGCCGATTTCCGGCAGGGGGTGGAAAACGGGTTGGCTTCGGTCGCGGATCTAAAGGTGGAGCAGATCACGTCGTGGCGTCGTGAACGCATCGCGGATGGCGAGGCGATTCGTAGGAATCCGCTGTTTACGAAACCGATCGTCCAGATTCTGACTCACGGCACGGTCCGGAACCTGCCGGACGTGTTGGAGGCTCTGGATACTGTCCGAACGAACTTTGGCTATACCCGGGTCCTGCTCGCCGACACCGAGGGGCGCGTCAGGCTTGCCTCAGGCGAGGGCGAGACTCAATTGGGAACGGTCGATGTCGCGTGCGTCAAACAGGCGGTGGTGTCAGGCAGACCGCTGCTCACGGATTTCCACGACGCAACCTCGCCTCGAGGCATTCACTTGGACGTGATCGTGCCAGTCGGCGACAGCTCTCTTTCAGCATCGGGCCGGGCCGGTGCCTTGGTCCTGCGAATGTCCCCGAGCCAACATTTTTACCCGCTGATCCAGTCCTGGCCGGTCCCAAGCCGAACGGCGGAGACCCTGCTGGTGCATCGCGAGGGCGAGGAGGTCGTCTATCTCAACGAACTTCGGCACCGGGCGAACACGGCGTTTCGCCTGCGGTTCCCTGCTAGCCGCCGTAACCTTCCCGCATCGATGGCGGTCCGGGGAGTGCAGGGCGTCGTGCAGGGCAAGGACTACCGTGGCCACGCTGTGGTGGCGGCGGTTCGCCGTGTGCCCGACTCCCCGTGGTTCCTGGTTGCGAAGATCGATGCGGATGAAGCCTGTGCGGGCCAGCGGATCCGGGCGCAATGGGCTGTGGCGGTCGTCACTGGACTATTGCTGGCTGTCGGCTTCGGCACTAACCTATTGTGGTTTCGCCAGCGCACCGCTGCTCATCTCCGGGAATTGGCCATGCAGCACCGCGAACTCCACCTGAACGCCGTCCTCCGGGCCGTCCGCAATGTGAACCAACTCATTACCAAGGAGGACGATCTTGAACGTCTCATCGAGGGCGCATGCCGCAACCTGATCGAGACTCTGGGATATTCTCACGCCTGGATCGCGCTGGTCGGAAAGTCGCGCGCCAGACTCGTGATGGCTCAGTCCGGTATCGACGCTGATGCGGCGGCCGCCCTGTGCACAATGGTAGAGAACGGGAATCTGCCGAACTGCGCCACACGGGCCCTGGCGACGCCGGGCGTCGTGGCCATTCCAGACTCCATCAAAGAGTGCTCCGGCTGTCCGCTGGCCGGAAGTTACCCCGGCTGTGGGGTCCTTGCGTCTCGGCTCGAGTTCGAGGATACGACATATGGGGTGCTATCAGTCGCGCTCCCTGCCGAACACGTCCTTGCCGTCGAGGGACAGTCCCTGTTCGGCGAAATGGCAGCGGACCTCGCCTTCGCGGTCCGAAGAATTGAGCTGGCCGAACAGCAACGCGAACTGCAGCAGGCGCTGCGCGAGAGTGAGCAGCAACACCGCCTCCTGATCCAGCATCTGCCTGCCGGCGTCGTTGTCCATGCTCCGGACACGCGCGTCGTGCTGGCCAACGAGCAGGCTTGCACGCTGCTGGGATTACCCCTGGACCAGATGCTGGGCAAAACCGCGATTGACCCGGCGTGGTTCTTTCTCCGGGAAGATGGAACACCGCTGCCACTTGACGAATATCCGGTCAATCGGGTCCTGAGCACGTCTGAGCCCTTTGAGAATGTAGTCGCAGGGGTGCGCCGTCCGAGTACGGGCGACTGCGTCTGGGTACTGGTGAACGCTTTCCCGGAAGCCGACGCGGAGGGCAAGATTCGCCAGGTTGTGGTCACCTTCATCGACATCACCGGACGGAAACTGGCAGAAGCGGAACACGAACGACTGGAGGCCCAGCTCCGCCAAAGTCAGAAGTTGGAGTCAATTAGCACGCTGGCGGGCGGCGTGGCTCACGAGATCAACAATCCCGTGATGAGCATCATGAACTATGCCGAGTTGATCGGAGACGCAGTGCCCAACGACTCCGAAATCAGGGAGTTTGCCGCCAGTATCAGGCAGGAAACGGAGCGGGTGGCCACGATCGTCCAGAACCTGCTCAACTTCGCTCGTCAGGACAAGCAGCCGCGTGCTCCCGCCCGCATGTGCGATATCGTCGAAGTCGTGCTGTCCCTGATCCACACCCTCATCCGCCACGACCAGATCATCGTGCAGGTCACCGTACCTCCTGACCTGCCGACGATCTGGTGCCGCAAGCAGCAGATACAGCAGGTCCTCATGAACCTGTTCACCAATGCCCGCGACGCGCTCAATGAGCGGTATCCAGAGCATCACGAAAACAAAAAGCTGACGATCTCGGCCAAAGCTATCGAGAGGGCAGGGCGCTCCTGGCTTCGCACGACGGTCGAAGACCACGGCCTGGGAATACCGGTTTACGCGCGCGAGCGCATTTTCGACCCCTTCTTTACCACCAAACCCCGAGACAAAGGAACGGGTCTGGGCCTGTCGGTCAGTCACGGCATCGTCAGGGACCACGGCGGCGAAATGAGCGTGGAAAGCGAACCGGGTACGGGGACGCGTTTCCACGTCGACCTGCCTCTGGATGATGCGGCGGACAGGATGCCAGAGGGGCAAAGAAGCTGAGCGAGAATCACCATGAAGCCGACAAACTTGTTCAGGCGCCGATGAGGCTGATCATGCCGGGATAGTCGTACCGCTCCAGCCGAGTTCGTAACAGGCGGGCGCTATCCGGGGACGTTGATTCAATCTGATCGATCAATTCTCTCAGCCGATCGCAGTCGGCTGCTTCCACCGCATCCCTGAAGGCGTTGGTCCAGTCTCCGGACAGGAAGGGGATCCGGTGCTCGACTGGGCGGGGCCCCGTGTCCTTGTCTGGGGCCGGAGGCGTTTCCTGATAAGTGTACTTGACCTGGCAGACCCTCCCGATTTCAGCGAACAGCTCATCCTCGCTGACGGGCTTGCGGATGAAGCCGTCCGCGCCGGACCTTAGCGCTTCGACCCGGTCCTCTTCCAAGGCACGGGCCGAGACAATCAGGATAGGAATCGACTGACCGCAGGGTGTGGATTTGATCCGTCGGGCAACCTCGCAACCATCCAGGTCCGGCATCGCCATATCCAGCAGGATGACATTCGGCGACCAATCAGAGGAAAGCTGAATCGCGCTGGCCCCGTTGTCTGCTTCTCGCGTCTCAAAACCCACTCCTTCGAGCATTTTGGCCAGAGCTTTGCGATTGGTCTCTACGTCGTCGACGACCAGAACCCGGCGGCCGACATGGTCGGGGGCCAGGGCCGCTACTTTGGGCACAGCTCGCTCATGGACCGCTGCGTGGCCGACACCGGCTTCGAATGCGAAGCAAAAGACGGTTCCGTGGTTGAGCTCGCTGGTTACAGTCAGAGTCCCTCCCAGCAAATCCGCGTACCGCCGACTGATGGACAGGCCGAGGCCGCTGCCCATGCCCTTTTGACGCCCGCCCTCAGCCTGTTCAAACGGGTCGAAGATCCTCGTCATTTCTTCGGGAGCAATGCCGCATCCGGTGTCTTCCACCTCGATCTTCACCCGTATCCGGCCCGGTCCCGCCGGTTGGCAGTCCAAACGCACCACGATCCCACCCTGTCTGGTGAATTTGACGGCATTGCCGATAATGTTGATCAGGATCTGGCGCACCTTTCCTTGATCCGTCAGGACGTAAGAGGGAGGCTCGTTCAGGCACTCGAGGCGCAGGAACAGCCCCTTTTCCTCAGTCCGCACCCGAAACATCGTGGTCAGGTCCTCGAGCAGCTCAAGCAGGTCGAAACTCTTCTCGTTTACCGAAATCCTGCCGGCTTCGATCTTGGACATCTCCAGGACATCGTTGATCAAAGCGAGCAGGTGTTCCCCGCTCCGGTTAATGATCTTCAGGTAATCTTGTTGCTTGGCGGTGAGCTCCGGGTCACGTTGCATGAGTTGGGTGTAGCCCAGAATGGCGTTCATCGGTGTTCGAATCTCGTGAGACATGTTGGCGAGAAAAGCGCTTTTGGCCCGGTTGGCGGCGTCGGCGCGCTCTTTGGCACTCAACAGTTCCCGCTGATAAGCGCAGTTGGCTTCCTCCAGCCGCCTTTTCTCGTCTATCAGGGCCTTGACCGCGGCCGCTTTGGCAACCACACGGCGAATCAGATCCCGGTTGAAGGGCTTACTCAAGTAATCGTAAGCACCGGCCCGAACGGCTTCGATAGCCGTTTCGAGAGTCGGTTCGCCCGTCATCATCACGACCGGGACGTCAGGAGCGGTTTGACGAACATAACGCAGCAGATCGACGCCTGAAACCTGACCCAGAATGATATCGCTGATGACCACATCGAAACTCTGATTGGAAATCAACTTGCGGGCACTGTCGGCGTCCTCCGCCACCTCGACGTCGTAACCGTCCTGTTTCAACAACCGCGCCAGGGTCAACCGAATTCCAGCCTCGTCGTCAACGACAAGCACGCGTGTCATACTTTTGTGGCTCCTGACATTTGAGCTTCCGCTGGACAATTTCGCTGGTCCGCGAATGTTGGGGAATCATATACCACTGTCTCAAGGGAAAAAAGGTGATTGTGGTAATGCCTCGTAGCCCCTCAGTTTTTTGTTGGGAGTGTGGCAGCAACGAGGAGAGAGGCCGGTGCTTTACCA
>JBHGBF010000247.1:0-8344 GCA_041946865.1 Acidobacteriota bacterium | reverse complement strand
CACCTCTCCGAGATCTACAACGGCCTGAGGCGACTGCGGAACAGGCGAGGATAGACGCCTCAGCCTCGCGGCACCGCCTGCCCGGCACGCCTCGCTTCATTGCGGTTTATCGTGGCCGCGCTGAGTTCCGGTCAGTGATAAACCCCAGTCAGCTCCAATCCGATTCGGATCGGTTCCGTTCAATGCCGGGTCCCAATTCAAGTGATAATCAATTTTCACCGAATCCGGCGGGAAACTGCTGGCTCCGTCCAACACTTCGGCCGCGGCTAGCGAACAAGGGACACAGAAGCCCAAGACGATGACCCGAAGCATCCTGACGTCCATCGATAACCCTCTCTGACTCCCCCCACACCAGAGTTGATGCGCCGCCGGAAGAAAGCCGAATCTCTGTCAAGCTGGCAGTAATCACGCACCGAGGATCCCGGCGAAAGAGCCGCGATCCTCTGTCACTGAATTCAGGCCAGAGAGACCAGGATCGGCCACATGCTGGAGGCGAAGACCAACTGTGGGTAAGGCGATCACCGAGACATGCACAGGACCGATCGGATGCTGTTCAACCGAGAAACCCCATGATCTGGAATCGTGCAAAAAAAAGACTGTGGTTCCGTACAGGCTAACCCGTGGCTGCTATCCTCCGGTACGGGATGCTGGCGCGAGGGGCTGGGCGAAGGTTCGCGTAGACACGCCAGTTGGGCCCGTCCGAGTGCAGGACGTAGGTTTGCCGATTTGTTTCCCGATAGGGGTAGGTGTATTTGCCTCTCTTGTTGTCCCACCACCGCAGGTACCAGTATTCCGTGGTCTTTACCGTCGCCTCGCCTTTCGACAGTCGAGTCACGCGAGCGGAGATCAGCCGCTTGGTCGATGGATTGAAGGGATTGGTTATGACCCACTGGCGTTGCGAGTGGCGCTCGAGAATATGCCGGATGTCACGGAGAGCCGGGCCATCCGGGCTGAACCATTTCAGGAGCTGCTCGGTCCTAACGACAGGAAGGGCCGCATAAGCCTGGAATTCGGCTTCAATCGCCTCGGCTATCAGAGACTCCAGGTACGCGGGCAGATCGACGCCTCCACCTTCGCCTAAAGCGTCCGATCCGGCAGTATCACGAACGAGCAGCCGGTAGCCGGCGAAGCACGGATAGTCATCCAAATCTTCGACGGCATGCAGACTGGCCCAGCGGTGTTCAAGGAAAAAGACGAACCGAAGTGGCTTTCCGTCACGAATGTAGAATGTTCGCAACCTGTCCTCTATTTCGAACTTGTATTGGGCTGCCCGCGTCGCGCTCAGGTCCCGCAATTCGCCTGTCGCTTCCTGGAACGCGCCCGCCTCACCAAGCAGCTGTTCCAAGCAGGCTCGAAAGAACAGCCACTGCTTCGATTTTGGGCGCCCGACCAGGCATCTGCGCGAAAGAAGGTCCTCAAACGCCTTCCTGATCTCGCCTGAGCGTGATCTGACTTCCGCCAGTCTGAGAAACTCCATCAAGCCTCTTCCCATTGGACGGCACGGGGTAGCACTCCCAGGATCATCTCGTGCCTTGCCGCCAATTCCAATAGTCAATTCCAATTGGATTATAACGCGCTGTAACGACGATAGTTATGTGGCAATCCATCAAAATCTCGGCTATTTTGGCGTCGATAGGAGGTGGCGATGGCGAAGTGTTATCTCACTGGAGTCGACTTGGCGCTCACTGATGCCTGGGTGCTCGATGAAGGGGCTGCCCGTCGTGCTCTCCGCGATCTGCGCTTAAAGGTGGCGACGCTCGAGAGGCTGCTCCAGGAACTGGGCCAACGAGATGAGGTCGAGGCGGTCGACCGAGAATCTGGAAGCCGCTTTATCCGCCGGGACCGACGCTTGGTGACTGTTTGCGTCGCAAAAGCCCTGAGCGAGGGCTGGCCTGCCATCACACTCTTCGTACCTTGGCCCGAATGGCACGAGCGCAGACCAAAGCCCCAGAGTGGGACTCAGACACGTGAGACGCCCGTATCGTCTTCAAAGAAACAGTCGCCGGATGGGCAGACGGCGTACGATGACCCGGCCAACCTAGCGGGTGCGAACCCAGACCCTAGCGAGAAAGAAGGGTGACAACGTGCCCGCGACAGTGGCCATTGTGGGAGACGCCACTCTGGCAGTGGATCTTGCGATCAGGAGGAGTCTCAAGACTTCGAACGGGGAGATCGCTATCGTCCTTGACATGTCTGGGCGAGGCGCTAGCATGCTTTCCGACGACAACAAGAGAGACCTGGATCGTCGCGAAGTCACGTGGTTTGATGCCGCCAACCGTCAGCGACCGTCTGCGTTGTTTCAAATCGGTTATTCACCGCACTTCGCCCGAATCCTAGCACGGACGCTTGAGGCTGTCACTACCCTGTCTCGCTTAGAGGTGACAAAGGAAACTATCGACTGGGCGGTGGCCATGGCCGGCAGTATCGTCGGGAGCGGCACGGTTGGGTTGGGGAGCCTCCTTCGCTGTCTTGCGAATCCCGAAATCTGGAGACGGTTTATCGACACAAGCGTCAATGCCGCCGCGGTCCAGCAGGACCGCCTGCTCCAGTCCCTGCAATGGGCGCTTCGCTACCCCGCGGTATACGGGGTTTCTGAAGGCAAGACCGTCTCCAGCCTGATCGACCGCGCCCAGGAGTCGGGTGTGGTCTGGATAGAGGCAGTCGCCGAGCATTTCGAAGTTGTCGAGCACGCGCTCGTCTTGCACCTGATCGATGCCGCCGTGGAGAACGCCGTCAAGGTGTGCATAGACCATAAGGCAATCAATGATCGCTCGCAGGTGAGGGTGGTCCGATTGCTGCCACCACCTTTTGAGGGGCTTGAGCCTCCCGACTGGGTGCGCGAGACTGCAGCGCGCGTCCGACACGTGAGCGTACATCACCTCAATCCCGACCGCGTGCTGAAGTCTCCGGTGCTCGGATGGGTCTCCTCCGCCGACGAGCTTTGCGTACTGAAGCCTGCAAGACGACTTTCGCCAGTCCATCGAGCCTGGCTGACAGATGCCGAAATCGAATGTATAGACGCGATGCCGGCTGGCGCGATGTGGATTCGATCCAAGGCCGACAGAAAGAGCATCGTGGTCGAAGCAAACATAGGGACGGTAAGCGTAAGCGTCGCTCAGCGTTTGCGCTTTCAGGCAGCCCAGGGTTGCGAGCAAGTGCAGGTCAGACAGATGTCATCCGCGCTCTCCACGATCGGCCCTTGTACTCGCGAAGCTGACCTTTACCGCCGGCTAGCCGATTCGGAGTTCCTACGGACGGCTTGGTTCAGAGTACAATCTGGGCCGAAAGAGTCGGCGGGCGTGGATCATGTGACTATTGCAGGATTCAAGGATATCGCCGAACGGGAACTGGCCAAACTCTCGTACGAGCTCCGGACCGGGCGCTATCAGAGCAGGCCACTGCTGCGAGTGCATATCCCGAAGAGCGATGGAGGAAAACGGCCGCTCGGTATCTGCTGCGTGCGGGATCGAATCGTTCAGACAGCGATACTGCTGGTTCTGGAGCCGATTTTCGAGCCGACTTTCAGTCATTTCAGCTTTGCCTTCCGACCTCGCCGAAGCGCCCATCACGCGTTGACGGTGGCTCGCTCTTTCATCGCGGCCGGTCATGAATGGGCAGTCATAGCGGACATCAAAAAGTGTTTTGACAACATTGACCATGATGTACTTTTGCGTCTCCTCTCCCAACGGATAGCCGATCCCAACCTGCTCGATCTCATACGCCAGCTGCTTACGGTCGACGTGCTCGACTTCCATGACATGTTTCCGAGCGACCTCGGCGTCCCGCAGGGCGAGAGCCTCTCTCCCTTTCTCTCCAATGTTTATCTTGATCCTCTGGACCGGCGTTTTGAGGCGCTTCTCCTACCCTTCGTTCGATACGCTGATGACATCCTGCTGTTTGCCAGGGATGCCGATGGTGCCCGCCGGGCGCTTGAAGAGCTGGCATCCTTTCTCCGGGAGCCGCTGCACTTGGAGCTGAAGCCAGCCAAGACCAATTACCAGCCTGTTTCGCAAGGCGTTGATTTCCTGGGGTTCCGGATTTTTGGGAAGCAGCTGATCGTGCAGCCGGCACGAATTGAGCGGGCGGCCGGCTTGCTCCGACCGGCCCTCGAGCGACTGGGAAACCGTGCGCTCAGCTTCCTGGAACGTTCGGCCGCTCTCGGGAGAATCAACTCCACTGTCCGCGGTTTCCGAAACTACTTCGGTCTCCCGGACGAGCCCGAGATCGAGGCGCAGTTGAGGCGCCTGGACGGGACGGTCGAAGAGATGGCGCTCGAACTGCTCCCGGTCGAAATCCGCGAAGACCCGGCGTGGATCTGCCGCGAGCGGTTCTGCATGCCTCAACCCGAGTTGACAACCGAGGCCACCCTGACGCCGATCGCTTCCGCGCTGCTCGACGTCTATCCTGAAGATACGACCGTCCCACGAGGCACGCCAGCGGAGACCGGCGTCACAGGCGTCCAGGCGAAGGGCCGGTCAACGGTCATCGTAGGGTCGGGTTCTGACGCTCTCGCGGAAGAGCAGGAACCGCAGAACGACGGCGTCTTGAAAGACCGCGGCCGGTTGTATTTGCTCGCCAATGGCTCCTATCTTTCGCTGAAAAATGATCGCCTTGTGGTCAAACGCCGGAAATCGGTCGTATACGAGACCCAACTGCACGATATTGGGCTCATATTCTTACAGGGTCTCGGCATGACCGTGGCCGTGCAACTTCAGATCAAACTGGCCGAAATGGACATTCCCCTGGTGCTCGCGCCGTTGGTTGGCCCTCCAGTGGCCGTCCTCAATCCGATCCTTTCCACGCGCTCTTTCCTTCGGGGCCAACAAGTGCTTCGCCGTGACGATCCCGATGTTGTCCAGGCGGCCTTGAGAATGCTGGCCGCAAAATGCGGAAATCAGGCAGCTGTGCTGCGATACTTCGGCAAGTACCGCAAAAAGACAGATCCCACAAGATCGGAAGAGCTGGCGCACGCGTCCCGCGCGATCCGTGATCTGGGCCAGCGGATAACTCTGTTGGATCCCTCCACTCCAGGGCTTCGGTCCGTAGCGATGGGCTACGAAGGCCAGGCCGCTGCGCTCTACTGGGCCCAATTGATCCAGCTTGTCCCCGAGTCGCTGGGCTTTTCCGGCCGATGTCACTCGTCACCGAAGGACGTTGTCAATCAATGCATCAACTATGTTTACGGCATCCTCTACGGAGAGGTGTGGCGCGCCGTCGTCAAGGCGGGGCTGGATCCGTACTTCGGTCTCGTACACGGTTCCCACCGGGATCAGGGTAGCCTCGTGTTCGACCTCATTGAGGAGTTCCGAGCTCCCTTTGCCGATCGGCTCGTGTTGGGCATGCTGGGCAGGGGGTTCGTGCCGAAGAGCAATAGTCAGGGCCTGCTGCGGACAAGCACGCGCCGCCGTCTGGCAGCTGCATTTAACAAGAGCTGGCGGGCTGGGGTGCGCTGGAGATCCGCGAGTTTGACGCCCGCCGCTCTCCTCGAAAGGCAGGCGGTCCATCTGGCCAACCTGATCAAAGGAGAATCCACTTACCAACCGTACCGGATGCGGTGGTAGGTGACGGGACCCGGTCACCAGGCTTGCAGGCTTTCTTCGGTTTCGGCCAACGCCTCTCGTAGCTCTTCCTCGTCCCAGAAGACGTATCGCTCGGCTGTCCGCAGATCGACGTGACCCAGCGCGTGCGCCACCAGAAGCAAGTCGCCCGTCGTCCGGTGAAGGTGCGTGGCCAGACCCGCTCGAAAGGAGTGCACGCTCAGGACGTCGCGGATACCCGATCTACGCTTCCAGTGGTCCAGCCGCATCTGCACCGCTCTCGTGGAAAGAGACCGGTGCGGGCAGCGGCCGGTGAACAAGGGGAGCGAGGCACCGTTTGGCCGAAATCTGGATTCGCAGAATGTTTCAAGGCGTTCTGCCAGCCGCGGCGGAACCGGGTGATGTCGTTCCACCCGACATTTGGTGTTTCGTGGGTGCAACGACTTGCGCACTCGATCGTAGTCACCGATCTGGAGCGCCACCACTTCTGAGCATCTCATACCGGTGACCGCATAAAGCGAGAACAGCAGGTGGTCCCGGCCGGCCAGCGGATCCTTGGATTCGGCGATGGTTGTGAGCAACCTCCGGGCCTCTTCGAGAGCCATCGGCACCGTCCGGCGAGGGACTGATCTGACCAAAGGAAGCGTCTCCGAGAAATCCCGATCCAAATAGCCGCGCAGCTTGCACCACTTGGCAAAGGCCCTTATCGCGCTCTTTGCACGGTTCACGGTGGCTTCGCTCCTGGCCGGGCAACCATCGCCGCCATCCCCGGTCCCCCATTGCACGATTGCCGTGCTCAGCGTGTCTTCTTGGAAATCGTGAAGCGAGAGTATGCCACCTGCAGTTAAGATGCGCTTCAAGTCACAGTCGTAAGCCTTGATCGTGGCCGGCGCCCGGCCAGCCGCACGCAGGAATTGGATGAATTCCAGCCGAACAGATTCGAACACTGGTGCACCTTCACTGGTTTGCATAGTCACTAACCCTCCTTGTCTGGTGTCACCAAGAAGGACCAAAGGCCGGTTCGAAAACAAGATCGGGCCATTTGTCGAGGGGAGTTTTCGATGAAAAGCCGAAAGAAAGCCCCCGCCGCGGCAACTGATGGTTCCCATGGCGAGGGTGTCGATCGCACCGGATCACATGGTTTTCGACAGATGATCTAATCATCCGCCAAGAGGGGTCAGCTATTCAGTTGAAATAATGAGAGATCGAAGTGTGTCGATGCGGCCCTGAGGCGAGTTGTCGAAAAAGGGTTTTCGACAACTCGGCGATGTCAGGCAAGTGCTTTAGGCTCAGCCGCTAAGAGTGATCAAGGCTGGCTGCTCGATCTGTAAGTCGAATCCTCGCCAGGGTTTCCCATTTCCGATAATACGCGTTCTGCGAAATAAAACTCCCCGCAGAGTATAATGGCACTCTACGGGGTAAAACGATTTGGGACTAGCGAACAACGGCATGGACAGCCGCGCCGGAAAGCTGGGGGCCCGTCACACCGGCATGGCTCCCGAGGACAAGAATCGCTATCTTGTTCGTGGGAGAACTGATGCGGACTTGGCCGGCGGGCAAGTTGTTTGCCACCGCAGGGAAAAGCTCCTGCAGGAACATGGCAACCTGCTCTTTGGCTTTCATGGGGACATCTTTCTGCCCCACGATATTGCCGTTGCTGTCCAAAACTTCGACCGAGACCAAAGTATCGGTGTAGTTCGGATTGGCAATGGCAAACGCCGTCGCGGAACCGTTCTTCGACTTGCCGAAGAAAACGAACTCGTTACCGGGCTCCTGGACAGCCACGCCAACTGCAGAAATGACCTTACCTTGATAATCGAGGATTTTATATGTCACTTCCACAATCATTGTCCGGGGAATATCCAGCACTGCCCACCCCTTTCTCAAATCGGGGGAAGGGCAATTGCCAGCCCAGTTATCATCACATACCGACAAGACATACTGCGTACTGCTAAAACCCGTGAGATTGACGGTCAATGATGATCCTTGTGACGCAAGCCCATTAGGTCGAGTCTTCTTCACAACCAGAGGTAACCCCGAATCCCGATATGTATCCATAACTACGGAAGCAGGATTCATATCAGAATTGACGAAGTTAACCTCGGTGATGGCCTGGACCGAACCGGGCTCTCCCGGATTTCCCATCCAGCCGACCGCGATCTGAGCGCTGACAAGCAACTGCCTGTCCTGCCCAGATACAACTTCCTCCATAAGGAGGAGCACTGCGAACAACACAACTCCTATGCGGATTCTGTCGAACATATGCCCTCCTTTCAAGGGTTTTTGTTTGTTTTTGTTAAGGTGTTTCCCATTTCCGATAATACGCGTTCTGCGAAATTCGTTGGTTCAGCCTGTACATCTGGCAACAGCTCGGGATTCTAGGCAAGAATCGGCCATGAACCGTCGAGTGGATGCGGGGAGAAGCAACTGGATTCAAGTTACCACCTCGATGCCGTCTCGAAGCACACCGCCGAAATGCCGAAATGCTCGAAAGCCGGCGCGACTTCGGATGGGAGACAATGAACAATGCCGGAAGCGAAACCAAAGCATTCAAGGTATCGTGCTCCCCCTGCCGCGTTGCTCTGATTCGCCGGTTTGTCCACGATAGCCGCTCCTTCCCTTAATCTGAACCGCCGAAAGCCAAAACACGGAAGTGCTTGAATGAACCGAATATAGCGCTTTGTCGCGCGGCTAGGCAACAGAAATCGGGCCCGCCAGGCCCACGGGTAACCCCGCCGTCGTGTGTCACCACGGACCCGGCAACCTTTTTTTCTTGCTTTCAGGGTAGGGTTGTGCATTGTGGGACG
>JBHGBF010000246.1:0-8351 GCA_041946865.1 Acidobacteriota bacterium | reverse complement strand
ACTCTGGAGAGTCCGGCCACTATAACCGCCCGTCTCCACTCCGATAGGTGTTTTCCGGATGCCACACTCCGAACAAAAAACTGAGGGGTTACACAGGAGATCGCTTTCCGCTTGCTTGTGGTTGTAACCTAATGATAAAAGGGCAAGCCACAACACGGCACCACATGAAGCGACTATCGCTCGGGTTGTTGTTCGTCCTGACATGCGGTTTTGCGGCGGGACAGGTGGAGCTCAGGGCTCCTGTCCTGAGAGTCAACCCCGGCGACGCGGTCGCGTTCCCTTTGCTGATTTCCGACGGAAAAAACATCACCGCCCTTCAATTCACTGTGAGCTGGGACGCGAGTCTTCTGGGCCTTCGGGATGATGCTTCCCTCCTGCCCGGCGAGGCTCTGGAAGACCACAGCCTGGGATGCCGCCGTGAATCCGCCCGCGTGACTGTCGTCTTGTTTTCCGCCTCCCTTTCGTCGCTGAAAGAAGGAAAGGGGACGGTCGTGAACCTGATCTTCCAGAGCTCCGGCTCGGCTGCGGCCGAAAGCGCGTCCCAAGTGCAGCTTTCGGACGTTCAGGCGGCTGATGCCGAAGGCAACCGCGTCACCGTGGTGACGCAGCCAGGGTCGGTCACGCTTTCGACCCAGGCCGCCGACCCTGTTGCCGGGGCCAACACCGTGGTGTTTCCGCAAATCGCCAACGGCGACTTTGGCGTCGGCAGCTATATCACGACGTTGATTCTGGTAAACCGGACAACGACGGCGACAGGCGGTGAGGTGAGCTTCTGCCAGTCCGACGGAAGTCCGATGTCGGTTCGAATGATTGGCGGGCAGACGGGTTCGAAATTCTCGTTCACAGCGCCGAGCCGCGGCGCCGTGATGCTGCAGACGGATGGGACCGGGCCATTCCTGTTTGGTTACGCGCAGGTGTCGGGCAACGGTCCTTTGGGAGGAACGATTCTCTTCAGCCAGCTGAGCCCCGGCAGTCAGTGCGTCAGCGAGTCCGGCGTGGGGGACAGCCGGCGGGGGACTCGGTTCTCGGTGCCGCTGATCTTCGTTCGCGGCCGGTCCGACACCGGCATCGCTTTTGCGAACGGTTCGAATCGGGCGGTCGACCTCGTCTTAACGCTGCGGGACCAGGCGGGGACTGCGCAGGGAACGAAGCCGGTGCCGCTGGCAGCCGGACAGCACATGCCCAAGTTCGCCAGCGAGTTTTTCCCGGTGCTGCAGGACCATCCCGAATTTAGCGGCTCGATTGAAGTGGCGGCGACAGCGCCGATATCAGCAATTGCTCTGAAGCTGGAGGGGAACTTGCTGACGACATTCCCAGTGATCGAGATGCAATAAGCACCGCGCCCGAGGGGGGAGCGCGAGATGCGAACGAAAATCTTCAAGCTTGGGCTCATCGGCCTGTTCGTCGCCGCCGGCGGCTGCCTGGCGATCCGCTTCCTTTCTCCCGGCTGGTTCGGTTTTCCCACTTATGCTTCGGTCGAGACCATCTGTCCCGGCGACGTGAACCACGACGAACAGCGTGACATCCGGGACGTAGTCGCCATCCAGGCGCACATCCTCGGGAAGACGCCGCTGTCGGGTGACTTGCTGATTGTGGCGGATGTGAACCAGGATAACCAGGTCGACGTCCTGGACATCGTCCGCCTGGTGCAACACATCACGCGACGCAAGCTCCTGGTCGACTGCCAAGGGACGCTCCTGGTCACGCCGGCAAGCCTCAGCTTCGGCGACGTGCGCGTCGGGACAGGCAAGGACCTGACCTTGGCAGTCTCAAACGGAGGAAATGCGAAGCTGACGATTACGGCCGTTTCCAGCACTAACCCGCAGTTTGAGGCCGTGTCGCCGGCGGTTCCGTTTGAGGTCGGGCCGGGCGCCGAGCGGGCGGTCACGGTTCGTTACTCGCCCTCTTCGGTCGCGACTCACTCCGGCACAATCACCATTTCGGCCAGCTCGGGCGGCGCGGCGATGAATGCGGTCGTAAACGTCAGTGGCGCCGGGCTTACGGCTGCCAACCCTTCTCCGACACTCACCAGCCTGACGCCCAGCTCGGTTACGGCAGGCGGCGGGGTTCTGACGCTCACC
Source organism: Acidobacteriota bacterium (assembly GCA_041946865.1). Taxonomy (GTDB): domain Bacteria; phylum Acidobacteriota; class UBA6911; order RPQK01; family RPQK01; genus RPQK01. The sequence continues at coordinate 6,270 of JBHGBF010000246.1, read as the reverse complement.
GTTACCGGCACCAACTTCGTCAGTGACTCAAAGGTGCTCTGGGACGGGGAGGTGCGACCGACGACGTTCGTCAGTGCTGCTCAGCTTCAAGCGGCCGTTGCGGCTGCAGATGTCGCCAGCGCCGACGGTGTCCTGGTGAGGGTGCAGAGTCCGCCTCCCGGCGGAGGAGTGTCGAGTGCGCTGGTCTTCACGATCAACTCCGCTGAGACGCCGCTTCCGGCTGTTTTCTGGATTCGGTACATGGCGCCGAAGAAGGGGCCGGCCGGCTCGGCCTTTACGCTGCTGGGCAAAGGATTCAGTCCGGTCCTCGCGAATAACACCGTCACATTCTCAAAGAGCGGGACGAGCCAGGGCGTCAGCGCGACTCTTACGGCGGCCACGGAAACGACTATCTCCGGGACGGTTCCGCCGACAATGACCCCAGGGGTCTATGCAGTGGACGTTACCGTCAGCGGCCAATCGACCGCAGCCGTGGGCTTTGAAGTCACCACGGGCGCCGCAGCACTTGATATCAGGCCCAGCTCGGCCGTTCTTCTCATGCCGCCCGGCACGGGGAAGGAGTACTTACTCATTGGAGGCGGTACTCCGCCCTACAAGCTGAAACCCCTTTCGGCCGAGCAGCAGGTCACCGCCAAGGTCGAGCTGAAAGGCAATGTCGTGGAGGTAACCGGTTTGTCTGCGGGCGAATACGGCTCAGCCGACGTCACGGTGCAGGTCGAGGACAGCGCGCCGACACCAGCGACTGACACTGCCACGGTCAGAGTCCAGAACCCCAAGTACAGTCCTGACTTCGACATCATTCCTCACACCCTGTTGGCAGGTTCGTCTCCGGCATTCACGATTCGCGTCAACAACTACTTCAACGACATGCGCACGGCTCGGACACGAATCAAGATAGAGAAGGGGACGACTGATTTCTCCAAAGTGCCCGCCGACGGCTATGTCGGCTTCGGGGATGAGGATGACACCGACTTCAACGCTGCACGGGTTACCGGGAAGGAAGGGACGAACAACGTCAACTTCGAAATCGTCAGGGAATACGAGTACGGACTCGACACGATCGGCAAGGGTACGTGCGAACCGGGCGTCCTGACCATTTTTGACGAGCCGACACCTGGTCCCGAATCGGTGTTCCGGACCGGCACGACAACACACTTCATCCTGTATCGCGACATTTACGGCCTGCCGGCAGGGCCGGACGAGACCTTCAACATCACGGCAGTTTTCACCTCAGTGAGTGTGAACGAAACCAGGAACGTCCCGATCACCGTGGTGCGGACGCGCAGTTTCAAGACGGTTGCTGCGCCGAGTGGTGGGCCGGCGATACGGAGCATCTATCCCGACCGAGGGGAAATCGGACGGGAAGTGTGGCTGCTGGGTTCGGGTTTCAGCACCGTTCCCGCCGAAAACCAGGTGACCTTCGCCGGTCCGGGCGGGACGCGCGTGCCGGCAATCATCAAGAGCGCGGGGGCGGACCGCCTGGCCGTTTACGTGCCCGACGAGGCGCAGAGCGGTGCGGTCGAGGTCAGCGTCAACGGCAGGAAGAGCAATCCGCACGAATTCTGGGCGCGCTTTCACCCGACCGCCGACCTCTTCCTGGTGAGCCGGCCGCCGGGAAGCCCTGCCTGTCTGACGCTCTTGCTCCAGCAGCCCAATTGGGAAGTGGGGATAGCGTCGTCCAAGATCGTGCTCGACAAGGGATCCATTAATACGGCCTTGCTGACTGTCGGGGACTCTGCCGGCTCGGCATCATTGATCGACGCCTACGATATCGAGATTTATCAGATCGTCTACGGCGGCCAGGAGGCAAGCGGGGCTCGCCGGCATTTCTTTGAATTGAGGTCAGGCTCCAGCCTCCAGTTCCCCATCTATGTATCGGCAAATGCCGACGGCCAGGGCGGCGTGACGATCGAAACGGCGCTCAGCAGCGAATGGATCGGCGACCTGCTCGACGCGAGGCTTTTTCTGGAGTTCAGCAAACCGTGGTATGTCGCGCCTGCGGGCACCTCTATCAACGCCTCTATTGAAGCAGGATCAGCGCGCTGGCTGTTCTTCCGCAATTCGGAAATGCTGGTCCAAATGACCAGGACGATAACGATGCCATGAAAGTCGAGCTGCCGAGAATCAATCCGACGGTGAAGCTGGCGCTGCTGCTGGCGTTGTTCGCCCTGTTCAATCTTGCTCCCAAGAAGGAGGACTGCTGCAAGACCGAAGAGGAGGGAGACGACCCGCCAAGACTCTTCAGGATTTGTGCCTGGGGCGATCCAGAGATCGAGAAGCTGGACCTTGACGCGGGTGCGACGACCACCTTTTATTTCAAGCAGGACGATTGTGGAGATGCCAACAGTACTTTTCTCGTACCCCGTCCCTGGAACGTGAGGCCTGGTACCGGAATGACGATCCTCAGCCAGACGCCAACCGGGTCCAGGCTTGCTGTAACGGTCAAAGTTACGGAGCATCCGGAAGTGTATGAGAACATAAGCTTCGGGCGACAGGGAATACTGACGAGTTGCCTGATCGTGACGCCGCAGGCTTCCGGAATGGCGAGCCTGGTCAAGGGCGAACTGGAGGTCTGCTCGGCGAGCCAGTGCGTAGGTATCAGGCAGGCGCCCGGTGTGGATGTGCCCTGGTCGCGGTCGAATGCCCAGGACGCTCCAAGGGGTCCCAGAATCGAGGCGAAAGGGTCTTATTCGTTTGTATACCTGAGCGGCGATCGGAAGTCGGACGAGAATTACTGCACCATCTACAACCGCGGCGCCGAGAACCTCGTTATTCACTCGATCGTTTTGGAGGAGCCGGGGCCACAATGGTTTGCGCTGAAGCCGGGTCAGCCGCAGCCGCCGTTTTACGTCGCTCCTGGAGAATACACGGATGTCTGGACCGTCTTTACCCCGACCTCGACGGGTGCCAAGGGCGCCACGCTCGTCGTGACGACCAATGATCCCAAATTCCCGGTGGTCAGGATTTCGATGAAGGGAAACGCCTACCAATGAGCACCGACGGCGGAGGACTATGAGATCCCGGATCATCGCGGGACTCGGACTCGAACAAGGGAGCTTCCTGGTCCCGGACTACTGGTTCATGCTGACCCTGGCGCTGATCGCCGGCGCCTGGATCACGCTGCGCCGCTGCCGGCGCGCCGGTATGAATCGGGACGATGCGGCGCAGGCGATCTTTTACTCTCTGCTTTTCCTGTTCCCGATGGCGCGACTGATCTATGCCGTTCAGTACTGGGACCAGTTTGCGAGGGCGCCGTGGCGCCGCCTCATTGATCCAACTCAAGGCGGGCTGGCGTTGCTGGGCGGTCTCTTCGGGTTCCTGGCCGGTGCGATCTGCCTGCGCCGTCGGGGGCAGTCGGTCGGAGTCTACCTCGACGCCACGGTTCCCGGCCTGGCGCTCGGCCTCTTCCTGGGCCGGACAGGCTGCTTTCTGGCCGGCTGCAACTGGGGGAAGACGACGGACCTTCCCTGGGCCGTCTGTTTTCCGCCGCCGCATCACGCCTGGCGCCAGCACGTAAAGGCGGGGCTGCTCGCTCCCGATGCGCCGTTGTCGCTGCCCGTCCACCCGACGCAACTGTACGAGTCGATATTTGGGCTGCTGGTCTTCGGAATCGCTCTGTGGTGGCTTCGCCGCGAGTACGCGGCAGGCGTCGGGTTAAAGCAGCCGGGAAGGACGTTTCTTTTTGCGATCTCGGCCTACGCCGTGTTTCGCCTTCTGGTTGAGTACGTTCGTGCCGACGCCTCGGGTCTGCAGTTCGGGCCTTTCAGTGTGGCCCAAGGGTTGTCGCTCGGGATCCTGGCCGGGTGCCAGGCGATTCTGTTCTATCGTGGCCGGGCCCGGCGAAGGCTGGGGCCGTCCCTGGCGTCAAGCATGCTTTTCCTGTTCTTCCTCCCGCTGAATTCCTTGTTCGCGGCGGCTGACCTCGGAATTCCCAACATCAAGGCCCAGGCGGGAGGCAGATTCCTGGTCCCCATTACACTCAGCGGCGGACAGGAGATTGCCGGTCTGCAGTTTCGGGTGAAGTTTGATCCCAGTCTGGTTTCGGCGCCGGGCGCGGTGATGCCGATCCCGGGCGATTTGCTGGCCGGACACACGCTCGGCGCAAGTCCCGCCGGGAACGAGGTCTCCGTTGTTGTTTTCTCCAGCTCTCTGGCGGCGTTGCGCCAAGGCCAGGGCACGGTTGCCCACCTGATTCTGCAGCTCTCAGGCGCCGCTGCGGCGGGCGCCACCGCCCCTCTCCAGCTGGTGGAGGTCCAAGCCTGCGATGCCGCAGGCGAGAGCGTCTCGCTTACCAGCCATGACGGGTCGGTGACCAACAGCGCTCAACTGGATTTGCCGGCGGACGGGGTGAACGAGCTGGTTTTCCCGCAAGTCGCCAATGGGACGTTCCCGGGCGGCAGCTTCCTTTCCTCTCTCCTGGTGGTCAACCGAACGGCGGCCACAGTAACGGCCAAAGTCGGATTCTACAAATCGACCGGCGCCGCTTTCAACCTGCGTTTGAGCGACGGCCGGATCGGCTCGGAGTTTCCCTTGACGGTTGCCGAAGGGGGATCCGCCCTGCTGCAGACGGACGGCTCGGGGCCGCTGGAGGCCGGCTATGCGCGGTTGACCGCCTCGGGTCCGGTGGGCGGGACGATTCTCTTTACCCAGCGGGACGGCGGCGGGAATACCCTGGTCGAGGCGGGAGTCGGAGCTTCGCCCGCCGGGACGCGCTTTGTTATCCCCGTTCTTTACCAGAAAAACGCCTCGAACACGGGTGTCGCTTTTGCGAATGTGTCCCCGGCGGCGACGGACCTCGGGCTTACGCTGCGAGACAGGACCGGGGCTTTGCTGGGAACCGCTAACGTCCCTCTCGGGCCGGGTCAGCACTCTCCCCAGTACGTCACCGGGTTGTTCGCCCTGGCCGACAGCTTTGCGGGAGTGCTCGAAGCGGAATCGGCGCTTCCCGTCTCAGCAGTTGCCCTCAAGCAGCAGGGCGCCATCCTCACCACCTTTCCCGTGATCACAACCTTATACAACCCGCCGGCGCTTAACCCGGTCCCGGCTGTCACGAGTCTTAGCCCCGGCTCCGCGACGGCTGGTGGTCCGGCGTTTACGCTGACAGTCAACGGCGCGGATTTTGTATCCGGCGCCGAGGTCCACTGGAACGGCGCCGCGCGTTCGACCACTTTTGTCAGCGCCAATCAGCTGACTGCCTCGGTTCCGGCTTCCGATACCGCGACGGCCGGCACAGCCACGGTCACGGTCCTGAATCCGGCGCCGGGAGGCGGTCTCTCCAATGGCGTGGCTTTTGCGGTCAGCCCCGCTCCGCAGCCGCAAATCCAGGTTTCACCGGCGAGCCTTGACTTCGACACAGTGAACACGGGGGAAACCAGGCAGCTGATCTTTACAGTTCAAAACAGCGGGACGGCGACCCTGACCGTCCAGTCCATCGCCAAGACCTCAGCGGTCTTTACGGTGTCGGCGCCGGCGCTTCCTTTCTCGGTGGCCCCCGGCGCCCAGCAGGCGGTGACTGTGACTTTCGCTCCGACTGACGCCGGCGTGGTCTCCGATACTCTGACTGTCACGAGTGACGACCCCGCCCACCCCACCGTTACAGTCTCTGTGACCGGAGAAGGCTATGCCGGGACGGCGCCCGCCATTCAGGCGGCCACCCTCACCAAGCTGGCGAACTATTCGGTCAAGGCCGACGTCCAGTTGTCGGACCCGGACGGCGACATCGTTAAGCTTGAGTTCTTCTGGTACCGCGGGCCGAACTTGCACAATACGACGACGATCAATTCTCCGGCGGACGTGAACCTGGCCGGTCTGACAAGTGGAACGATCTCCTACACCTTCCAGGACTTGGGAATCACGACGCCTTTCGGGAAAGTGTCCCCCGACCGCGTGGAGATTCAGGCGACCGATTCGCGCAACCTGGTCAGCAACAAATACAGCAAGGACTTGTGAGGGGCAAAGGGTAACCCGACAAAACTTAAAGGCTTCAGCCACAGAGAAAGACAGAGAAAGGCGGAGGCCGGTCGTACCCCACGGCGGGCCGGTTTCAAAGTGGCTCGACGGCCCCTACTTGAGCATTTTCCCGAGCATGGCTTTCCTCTCCAGTGGACGTATGTAAGTACGAAGCGCTTCTGGATACCCGTGCCTCTGAAGCGCCGGGAGTTGCGAGCACTCTTTCGGAGTCCATCATGCCCCTTGGGGCACCCACGATACAGAAAATTCAAGCGGCTTTTATCGTGGCCGGACTCTCCAGAGTCCGGTTGCCGGGCTCGC
>JBHGBF010000245.1:0-9853 GCA_041946865.1 Acidobacteriota bacterium | reverse complement strand
AGCACCGGCCTCTCTCCTCGTTGCTGCCACACTCCGAAGAAAAAACTGAGGGGTTACCACATCCCGAGCGCATGTTCGCCGCCATTTCCGCCGCTGGAGCCACACTCCGAAGAAAAAACTGAGGGGTTACCACGTTTCCGTGGTCACCAGGCCACGGCCCCATTGAAGCACCCGGATTCGTTATTGTACTCTTTGCGTACTCGGCGATTTCGTGGCTACCACGCCACGGCCCCATTGAAGCTATGAGGCTTGGATGAGTGGTCTCGCTGATTCGGAAGTCACCAGCCTGGATTTGAACTCGGGTGAACTGTGCCTGATTGCAGGGAAAGGCATCGGCGTGCCAAGCGGCTCGTGGTGCTCACGCCCAACGAACGGCGTGTGCACGAGGAGCGCCGGGATTGCTACTGGTGCTTTATATAGTGACCCAGCGCGACACGAACCCGCCCTGCATCCGCCGATCAAGGATCGGCGCAGGCCGCCGGGTTTCAATGGAGGAGATCGCTGAAGCGACACATCAGGTCCAGGAAATCAGCGGCCGACTGCTCTGACAGGAGGGCAATAAGATGAGGCCATGTGACACGTTGATACTACTGGTGGGATCCAATCCCCTTCCGAATTACCTCACTGCTAAGCTCCTCCAACCCAAGAGACTATTCTTGATCCATACGCCTGAGACTCGGGAGCCCGCTGAAAGGCTAAATCGCGTTCTCGGTAACCAGACACCGGTTGAGATGAGAGGACTTACGAGGGCCTCAGACGCGAGAGAGATCGCAGAAGCCGTGAGACGGGTGATCGGCGACAGTGACCTTGAGCAGGTACATCTCAACTATACCGGCGGCACAAAAATAATGGCAGCCCATGCGCGAATGGCTTTCCGGGAAAACGGGGGCAACGACAAGAACGCCTCGTATTTGAATGATGGAGCGCGATGTCTCTTCTTCGACGACGGCCGGATTGAAAACCTAGAAGATCAAGACGTCGCACTAACGCTGGATCTGATCGGGCGGCTCCATGGGTGCGAGATGCTCCCGTCGTCTGCGGACGGGCCGACCGAGAAGGATGGGCGTATCGTTGCGGCCAAAGTAGCCCTGGACGCCGGTTCTGCAAAGAGTCTGTGCGACACGGCGCAGCGCTTTAAGGAAGCGGGTAAGCTACAGAAGGCACTCGAAAGCCCCTGGCGCCCACAGGACGTCGGTCTGACGCTTTCGGCGATACAGGTTCCGGAAGAAGAATGGGATGACAACCGATTCAAGGCATGGCAGCGCTTTTTGGGCGGCGAGTGGCTCGAAGTGGCGGTTGCCGCCTGGATCAAGGATGCAACCGGCGTAAGCCCATCTCAGGGAGTTTATTGGCGGCTTAAAGGTCGACAGTTTCAGATTGACGTGGCTCTGATTCGCAACCACCGCCTCTACGTGATCTCTTGCACGACGGACAACAAACTCGGCTTCGTGGCTCGTCCAATGGGCTACCTCCTGTGATGGGGCGCTCCAGGGCTGGCGCAATCAGGTGCTTCATGCCGGGGGCGGATCCGCCGTCCTGGCATTCGATTCGAGGGACGAGGCAAAGAGATTTACTGGTGCCTACACACGAGATGTACTCGAGAACGCGCCTGGATTGGAATTCGTTGTCGCGCACTGTCCAACGCAAAACGGACTTGCGGAATCTCTGCGGGACCTACAAGTCGTCCTGGCTCGCAGGAAGCTCGAACGGAAGCCGAATGCCGATGCACTCGGTCTGGCTGTGACAGCCGCCTGTAGAGTCACTGGGCTTCCTGCGTCTACGATTGACCCTCTGGACTCTTCGCCAATTTCCAGAGAGGTCGAGAGCTGGCGCAGCGCCGACGTTCGGCGGGACGCTGAGGCCCGATGGACGAAGGACCTTGAACTCGCCCCGGGCTGGCAGTTTCCCGCTGAAATTGATGAGATGGGCCGGACTCGGGGAGATACCAGCCTGCTGGCGGTCGTCCACGTGGATGCCAACGACGTAGGAGAAAGAATCCGCAGCTGGCTGTCGGGCTGCGTGGAGACGCGCCTCGATAATACGGCCGTGCTGGGTCAGTACCGCGAGTGGTCGGGATGGATCGACAAACAGCTTCGCCGAATTTGGCAACGCATTGTTGAGCGTGTCGTGGCAGCGATTCACGATAGCTACCTTCAAGGTTCGGTTCCAAGATTGAACTTTAAACTGTGGCCTAAAAAGCTTCCACTTCGACCTGTCTTACTCGGAGGAGACGACCTCACTTTCCTGTGCGATGGCCGGCTCGGCCTCGACCTTGCGGCCACGGCGCTACGCGAGATCGGCGGTAGTGACTGCCCGCATCTGGGGAAGATGAGTGCGTGCGCAGGCGTGGCGATTGTGCGGGCACATTATCCGTTTGCAAGAGCATACGAACTTGCAGAAAAACTCTGCTCGCACGCGAAGTCTGTGCGACGTCAACAGCAGGATGCGGGCTGCTGGCTGGATTGGCACATCGGCGTTGCCCGTCCGACGGAGCGGGTTCACGAATTCCGGGATCGGCTGTATCGGGCAAACGGCCTTCAACTGACATGCCGGCCATACCGCCTGGGAAGCTCCGTGAGTGACGGCGGAACCTGGTCCTGGCTTTCCGGAACACTTCTTGGAACAGGTGGGACCGGCCTGCGTGGCCCGGGCTGGGGGCGGCGGCGGAACAAGGTCAAGGCTTTGGCATCGCTGGCCCGGGAGGGGCCGAATGCCGTTCTAACGGCTCTCCACGCCTGGCAGGTTGTGGACCGCCAGCTTGCCCTGCCGACTGGTCTTGATGAGTCGGGCTTCAACGGCGACCGGACTCCTCTTCTGGACGCGATTGAGCTCGTCGACGTGCACCTGCCGTTGGGAGGTGAATCATGACAATCCCGGATCACATCACGATTGACCTGCTCGCCGACACATCGTTCAGCCGGGGCGAGAGCACGCCCGGCTCAGTTGACGTGGAAATCGAGCATGATGATCTCGGCCTGCCTTGTTTGAGCGGGAAAACCTTGCGCGGCCTGATCAGGGATTCCTGGCTGACTATGGCAAGCTGTTTTCCCGACCTTCGCGAGGCTGGGTCGCGTGTCTGGGGTCCCATCGGCGATCTGGCTGAGATTTCGATTCTCCGCTTCGGAGACGCTCAAGTCGACGCCTCAGTGGGTGAGTGGATAGCCTGGGCCGAGCATCGGAATCTTCATCCGCTTTTGCCGCCGGCAGTCCTTGATGCCCTCACGGATACTCGAAGCCAGACTTCCGAGGAGCGGTCGACCGGCGCGCCCGCAGAAACTACCTTGCGGTCAATACGGGTCGCACTTCGCACGTTGAGGCTCTACGCGCCGATTGCTTGGATCAACCAGCCAGGGGAAGAGGATTTGCGGTGTCTCGCTCTGAGCGTTCTGGGGACGCGACATGCCGGATTAGGCCGAAATCGCGGCCGCGGCTTCGTGCGGCTGCTGCTGAATGGCGATCCTGATTTGACAAACGCACTTGCGCAGGAGAATCATTCATGACCGTAAGATATCTGCCGTTCACTCTGTCGCTACGCGCCCCTGCCATTTTGAATGTCGTCGGGGGCGATCCCAACAGTGCCGCCACCCTGGGCTACATTCCGGGTGGCGCGATCCGAGGCGCTCTGGCCGCTCGACTCGGCGATCCTGACTCCCGACCGGAAATCCGCTCGCTATTTGACGCCCTTGTCCTGGACGGCAGTGTGCGCTGTCTCCATGCCTACCCTCTGGATGACGGGGGGCGGCGTACCTTGCCGGCTTCCACTTCGCTGCGCTCTTCTAAGGAAGCGGACAGGCACCTGGACCTGGCGGCGTTTGAGGGACAGGATCAAGCCTCCTGGCCCGAAGAATCATTATCGGCGCTCCCGTGGCAGTACGTTTCGCTCACCTCGGCGCAGCGCGTCCGCGTCAACCCCGAGATTGGCAGTCGCATTCATCATCAGCGAGACAGGCAGCGAGGGAGAGCATGGACAGAAAAACGGGACGGTCGTGAGCTCCCGCACGGAGCAATTTTCACTTACGAGTACTTACAGCACGGTCAGACGTTTGGAGGACTGATTCAAGTTCATGGAACCGATGAATCGGAATGCGGATATCGCATTGAACAGATCCAACGGATACTCACCGGACCGATTCGCCTCGGCCGCTCAAGACGAGCGGGTTACGGCGGTGAGGCTGAGGTCGTCTGGGGGCCAGTCCAGAACAGGGAGGTTTCCGGCGAGGGGTTGATCTCGACAGACCTCTGCGCCGGCGCTCTGTTTCGGGTGCTTCTCACCTCGGACTGCATCGCGCGCGATCCCCGGACGGGCCAGATGGATCCTGCCTCGTTGCCTGAGTTGATGTTATCCGGATTCGGCGGCCGTGTGACCCTCCGACGCATCCGGTGGGCCTTCAACCTCGTGGGAGGGTTCAACCAGAGGTGGCGCCTTGAACTACCGCAGGCCAGGTCGGTCGCGGCCGGATCTGTTCTGCTCCTCCAGTCCGAGGACAAAATCCCGATCGATTATTTGCTGGCACTTGAACACCAGGGCATCGGGGAGCGACGGACGGAAGGATTCGGGCGGTTCACGTTCCTGAACCCCCCGGTACAGGAAGTGCGGATTCGGCGCGCGTCTTCTTCGAAGATGCAGTGGCATTTGACGGCGGTCCGGAGTGGCTGGAGGATGTGATCGTCCCCCGCATCCTGTCTTCCCCTAAGGTGACCACTTTTCAGCACTACCTCACTCAGGACGGGGGGATTGAGAAGGACAAGCTGAAGGACAAGCTGACCACGTACCTGAACGGCGACCAGACGACGATCCGCGGCCACAAGCTCTATTGGCACCGCTGGGAGGACTCGCAGGCCTTGGCTCAGGCAAGAGAGCCAGAGAGACACGACGAAATCTTGCGAGACCTTTTGAGTCCAAATCCCCGGGATTCGCAGCACACCCTCATCAAGCCCATCAAGGCCGGTGTGACGTTCAAGGGCCGCATTCGGTTTGAGAACCTGACAGACCTTGAACTCGGCGCGTTACTGATCGCGCTTGAACTGCCGGAAGGCTGTGCACACCGGCTGGGGATGGGCAAGCCCCTGGGGCTCGGCAGCGTGCGGATCTCAACGCGACTCAACCTGGTCGATCGGAGTCGGCGGTACACGGGCTGGGCCGAGACGGGAGCAACAAGCGATGACGGCGCACGGTTTCGCCGCATCTTTGTCGAGGAAATGCTGCGCCATGCCCACGAGGCTGGTGAAACGCTGATCCCCGGCAACAACGGACTTCGCCGGATCGCTCGGCTGGATGCGCTTTTCCTGCTGCTCGAATGGCAAGGGCGTGAAGGAGTCGCCGAAACTGCTTACATGGAGCTGGCTCGATTCAAGGAGAGGCCTGTTCTTCCCAGCCCCCACAAAGTGGCCGGCCAGACGGAGCCAGACTGGCACGGAGTCACACCAAAGCCCGCAATAGCGCCCTCTGAGAACAGGCCTTTGAGAGGCCGGCCGCAAAAGGAAACCAGAGTTCCAGAGCCCCCCGCACCAGCTCCCCCAGTCAAGCCCGCGGTAAAGCCGGTGGACAAGGGACAGACTCGAACGGGTGTCCTTCACCGCAGCGAACAAGGGGGCTGGTTCGCCCAATTTGAAGGGGATGATCGCCCTGCTGTCATCACCAGTCCGAGCAAGATTCCTGCGGACCTGACGGATGGCGCCGCCGCCGAGTTCTACATCGAGGAGCAGAGCAAGAGGAAGGGCATAAAGGCGCGTTTCGAACGTCTCATAGAGTCTAAGAGTCGATCCTGATGCTCGAGCAGCTCCGGTATCAAACGGCCAAACTGATTCAGGCCTCGGTGGGGAATCACGGTCTGTCCTGGGAATCGGCGCCAGAACCGAGCGCCAGTGCTTTTGTTTCAACGGCTTTACGGCTGAATAGCGAGCGCGTCACCCATTTACACTACTACTTCACCAGTTCGACCCGCCGGTTTTGAGCACGGCCAAGCTCGGTTTCATTGTCTGCAACAGGCTTGGAGGCGCCGAATCCGACCGTCTCGAGCCGGGAAGCGTCAATGCCGGCCGCACTCAAGAAATCCTTGACTGACCGAGCTCGCTTCTCTGACAGGGCCTGGTTGTGCGCAGCAGTGCCGGTGGAGTCCGTGTGACCCTCGATAGTCACTTGCCAATCCGCCCTGTTCTTGAGGACCGACACAATCCGCTCGAGCGTCTGTTTCGACTCGTCGCGGATGACCGCAGAGTCGGTGTCGAAGTTGATGCCGTAGACGCGGGCACGGCCGAACTCCTCGAGGTCTTTCGTCAGTTGCTCGGCAGCACCCCCAGCCCAGTGAGGACACGAGCCCACTTCATCGCTGATCTTCTCTCCGTTCCAGACTCCGGCCGGCGCCCCCTTCTGGTTCTCGTGCCAATAGAATCCGACGAGTTTCTTGCCGTCGGCTGACACGACCATGATCGCCGGCCCGCGACGGGTTCCCTCCACCCAGGTGAACTTCAGGACGCGGCCCTCGATCCCTCCCGTCAATACCCCCTTGGAGTATTCATAGCAACCGGTCAGTGAGCTTCCTTCCTGGCGAACATGGAGCCGGCTGTAGTTAGTGTCGTATGTCCCTGAGATGTTGGCCACCGGAGTGTGAGTCAGCTGCTTGCCAGTGGCTCGGAACTCCATCAGTTCAAGGTAGTCCTTCGCCCCGTGGTTGCTTTGCACGGTAAGACGGACCCACCGACCGGGCACATCCGCCTGCACCGGGAACGACTGGTTGTCTTCCTTGTCTCGGAGAACCACCTGGCCGATTTTTCGGAAGCCGGACGTCGGCCCGCCATTGGACATTTCAACCAGGACGTCCTTGGCGCCGCGGCCGGAACGGTCGGTTCGGGCCAAATCGAAAGCCAGCGTTTGAAGAACGGTCTGCTCGGGCAGCTCAATGACGAACACCTGAGGCGAAATGACACCTTCGGGTGTCGCCCAACCGCGCCGGGGACTTCCATCGATGATCGCCACAGCCGGCCAGGACCCGCCGTACTCTGGGGGTGAGACGACGAGCAGGGCGCCCGCCGATAATGATACGAGGCTCGGCTGTGATGCCGCAGCGGCTGCAGCTTGTTTCGCGACTTGAGCCGAAGCGAATAACGAAACTAAACCATTACAAAGCAATACAAGAGGCAGGATCGCATAACGAATTCTCATAAGACCTCCCCCCAATTTACGTCCAGGATTCGTCGCTCGGGCATTGACAAGACAATACATGAAGGCAGTCCGAGTCGTCGCCACAGACGATGCCCGACCTGTGCGACGCCCCCGGAGACATACAGACTGATAACCGTACCATGGGAAACAATTGCGATATTCCTCCCGCGATGTTTCGTCACAACCGAAAGGACAGCCTGATCAAAACGTCTGTACGCCTCCTCTGCGGTCTCTTTCCCCATCACAAGCTGATCAGGCTGTCTGAAGAACTCAGCCACCAACGCTTCAAACCGCCATGGTGCAAGCAAGGGCAGATTGGTCCGGTCGTGCTCATGTAACCCGGGAAAGATCTGCCATTCTTTGCCGTGATGTTCGGCCAGAATCTGAGCGGTCTCGACGGCTTTGGGTTCGCAGCTGCTCACAAAGACATCGATCGAATTGGGTAACTTTTCAGCCAGCAGGGAACACTTTCGCCGCCCCACTTCTGACAAACGCCACTGGGATGGGTGCACCCCAGGGTCGATTTCCGGAACCGAGTGCTTAATCAGTATCAAACTGCGGTTATTCAGAGACCCTCCTCTTGCGCGTTCCAGCCTTTGACAGGCTTTGGACAAGGCCTTCAAACTCCGGAGGAGGCCCGCCCGTCCGACGTCATGGCGCGATCACCCGCAGTTTGATTGACGATGGGTGCTCGGCCGAGTGGTAGACGCGCTGAGTCGCTTTCTGGAAGTCGGCCTCCGTGGCCTCATGAATCGGGACAAACTTCTGCGGGTTGCGGTCGACCAGCGGGAACCAGGAACTCTGGATGTGAACCATCATCCGATGACCGCGCCGGAAGGTGTGATAGACATCCGGCATGGTGAACGCGACCCTGGTGACCCGACCGGGCTCAAAGGGCTCGGGTTTTTCAAAGCTGTTCCGGAACCGGCCGCGAAACGGCTCTCCGCGGACCAGCTGCTGGTACCCACCCATGCGCACCTGTGTCGGATTCGGCTCAGGGTCGGGGTAATTGCCGGGATAGACGTCTATCAGCTTGACCACCCAGTCCGAATCGGTCCCCGTGGTCGACACCTCGAGCGCGCAATCAATCGGCCCTGCCACGGTCAGGTCCTGGTCCAAGGGCTCCGTCTCATAGACCAGCACGTCCGGGCGGCGCGCGGCGAAGCGTTGGTCCGAGGTCATGTAGTTGTATGTCATGCCCTCCGAGATCTCGGAAGTAAACGGGACAGGTTTGGAGGGATCACTCACGTATTCATCGAATTCCCGGCCCGTCCCTCCCTGGACCTGAACGGCCGTCAACTTGCCTCCCGGGGCCAGGAAAAAGGTGCGCTCAACGGCTGAAGCCGGAGGCCACCGGTCATGCCTGCGCCACTGGTTCCGCCCCGTCTCGAAGACACAGGCCTCGGGCAGCTTGGGATCGTCCTTGCCCTTCAGGTGATAGGCAAAGAAGGGCAGCATGATCTGCTCGCGGAAGAAAGCGGCCGTTTCCGATCCGAAACGGACGTCCCCCAGCCTGTCCCCTTCCCCTCTCATCCAGCCGCCGTGCGACCACGGACCCATGACCAACATGTTACTGGCCTGGGGGCTTTGCGACTCGGTCGCCCGATAAATCGCAAGCGGACCCAGCAGGTCCTCGGCGTCAAACCAGCCACCCACCTCCATCATGGCCGGGCGGACGTCCTTCATATGAGGCCTGATGTTGCGCGCCTGCCAGTACTGATCGTACGAGTCATGGCTCAGCAGCTCGTTCCAGTAATCTGCCTGACGGCCGAAGAGGGTCGGATCGATGTTGCGCAGCGGCCCCAGGCGCAGAAAAAAGTCGTAGCCGTCAGGTGTCCCTCTTTCAAAACGACCAACGACTTGCGGCGGAACCTGCCCGGGTTCCACGTACGGCTGCCCGAAAAAGAGCAGGAAGTTGAAGGCGTGGGCGACAAAGAAAGCGCCGTTGTGCCGCCAATCGTCGCCCATGAACCAGTCGGCGATCGGCGCCTGAGGAGAGGCCGCCTTCAGCGCCGGATGGGCGTCAATTGCCGCCATCGCGGCATAAAACCCTGGGTAGGAGATTCCCCAGATTCCGACTTTGCCGTTGTTGTTCGGAACGTTTTTCACCAACCAGTCAATCGTGTCGTAAGCGTCGGTCGATTCATCCACGTCTTTCGGGCCCGTCTTGTTCGGGACATAGGGCCGGTCGTTGACGAATTGCCCCTCGGACTTGTTCCGCCCGCGGACGTCCTGGCGGACCAGGATGAAGCGCTCGCGAATGAACTTGTCGAGGCCGGCCTGCGGGTCTTCGTAATTGTCCGCCCCGTACGGCGCCACGGAATACGGTGTCCTCTGGAGCAGGATGGGATAGGGCTGAGAGGTGTCCTTGGGAGCGTAGACCGAGGTGAACAGCCGCACGCCGTCCCGCATCGGGATCAGGTGCTCGTACTTGGTGTAATTCGCCCGGAAGAACTCCCGGCGCTCAGCCTCCGGAGACTCTTTGCGTGAGCCCTGGGGCTCGGTTACTGCCAAAAAGGCCGGCAGAAGAAGGACAAAAACTGCCGGCAGAGCCATTCTCTTGGTGGTTGTTGACATAGGAGGTTTTATAGCAGAAGCGCATGCCCGGTTACCAGGCGTCCGCGCACCGGGCGTGTGATGCAAACCCGTTGGAGGCTCCGTTTTTGATGTGAAGTGCAATGTGGACTTTCT
>JBHGBF010000244.1:0-8413 GCA_041946865.1 Acidobacteriota bacterium | reverse complement strand
AGCTCACTCAACTCCACATTACTGAACAGGACTCAGAGTGTTTCCAGCCAATCCAGGATACATTGAGGTCTATTCAGGCGGTCCGATCGTTGGGCGTTGACGTGGACAGTTTTCTCAGAGGCGAGGTAATGAAACGCGCCTTCGTGCGCAGTTTGGAGGTCATCGGTGAGGCTGTCGCAAGAGTCTTGGACCCCCTCTGAAAGGCTTAGCCCCGACGGGATTCGAACCCGTGTTACCGGCGTGAGAGGCCAGCGTCCTAGGCCACTAGACGACAGGGCCACCTTCAGGAAGCTTTATTTTCGCCGAGATCCTCCGCCCTTGTCAAACCTGCTGGACGGCCCTGATTTGGAGGTGAAAGGGCGAACGGCGCAGCGGGTTCGGTTGTCAAGCGATAGATTTCTCCCGACCGTGTTTTGGGGCGTTCTTTGATCTCGTCCTGACGACTATGTTAGCCCCCGTTGGGGTTTTGATGTATCTTCGATGTTTTAATACCTTCTCAGCTATCAGCTGAGTCCTTGCTGCCCTTGTTGTCCTTGTTGTCTTTCAGGCAGAATGTGCACGTGGCCACGATTGGATCGTTCGGATCGCGCATCCTTGTCGCCGACGACGACCAGGAGTTGGTCGCCCTGATGCGCGAGTTCCTGATTCAAAACGGCTTCATTGTGGGCGCTGCCCACAACGGACCTAACGCGCTTAAGGATGCCCTTTCCCGAAAATACGACCTCGTCGTTCTTGACGTCATGATGCCCGGGTTTGACGGCTTCGAGGTATTGCGCCGGCTGCGCAAGGAGAGCCGGATCCCGGTCCTGATGCTGACAGCAAGGACGGAGTCGCAGAGCCGGATTCGAGGCCTGGAGTCTGGCGCCGACGACTACTTGCCCAAACCCTTCGAACCAGGCGAGCTCGTGGCCCGCATTCGCGCAGTGCTGCGCCGGGCCTACCCGCTGACCGATCGAGCGCCGCTGCAGATTTGCGGGATTCGCCTGGAACCTACTTCTCGCCGCGTGTTCCGCGACGACGCTGAAATCGACGTGACCAGTATTGAGTACCAGATCCTCGAAATCCTCATGAATCTGGCCGGTAGAGTCGTCTCGCGGGATGACATCGCCCAACAGTTGTACAATCGGGAAGTGACGGCTTTCGACCGTGCTATCGATGTTCACATCAGCCGTCTGCGCAAGAAGCTCGGACCTCGCGACTTGATTAGGACCATGCGAGGGGTGGGATACCAGTTCATCACTGAAACTGAGGGGGACGAAGCGTAGAGAACATGTTCCGCAGGATTCTCTTGTGGTCTTTTGGTCTGCTGATCTTTAGTCTGACCGCCTACGTCGTGACTTCGTTCTGGCTCGCATCCGCCGGGCAGCTCCGCCACGACATGGGCAGAAGAATGATCGCCTTCTTGACCGAGGAGGCTGTCCGTTCATACGAATCGGGTGGGAAGGAGGCGCTCGCACAAACACTCGCCCGCTACGAGCGAAAGTTTCCGGGACGTCAACGCCTTCTCGATTCGACCGGGCGTGACCTGTCCAGTGGAGATGACCTCCGGGATCTTCTGGCGAAAGCTGAAGAACGGCCGCGATTCCGGCTCCTGCCGCCTGGAAGGTTCCTGGTCAAACGTGCTTCGCCTGACGGTCGCTACTTCCTCCTGATCGACGCGCCGCTCGACTTTGACCCGTTCTCTGATCTGCTCTCGTACGGCTGGATCGTCCTCGTCGTTGTTCTGCTCTCCTATGTCCTCGCCTGGTCGTTGGCCAAACCGGTTCGAGCTCTTCGAAATACGATGGTCCGTTTTGGGCAGGGGGACCTGTCGGCGAGGTACGCTTCCAAGCGGCGGGACGAGATTGGAGACCTGGCTCGTTCATTCAATGAAATGGCGGAGCGTATCGAAACGCTCCTGACTGCCGAGCGGAGGTTGCTGCAGGACGTTTCCCACGAGCTCCGGTCCCCTCTCACACGGCTTCGTTTCGCCCTGGCGCTAGCCAGATCGGGGCCCGATGCAAGCGTCGCGCTCGCACAGATAGACAAAGAGATCAACCGGTTGGCGGGATTAATCGACGAGCTTCTTCAGATGACTCGAGCCGAAGGGGACGCGTCGGCCCGCAATGCCTCCTCAGTGGATATCTCGTCGCTGCTGGCCGCAATCGTGGAAGACAGCCGGCTGGAGTCGCAGGCCCGGAATTGTGAAATCCATCTCTCGGTCGAGGAGCAGCTGACGTGTAAGGGCGACCACGAACTGCTGAGACGAGGAGTAGAGAACGTCCTTCGCAACGCGGTCCACTATACTGGGCCGGGAAGTTGTGTCGACGTGCGTGGTTTCAGGCAGGACGGGGCCGTGGTCGTGCAGATTCGGGATCAGGGGCCCGGGATTCCGGAGAACGCTCTCAAGGACATCTTTCGTCCCTTCTACCGTGTCGACGACGATCGGAACCGGGACACAGGCGGCGTCGGGTTGGGATTAGCCATCGCCCAACGCGCGATCCGGCTTCACCGTGGTGAAATCAAAGCGCGTAACATGAACCCCGGCCTTGAGGTGGAAATCCGCCTGCCGATTGCGGAATCTTAGACAGGATTAACAGGATAAACAGGATTAACGAATCCAGTCCTGTTCATCCTGTTAATCCTGTCAACCCTGTCGACCCTGTCGGGACTACTCATGCCGCAGGGCCTCTATGGGATCCAGGCGGGCGGCTTTGCGGGCCGGGAAGAAGCCGAAGACCATCCCGACCGACGCCGAGAAGACGAAGGCCAGGATTGCCATTTTGGGGTCAAAGATGAAGGCGACATTCAGGACACCGGCCAACCACAACGACGCGCTGATTGCGATAACGATTCCAACCAGTCCCCCCAGCGATGACAAAACCATTGCTTCAACCAGGAACTGAGTCAGCACCTCCTTTTCCAGCGCCCCGATGGCAAGGCGCACGCCGATCTCCCGGGTGCGTTCGGTAACCGAAACCAGCATAATGTTCATGATTCCTATGCCGCCCACAAGCAGGCTCACACCGGCAACGGCGCCAAGCAGCCCGGTCAGTAGCGTGGTTGTTCCCGTCAGCATCGTCGATATCTCCTTCAGATCCATGACCCGGAAATTGTCCTCTTTCGTCCCGGAGATGTGCCGTCGGACGCGTAACAATTCCTCGATCTCCTTCTTCACCCGCTCGGTGGAGGCGCCATCCCGGACCGCCACCTGAATCATTCGGACGTCGCTGTTGCCGGAAATCCGCCGTTGAAACGTACGCAGCGGAATCACGACGATATCGTCCTGATCCTGGCCCATACTGTTCTGGCCCTTGGACTCCAGCAAGCCGATCACCTGGCATGCCAGCTTCTCCAGGCGGATGGTCTTACCCACAGGGTCCCCCTTGCCGAACAGTTTGTCTCGGACGGTTTCGCCCAGAATCACCACCGCCCTGCCGGATCGCAGCTCGCTTTCGGTGAACTGCCGGCCGGACGTGAGATCCCACTCTCGCACCTCAAAAAAAGCGTTGTCCGTGCCCTGCACGCCAGTCGACCAGTTGGCATTTCCATAGATCGCGGATTGACTGGACGAAGCAAGGGGAGCGACGGCTCTTACGGAATTAATTCCCGTCGCGATTGCAGTCGCATCGCTTACGTCGAAAGGCGGCGCCGATCCCTGTTGGGGACCCATCATCTGCCCCGGATTGACCATCAACAAGTTGCTGCCCAGGCTCGAAATCTGCTTGGTCACAGAAGCGGTGGCCCCTTGCCCTAGGGTGACCATGATGATAACCGCCGCGACACCAATCACGATCCCGAGCATCGTCAATGACGAGCGCATCAAGTTGCGTCGAACCTCGCGAATTGCCAACAGAAATGCGTTCCAGATCATTGCGGCACCTCAACCTTCTCGTTCGCCGCCTCGACCAGCCCATCGACGAAATGGATGATCCGGCCGGCGTACGCCGCCATATCGGCGTCGTGCGTAATCATCACAATTGTGAGGCCCCGTTCCTGGTTGAGAGCACGGAGCAGTTCCATGATTTCCCGGCTGCGAGCCCTGTCCAGGTTTCCAGTCGGTTCGTCGGCGAGCAGCACCGCAGGCCCGGTCGCGAGGGCTCTCGCGATAGCGACCCTCTGTTGCTGACCCCCGGACAGCTCACCGGGCGTGTGGTGTTCCCACCCGGTCAACCCGACGAGATTCAGCGCCTCCCGGGCGGCTGCTCGTCTCTTCGACGACCGCACACCCCGGTAAAGGAGAGGCAACTCGACGTTCTCAAGGGCCGATGTCCTGGCAAGCAGGTTGAATCCCTGGAAGACAAAGCCCAGGTAGTGGCGACGCATGAGGGCGCGCTGGGCCCGAGAAAGGCTTCCCACCTCGACTCCCTGGAAGAGGTAGTCGCCGGACGTCGGAGTATCCAGACACCCCAGGATATTCATCGCGGTTGACTTGCCCGATCCGCTCGGGCCCATGATCGAGACAAAGTCGCCTCGGGCGATGGTCAGGTCAACCCCGCGGAGAGCGTGCACGGCGGCCGCGCCGTCACCATAAACCTTAGTTACCCGCCTGAGCTCGATAAGGGGCGCGCCCCCCGAGACAGAAGGGCTCTGGCTTCTCATCTCAGTTGCTCCTTCCTGTCAGGGTCTCGACAACAAGGGCGGTTCCGGGTTTGAGGTCCCCTCCGATAACTTCGGTCATCATGCCGTCGGTCGCCCCCACGGTGATCTTGACCGCCACCGGCTTCCCTTCCCGAAGCACATACAACTGCTGTTCCCTTCCTGCCGCCTGCGTGCTCTTTTTCTTCGCCGCCGGGGCAGGAGGACGTGGCATCAACCTGTTGACGAGGCTCGTACTCCCACTCGACGTTTGCTCGTTGGCATCATCAGGCGAGAATCGGAGCGCGGCGTTTGGAACTAGCAACGCATTCTTCGTAATCCTGGTCGTGATCTCCGCCGTCGCGGTCATGCCCGGACGAAGCAACAGCTCGGGGTTTTTGACATCCAGCACCGCCTCGTATATCACGACGCCTTCGACTGTTTCGGATCCGAAACTCACCTTTGTGATCCGGGCGGCGAACTTACGCTCCGGGTATGCGTCGACAGCGAATGTCGCTCTCTGCCCAACCCTTACCTGGCTGACGTCTGCCTCGTCAACGTCGACGTGAAGCTCCATCCGCCGCAGGTCCTCGGCTATTGTGAACAGGACAGGCGCCTGGAAAGTCGCTGCGACGGTCTGGCCGGGCTCGATGGATCGCTTCAAGACGACCCCGTTGATCGGTGATTTGATGATCGCCTTAGACAGATCCGTTCGGGTCGCGTCCAGCGTCGCCTGCGCCTGGGACACGGCCGCTTTCGCGCTGGCCTCGTCGGCTTCGGCGCGTTTGACGGCCGCCTGACCGGCTTCCAGCTCTTGCTGGGAAGGGACTTTCCCACCACTTAGTTCTCGAACCCGCTCCAGCCTCGAAAGCTGACTACGGCTTTCGGCCAGGGTCGCCTGTGACTGCAGGAGTCTTGCCTGCGCGGCCTGCAGTGCGCTTTCGAGCTGGGCGGCCTGCGCTTCCAGCTTCGTCGTGTTCACCCGCGCAAGGACCTGACCTGCCGTGACGTATTCGTCCCTCTCCACCTCAACGGTTTCAATCATGCCGGATATCTCGCTGCCGACCTCGACCTCATTGGTTGGCTCCAGGTTCCCCGTAGCAGTGATTGTCAGCCTCAAATCCCCGCTGACAGCCGGCTGGGTCAGATACCGCACGGAGGCCTCGGTGTTCGTTTCCCTGACGAAAAAGTGCCAGGCTGCTGCACAGAGCGTCCCCACAAAAATCACCCAGGTCGCCAGGCGCTTCAGGCGCCGGGGCCAGCTCCCCGACCGGCTTACCTCCAATGTCTTCGCCACTTCCTGATGATTCAATTCCTGATTTGTCGTGTTCATGGTCCTTATTCCTGCCTTACTTGTCCCAACCGCCACCAAGCGCTTTGTAAACGCGAACCAGATTCGACGCGATCGTGCCGGTGCTCGACGCCAGTTGATCCTCGAGGGACAGGAGGGAACGCTGAGAGTCGAGAACCGCCTGAAAGTCGATCAGACCTCCCTGGTACTGAGTACTCGCCAGTTCAGCCGCCCTCTGCGCCGCTTCGGTCGCCTGCATGAGGGAGCGCCGTCGTGCCTGCTCCTCCGCATAGTCAACGAGCGCGCCCTCCACATCCTCGAGCGCGGTGAGCACCGAGGACCGGTACGTGAGGAGCGCCTGCTGCTGCAAAGCGTTCTGCACTTCAATGTTGTTTCCGATTCGACCGGCGTCGAACGCCGTCTGGCCGATATTCAGGCCGGCGGTCAGCAAACGTGCGCCGGTCGACAACAGGTTTCCGATCGAAAGGGCCTCCAGTCCAATCGAGCCGACCAGAGAGAGTCTCGGGAACCTTTCGGCTTTCGCCGCGCCGACTTGCGCTGTCTGGGCCGCCAGTTGTCGCTCAGCGCGGCGGACGTCCGGACGTCTCCGGAGCGTGTCGGCAGGAATGCCGACAGCGAGCTCCACGGGGGTCACTGGGATCTCCCCTTCACCCAGCTCATTTCCGACGGTTCCTGGTTCTTGCCCGATCAGAACCGCAATCCGGTTCTTGGCCTGTTCCAAACCCGCCCGAAGACTCGGGATTGAAGCTCGGGTCTGCTCCAGGTTCTGGCGAGCCTGTTCGACATCGAGCTGAGTGGTCAGGCCAGCCTCGAACCGCCACCTAGCGATGTCGTAAGTCTCCTCCTGGAACTTGACGTTGTCCGTTGCGTTGTCGAGGCGCACCTGAAAAGTACGCACTTCCATGTAGTTCAAAGCGATCTCGGCGACCAGGCTTACCAGGATGTCCCGCAGATCCTCTATGCTCGCCTGCATAGTCAGATCAGCCGCCTGCGCCGCTTTTCGTTTTGCCCCAAACAGGTCGGCCTCCCATGAGGCATCGAACCCGAGGGCAAAGAGCGAGTTACTCGACTCCGCCCTGGAGCTTCCGCTGGCCGAGGGGGAGAACTGGAGAGTTGGCATACGATCGGCCTGTGCGCCGCCCCTCCGGGCGCGAGCCTCGCGCACTCGCGCCTCCGCCTGGCGGAGGTCGACGTTTCCATCAATTCCCTTCTCAATCAGGCGGGTGAGGACAGGATCGTCGAGAACGGTCCACCATTTCGCCAGCGTGTCTAGCCCGGACTGGTTCGTGGAAAGGCCCTCCTTCATCTCGGCATTCCAGGTCACCGGGGTAACCGGCGGCTCCACCACAGCGGTCTTTCGGGCGACAGCCGCGCCGCATCCGCTCGACAACAAGAGACCGCCGGCCAAGACGAGATCCATTAGCCTGCGGCGCCGTCTCCCTTTTCTGATTCCGTAATTACCGTCCATAAGATCTCCGATAGTTGATAGCTACTAGCTGGAGATACGGAGAGCCTGGCGGGATGTGTGAATTTGTTACAAAACTTAACAATAGGGGAGATTTCGGGGCACCTTCTTGGGAGTCCCTCCTGCCCGTTCGGGCACCCGCGATGATGAAAAGACGGGCCCGATGCCAGGTAGTCTTCGGCCCACCTGCCACGATCGCCCAGTACTTCGACAGGGCCCAATACCCCACCGCTGCGTTTTATCCGGCTTGGAGGCAACGGATTCCGCTTCGACAGATCCCTGTCTTCGACCGGTTCCATGACCTGCGCCAAGGCAGGACGTATGGATTCGCTGCCCGGAGTGCCGAGTGGGATTGCAGGTCCCGTCGTCTGATCGGAGTCACACACGCCTCCCTGTCAGCGTGGACCCTGCGAAGCCTCCAGCCATTTTGGACGGCAAGGTGAGCGGACAGTGCCTGCCCCGTCACCGGCAGCGCGAACTCCTGAGATTCTTGAACGAACTGGAGCGACAGCTGCCCCCCGATCTCGACATCCATCTCGTTTTGGACAACTACTCACGCACAAGGGGAAGGGAGTCCAGGGTTGGCTCAAACGAAAGAAGAGTCACAGCCGATTTCATTTTCATTTCATCCCCACCAGCAGTTCCTGGCTCAACCTGGTCGAACGCTGCTTCGGGGCAATCACGCGTAGACGCATTCGTTGGGGGTGTGTTCCGAAGCGTTGAGGAACTCGAGCAGGCCATTTATCAATACCTTTCCGGATACGAGAAATCACCCAAACCGTTCAAGTGGGTGGCTACCGCCGAGGCCATGATCGCCAAGGTGGAATCCTGTAAGAAAGTGCGAGATACGGGGCAGTAGCGATTCTTGGCCGAAAGGACCTTCGAAATGACCGTCAAGAGCAGCGCTTTCCAGCGGACCGTCAGCGGATGCGGAGCGCGTCGGATACGTGCCTTCAGTACGAATCGATGTTGCTTCCGCGCACCCGACGCGCTCCGCAAAAAGCGCTGCGTTTGCGACCCTGTGGTAACCGCTCAGTTTTCTGCGAGCGAAGCGGCGGGCGCTTTTGGAGTTCATCATG
>JBHGBF010000243.1:0-8529 GCA_041946865.1 Acidobacteriota bacterium | reverse complement strand
CGGTTCCTGTTGATTCATCTGTATACTTTCGCCAAAGTCCAGGGTAATGCCTCAGCCTTACTCAAGCCGGCAGAAGCATCATGCTCCATCACTAGCGTCCGGTTGAAAATCGAATGATTTCCACTGGTTAACGTTTACACATCCGGAATCTGAAGCAACTCCGCAGCCTGAGCGAGCACTTTCGGAATACCGCGGCCATACCGCCGCTTTGTACTCGCCGGCCATGCCGGCGGCCTTTTCACTTTCGATCTTCCAGACGGCCGCCGGCATGGCCGGCGAGTACAAAGCGGCGGCATGGCTGCCGCACTCCGAAAGAGTGCTCGCGCGGAAGGCGTTGCGTGCTTACCGCAGGGTCACGTCCGTCCCTTCGACCGGGTGAAAGCCCTTCTCGACCACGGTTTCGCCGTTAAATACGGCCCAGGACGGAGCAACGGGCGAGGCAGCCGTAAACTGATGGCGTTTGGTCATCTGGTAGAGCTCGAGTGCGCTGTTCGCTACGCAGAGGATGACCATCCGGGACGGGTTCCACGGATTGACGAAAGCCGCCTGCAGCCCGTCCTCCGGATCTGCGTAGACCCGGCCCTCCCAGCTGAAAAAGTTACGTCCGATGGTAGCTCCCATCTTTTCAGCCGCCCTCACGAGCGCGGAGTTGTCATCTCCGACCCCTATGAAGACGACATCAGCCGATCCCAGCTCCGCGTCACTCACCTCCGCGTCCTGGCGGACAGCCGGCAGGCTCTCGGTAAAGGTATCGGCCGTCATGGTTTGATAGCGCAGAGCGAGGGTATGTTGCGCCTCGATCTGACGTGACGTCCCGTAGACAACCATCAGGGAGCCGAAATCGTCGAAGACATTGGCGAGCGTGCGATAATGACCGCGACTGACCGGGATGTCATTCCCGATGTTGAAGATCACGCGCTGCGGTCGTTCCTTCAGGTCCCAGGACACTTCCGCGCCTGCCGCGTTCACGTGCACTATGCGCCAGAGGACTTGTTTCTCGGTTTCTATCCCGACAGTAGTAAGGAAATCATAGGCCGGCACGGGTTGCGCGACGCTCAAGCGGACAGTCCAGCCGTCGCCCGAACGCACAGCCGCAGCCTTGACCTGCGGCGCGGGCAGGTCGTCGCGATCCAGCCACTGCCCGATGAAAGGACCAAGTTCCCGCTGAGTGACTGCCCCTGCCCTGGCGACGAACGCCTCGGTCGTCATCGGTTTTTCGCGGAACTCGGTGTGAACCGCCTTCATCACCTCGGCGAACTTCGAATTACCCAGCAACAGCCGGAGCTGGTGAAGGGCAAAAGTCCCCCGCAGCCGGGGAACCAGGTAGTGTCCGTACCGGTCATAAACGCGGCTGACCTGTGACGCAGCCAGTTTCCCTTCCCGGACCTGGTTGTCAAGCAGCCTGCAGTTCATGACGGCCAGCTGGTCGCCCAGGCTCGCGGCGGCTGTTTTCAGCTCCGACTCCATCGCGTTCAACATCCGCCAGTAGGCTGCGGTTCCGCTGACGAACCAGTTATCCGCTTCGGTGGCTGCAAAGACCGTGTTGCTCCAGAGGGACTTCTTATCGTAGCTGTAGAGATCGCGCACTTCAAAGTAGTCGGCCGCCGGCCTGGCCCGCGGCGCCTCGGCTTTGGCCTGGCGTCTCTTCAATTCTTCGGTGACGAAGACCGGATTGATGACCGAGTAGCCCAGAGTCAAGTGCGGCAAGGCGCCCGGAAGGTCCGGCATCAGCCGGCTGTTCTTTTCCGGGAACTTCTCGCGCAAGGTCACTTTCCCGTAGTGAGCGAGGAACATCATGTGCTCGGCCATTTCCGAAGTGGTCACCTTGCCGTCGCAAGCGTGAGGCCGGTTGATGGGTGAGGTGGCAATGGCATTGACGGCGCTGAGAGCGTCGATCTTCCCTTTCTCCCGCTTATAGTACGCAGTAAAGGCCAGGTCGCGATTGGACGGGAAGAAGGTCAAGTCAAACGGGGCGTTGGCCGGGTCGGGAATGTATTCCTTGCGGACCTCCGGGTCTTTGGCATTGTTCACGCTCCAATAAAAACCGTCCGTCCCGCCCGGGAATTCTCCCGACCGGCTTCTCCACAGTCTGTGTTTTTTAGTCCCAAGAAGGAGGATGGCAATCTCGTTCGTGCGCAGGTCGCCGATCAGCCAGTCATTCGTGTACAAGCCGTTATTCTGCTCGGTCAGGATCCGCACCGCGTCGTCGATTGAACCCGCATACTGGGCGGCCTTCCGGATGCGGGACGATTGCGGAGCCCCATCGCTGTTAAACGGCGTCTGCATGACCGTGGTCTCGCCGATCATGATGCCCGCGGAATTCAGGTAAAAGTCGGCGCCGGAGTGGATCCCGCCCGGGAAAGTCTCATAAACCAGGCGGTGGCCTTCCGCCGGGACGACGTCGCAGATCACGTCCCAGTGCACGCCCGTATAGCCATTCCACATGAAGAGCTGGCTGAAGACGATCCGGCCGTCTTTGGTCGCGGGCCCATTCGCCAGGAACGAAGAGCACTTGTGAGTCCGTTCCCAGGCCTTGGACTCCTCGTCCTCCGACTGAAAGCTGAGACCCGACAAGGGATGCGCAGTCCTGTTTAGTCCTTCGCCGAGCTGGCCCAGGTCTACAACCGAATTCACGGTGACAATGTCGAGAAAGTCGACCGGCCTGCCTGAGAAGGAGGCGCCTGCCCCCGCAGCGCCGTCGGCGATCCCCTTCATTTCTTCGAGGTACTCCCTGTCGTACTTGCGCAACATGAGGGCGTCCGTCAGCGTCCGCAACTCCTGCCACCCGGCCTTCGGATTCTCGGTATTCTGACGGACCGAGAGCTTCTCGATGTAGGCCGCAATCTCCTTCGCCAGGAGGTGGCCGTACTGAAAGCCGCGCGGATAGGGCTTGCCCTCGATGTGGACGAAGGTCCAACCCCGGTCGGTGTATCGGAAAGCGGGGCCAAACCACTTCACCGTGTCGGGCGGAATGTACTCGGAGATATCCGTCACCTCCTGAATCGACAAATCATCAAACCAGGCCTCCCCGGACGCCTTTCCGTTCAGCCCCAGATGGAGTCGGACGCGGTCCTGCCGCTGCGTAGCGAAGAAGAGAACCTCGACTTTTGACCAGTCCCGGGTTCCGCCGACCACGGGGGCATGGTTAGTGAATGGGAAGGATGCCATCGTCAGGGTGGCCGAGACTGCCGTGGGATAGCGCAATGTCGGATCGGCAAAAGCTTTTTCCGTTTTGACCCAGCCGCCCAGGCGATACAGCCGGCCGACTTGAAGCACAACAGGCTCGGAAACCAGGGTCAGGGAATCCGGTTCCGGATTGGTCAGCCGCACGCTGGCGAGACCCCCATGTCTGACGTCGGTCGCGACGGTGGCACGCACCTGCCCTGCGGGGAGCTGCGGCTCAACCGACCAGGCGGCAATGACGCCCGCCGGCGCTGTCGATTCAAAACCGGGGTTCTCCAGGTCTACGCCTGCCTGAGCAAAGGCAGCTTCGCTCAGAAGCAGGCCTGGAATAAGGAAGACGGAAAAACCATTGAGCTTCATCTTAATCTCCGGGAGAGAAGGTCGGGCGCCACGGCTGACACGAACGGCAGCGATTCGTGTCATTCGCGTTCCATTGCCCCGTCGCAGCATAACACGATAGACGCTCGCCCCGATTGACCTTCGGGCTCTCTTTTGACAAACTCCTCCAGAAACGACAGGGGGTCAACGTGAGATCGAAGAGAAACATTCTCATGGTTTTCGGGTTGGTTGTTGTGGCTATGAACGCGAGTCTTTTCGCTGATCCGCAGCCTTTCCTGGGCCGATGGGCGCTCTTTTTGCCGAACGGCGCGGGCTGGCTGGAGGTGCGGCAGGAGCAAGGCTATCTGGACGGCAGCATTCTCTGGTACGGCGGCAGCGTCGTCCCCGTCGATAACGTTTATACGGACGGCCAGCAGCTCATCGTGACAAGCAACCGTCAGGTCGTACGCCGCAAAGAAGAGGCGGGTAAGCCGGGCAGGACGCAGGTCATTACGACGCGACTCGAGATTCAGGTCCAGGGAGACAAGGTGACCGGAAAGGCCCTCGAGCCAAAAGCCACCGGCAATGGCGTGACCGTTACGGAGTTTACCGGAAAGAAGATCCCGCCGGTCCCGGCCGCGCCCGATCTCTCCAAGCTGAAATTCGGTAACCCCATCGCCTTATTTAATGGAAAGGACCTGACCGGCTGGAGGCTGACCAATCCGCAGCAGGTCAACGGCTGGAGCGCCAAAGACGGCGTCCTGGAGAACAACCCGGTACAGCAGGAAGGGAAACCTCACATCAGTTACGGGAACCTGAGGACCGAGGCTACGTTTGAGGACTTTAATCTGAAGCTCGAAGTGAACGTGCCCAAGGGCAGCAACAGCGGCGTGTACCTGCGAGGCATCTACGAAGTTCAGGTCGCCGATACCTACGGACGGCCCCTCGACTCGCACAACATGGGCGCGGTTTACAGCCGGATCACCCCGACAACCGCAGCTGAAAAGCCCGCCGGCGAGTGGCAATCGCTCGATATGACGCTGGCCGACCGGCACATCACGGTCATCCTGAACGGCACGAAGATCATCGATAACCAGCCGGCGCTGGGATGTACCGGAGGCGCCCTGACTGCGGATGAATTCTCGCCCGGTCCCATCTACCTCCAGGGAGACCACGGTAAGGTTTCCTATCGGAATATCGTGCTGCGCCCGATCGTGAAATAACCCCGCGCCATCCGAATATGCCTGCAAAGAACTTCTGGATAGAGGACTGGTGGCCGGTGCTCGCGATCGCCGTTCTCTCGTTTGGTTGGCTGCTTTTCTCGGTGATTGCGGTTCTTTCGGGTCGGCGCAAACGGCAGAAGCGGATTGTGCTTCTCACAGTGCTGGCCGCCTCAATCCCTGTCGCCCTTTCCACTCTGGTCCTTGCGGCGCTCCTTCTCATCGAGTTTGGCGCCTATCACACCCTGACTGAATGGGAGGTCGTGGCACGGGTGCAATCCGGAAGCCGGGGCCGCTACGGGGGTTTCAAGCTGAGCTACACGGCGCTGGCCGGCGGCCAGGAGCG
Source organism: Acidobacteriota bacterium (assembly GCA_041946865.1). Classification (GTDB taxonomy): domain Bacteria; phylum Acidobacteriota; class UBA6911; order RPQK01; family RPQK01; genus RPQK01. The sequence goes on along the minus strand of JBHGBF010000243.1, from coordinate 3,462 downwards.
GGGGAGCAAGGCTTTCGATGTCTACGGCGATTCCTGGATGGTCCGGGCCGATTTTGTCCGGTGGAAGCCATTCATGCGCCACCTCGGACTCACGCGCTCGTTCAAATTCAGCCGGCTCCAAGGCGTCTTTGAGCGCCAGCAGGACTACCTCGAGCATCCGCTGACCAACGAGGTCATCGGACGGGGCACGGACCGGATCTGGCGGAGAGCCCATGGCCGGCAGACTCCCTGGCCATTCCGCTATTTTATCGAGTCCGCCTATACCGCCCAGGTCTCAGCGCCGACAACGTCGACCGACTTGTACGACATCATCGGCACCAAAGAAGGCCTCGCCGTCAGAATAGTGGACTACTGACAGGGTGACAAGATGGCCGGAGGTCGGCGTGCCACCCTGTCACCTTGCCACCTTGTCACCTTGTCACCCTGTCACCTTGTCATCCCCCCGCTGGCCCCGTCTTTCCAGGCGGGTTATGAAGGTCGAGGCCGTGATGTCGCCCGTCACGTTGAGGACCGTGCGCGACATGTCGAGGATCCGGTCGACACCCAGGATCAGTCCGATTCCCTCCGCCGGAATCCCGAAGGTCTGCAGGATCATGACCAGCAGCGGGATCGAGCCTCCCGGGACCCCCGCTGCCCCGATAGCCGTAAGAACAGCAAGGAACATGACCAGCACCTGGTCCAGCAGGGTCAGGTGAATTCCCCACACCTGGGCCAGGAACACGACCACGACGCCTTCAAACAGGGCGGTGCCGTTCATGTTCATGGTCGCACCAAGCGGCAGGACAAAGCCTGCTATTTCGCCAGGCACGTTCAGCTCCTGCTCGGTCACCCGCATGGTCGTCGGGAGGGTGGCGCTGCTCGAGCTGGTCGAAAAAGCGGTGATCATGACCGTGCGGATCTTCCTGAAAAAGAGGCGCGGGCTGATCCCCGACAAAAACTTGACCGCGGCGGAATAGGCGCCGAACTGAAAGAGGATCAGTCCGACCAGCGTCACGACGACAAAATACAGCAGTTGCTTGAGTATCCCCCAGCCGAAACGGCCCGTCACATTCAGAATCAGGGCAAAAACGCCATATGGCGCGAACTTCATGGCCAGGTCGATGATCACTTCGGTGATCCTTCCGATTCCTTTCAGGACGGCAGTCACCGGTCCGGCGTGCTCCGGAGAGAGGCGTGTCAGGGCGATCCCGCACATCATGGCGACGAAAATCAAGGCCAGCATGTCGCCGCGCGCCGCGGCATCGATAGGATTACTCGGCACGATCTGGACCAGGTTGTCAATACCGAACTTGGGTCCGGTTTGAGTCCCCGCCTGTTTGCCGTAGGTGGCGATCAGGTCTTCCCGGACCTGCGGATCCAGCCGCTCACCGGGCTTGGTGAGATTGACGAGCGTCAGGCCCAGTGTCGTCGCCATCGCCGTCATCAGGAAGAAATACAGCATGGCGCGCACACCGATCCGGCCCAGCCGGCTCAGGTCCCCCAGGCTGGCGATGCCGAGGGTCAGCGAGGTGAAGACCAGGGGAACCACGATCATGAAGAGCATACGCAGGAAGACCTGTCCCACCGGCTCGACGAAGGTTCCCAGGATGAACTCGAACTTGCGTTGGTAGTCCGGCCAGCCCGCCAGCGACAAGTTGATCGCAGTGCCGATGAACCCGCCCGCCACCAGGCCCATCAGGATCCGGGTGTGGAGCGCCCTCCTTTGCTTCTCTGTCCCTTTCTTCCCGAAAAGACGCATGGCGGGGGATTATAAACCAGGGGCAGGCTACCCGCTTGAATTATCCCGCAAGTCCGAGCAGGCCGGATAGCCGGGCACACCAGTCGCGCTCAACGCCGCTCGCACGATGGCTTGGGAAGTAACTTCGGCCGCCAAAGCTCCCACCTGGCTCAGGCTTACATCCTCCAGCTGGCCGGTCGAAAGCGCAAAGATGACATCGCCATCGAAAGGCAGATGGACGGGGTTAATGGCTCTTGCAAACCCGTCATGACTCATCTGGGCGACCTTCGTCATGGCAGGCTTCTCGAGACGTGCATTCGTGGCCACGACGGCCAGCGTGGTGTTCTCTCCCGGACCGACGCCAAACGGACGATAGCGGACATCCAGGCATGCTTCCAGCGGGGCCAGTCCACGTCCGTCTTCGGACCGGACACCCGCCACAATCGTCCCGGTCCTCGGGTCAACGATGTTCCCCATGCTGTTGACCGCGGCCAGAGCAGCCACGATGAGATCTCCGGACCGGATCGCGGCCGAACCGATTCCGCCTTTCATCGCCCGATCCGGACCCAAAAGCTTGCCTACCGTGGCGCCGGCCCCGCAACCGACACTGCCTTCCTCGACCGGCTTAGAGGAGGCATTCAAACAGGCCTGATACCCGGCTCGGCCGTCAGGTCGAATCGCGGGATCCCCTAAAACAAGGTCGAACAGGATGGCAGCGGGGACAATGGGGACCCGGACGACTCTGGTCGGATAGCCAATTCCCTTCTCTTCCAGGTACTTCACGACGCCGCAGGCAGTGTCGAGACCGAAGGCGCTCCCCCCGGAAAGGACGACGGCGTGGATCTGCGCGATGGAATTGATCGGATTGAGAAGGTCTGTTTCGCGGGTTCCCGGAGCCGATCCCCGGACATCGACGCCGGCCACGGCGCCCCCCTCGATCAGGACGACGGTGCACCCGGTCGGTCTTCGGGCATCGGTGAAGTGCCCGACCTTGATCCCAGGGATGTCAGTCAGTCCGCCGAGTGACATAGCTTCAAAAGGGGCAAAAACCCTGGAGGCACAGACATCTTGCCTGCAGGCGGCAGGCGTGTGGCCTGCTTGTGGCGTTTTCCACAATCGATTTACGGGGCACCCGCGAGCCGGCACGAAGCCGGCTCTCGCAGCCGTTTTTCCGGCAAGCCGAGATGTAAGCCGAATTCTGTCCCCTTCGCAGGGCGGTGATCATTCCTCTAGGAACCGGGTCACCCCGGTCCTCCAGCGACCTACCCGCTCCGCCTCCACCCTTGCGGATGGAAGAGCCGGGCACGCTCGGGCGGAGCCTATTTGGTCTTGCACCACGTGGGGTTTACCCTGCCTTCGGCGTCGCCGTCGAAGCGGTGAGCTCTTACCTCGCCTTTTCACCCTTACCCGGCACTCAACAGGTCGAATGCCGGGCGGTATCTTTTCTGTGGCACTTTCCGTAGGGTTGCCCCTCCTTCCCGTTAGGAAGCACGCTGCCCTGTGGTGTTCGGACTTTCCTCCCTCCGGTTCTCACGGCGCGGCCAGCCGAAGCCGGCCGATCGTGTTCCCGGACGGCGATCACCCTCTCTGCTTGCCGGAAAAGCTATTCTAACACTCCATTTGAGGATGCGACTGCCGTGAGGATGTTTCAAGGACACAGAGCGATTCGATGTAAGCCTTAAGGCCGGGAACAGCAAAGCGGCGTCGCCATGTTGCACTGCCCCTTCAGGGCAGAAAGGCTTGTT
>JBHGBF010000242.1:0-8568 GCA_041946865.1 Acidobacteriota bacterium | reverse complement strand
GCACCGGCCTCTCTCCTCGTTGCTGCCACACTCCGAACAAAAAACTGAGGGGTTACGGCGAAACCTCCAGAAAACTCTCTCGCGCCAACCCCTTTCGCGTATAATATGGAATTGGCCATTTCGGCATTTGATCCGCGGGAACCAATTATGGGAGCCACCGATAGAACAAAGGACAAGGCGCGCTACACCATTCCAGCACTCGAGAAGGGCTTTGCGATCCTGGAGATGTTCATCGACGACAACCGGCCTTATACCATCAGCGAGGTGAGCCGGCTGCTTCGGTTGCCTATTAGCACTACCAGCTCGCTTCTGTTCACCCTGGTCCACTGCGGCTACCTGCAGCGTAACGAGAGACGAGAGTTCTTTCTTACATTGAAACTTCTTTCGGAATCGAGCAAAATTCTGAACCGCATGCAGTTGCACGAGGTCGCCCACCAGGAGCTGCGGAAATTGACGGCGGCGTGCGGCCTCTCATCCTTCCTCGGCGTGCGCGACGGTAATGAAATCGTGTACATCGACAAGATCGAGGGAACCGGGGAGATCCGATTATCGGCTCAGATTGGACGGCGGATGCAGATGCACGCGTCGGGGATCGGAAAAGCGCTCCTCGCCTACCTGCCTGAGAGCCAGGCCGAGGCAATCGCCGAGGCCACCGGGCTCCCGGCTTTCACTGCCAACACGATCACCAGCTATTCCCGACTGAGAGAGGAATTGGATCGTGTCCGGGCCCAGGGTTACGCCATCGACAACGAGGAGACCGTGGTGGGCATCCGAGGGGTGGCCGCCCCGATCTTCAGCCATAGCGGAGCTCTTCTGGCTTCGGCCGGAGTGGCGGGCACGGTGTTCGAGCTGGATGAACGGCTGGAGGAGACGATCAGCCAGGTTAAGGCGATGACGATGTCGATTTCGGAGAAACTCGGATATCAGCCCAGTATCGTGACCAAGAGTCTTTCCGGCGGGCTCCGGAGGGTCCGGCAGCTTGGCTAAGCTTCCTTGTCGGCCTCAAGGATTACCTCGCGATACTTCCCCCTCTGCCAATACCCGGTGATCAGGTCGAGCACTTCGGCCCGATCCGACCGTGTCCGCTGAATAATGGCAATCGGGTGGTAGTAGCGAATGAGGGGCGGGAGCGCTTGAAGGGCAAAATCCCTGACAGCCATGAGGCTCCTGCTGAGGACGATGCGCTGCAGTTCCTGCACTGCTCTTCGCTCTGCTTCATCAGCGCTGAGCCGGCAGGCGAGTGGCCCGTCCGCGGCCACGTTCTGGAATTCGACCGGGCCTGTGGCCGGCCGGGCCGTGCCCAGCAGTCCATCCACCGACATCAGAGCCGTCCGTCTCTTCCCGTTCAGGCTCAATTCGATCTCAACCAGCCAGAACGGCGCCAAACGCCTGCGAATCTCCGCGACCGGCCTGGCGCGGAGGAAAAGGCCGGCCCGACTCGCCTTGCGGACGATCTCCTCCTCACTTAGTCTGACCGGTAAAGCTTTCATCAACATGGCCAACACTCCACTCTGACATCTGAATCGCTTCTCCAAAACCCGCGCTGCCGGCCCAGGGAGACGGTATTCGAGCCTCGATAAAAAGGCCCGGCCTGTGGGCCGGTCGAGTCTCCCCGGCGCCACGCGCTGTTCGACTCACCCGACACCAGGATAACGGTGCGACGATTCGTTTTTCAATATTATGAAACTCGCCCGCGTCTGTGCTATCCTTCCCGACCAGGAGGGTCCAATGCCGGCAAAGCAGACAGAACCATTTCGTTACGTGGTGCCAGCAGTAGAGAAAGCGTTTGCGATTTTGGAACTCTTCGTCGAGGACAACCGTGAGTATGCGATGAGCGAAGTGAGCAAGATCGTCAGCTTGCCGATAAGCACGACCAGCTCGCTTCTGCAGACCCTGCACCGCTGCGGTTACCTCAGCCGAAACCCGAAACGGAAATACCGCCTGACGACCAGGCTGCTTACCGAGGCGAACAAAATGGTAGCGAATCTGCAAGTCGGGGAGGTCGCCCACCGGGAGCTGCGCAAGTTGACTCAGGAAATCGGCTTTACTTCTGTCCTGGCCGTGCTCGACGGTGATCAGCTCACCTACATCGACAAAATCGACGGGACAGGGGAAATCAAACTGAACGCCCAGATCGGCCGTCGCATGTATCTTCACGCCTGCGCCACAGGCAAAATGCTGATGTCTCATCTCCCTCCCGAGAAGGTGGACCAGGTCATAGCAAGCGTTGGCTTGCCCGCTTTGACGGAGAACACGATCACTTCCCCAGAGGCCCTCAAGGAGGAGTTGGCGGCGACACGAAAGAGAGGTTACGCGATCGACAACGAGGAATCGATCATAGGAGTCCGAAGCGTGGCTGCGCCGGTCTTCAACCACACGGGCAACGTGGAAGCGGTCATCGGGATGGGCGCCACGATTTTCGAGGTCGAGGGCAGCCTGAAGCAAATCATTGAGAAAGTGACAGGCACGGCCGGCCGGATCTCGGAGCAGCTAGGGTACTCGCCCGCCGCCAACAACATAATACGAGCCCGCAGACGGGCCTCCCCGCCCAAAGGGCCCCGGACCTCGCCGCGGCTTTCCGCCAGCCAGTGACCAAAGGCGGATCAACCACAGTCCTGCGAGGCGCGAGAGCCGGTCGAAACAGTCTCACTTCCTGAAGGGCGGAGGCCTCCGGCGATTTCAACCCCATCGGGCCGCTGCTGCCCACCAGCCCAGGCATAAAAACGTTGAGGCCCCAGTTTCAAAATACTATAATCATCTTCCAGATTTAGAACAGTGGTTCATTCGAAGGAGTAACGAAGACATGCCGATCTCGCTGAAGGCCAGGCTGGCCCGGAACGACGCCCTGCTCCACTATGCTCCCCTTCATTCCCTGCTCGCCGACTGGGGTAAGCCCTTGGAAGTGCATTTGACGGAATGGATCCTCGCACATCCCGATGCCTATCAGGATGCTTTGACCAAATCTTACGAGGCCGGCTGCGACCTGGCTTCGACTTCCACGCAAGCCAGCTCCCCCTGGCGTGCCGAGGTGTTCGGCCTGCGGCATCGGGTGCATGAGCACAATTACCAGGCTGCCCGGCTGGCTCGAGAGGTGACCCCGTCCGATCGGTACCTGTGCGGGTTCGTCTCGAGCACAAACCCCGATTTCCTCGAGCCGGTGGGAGGATTGACATACCAGGAAGTCTATGACGGTTATAGCGAGCAGATCGGCGCGCTTCTCGAGGGCGGTGTGGATGTGATCATGATTGTCGGCAACCATCTCGACGAGTCGATCATTGCTATTGAGGCAGCCAAAAAGCTGGGCCCGCAGGTCCCGGTCGTCGCCCAGAACGTGTTCTATAACGGCATGACCGGGTTTCGGACCATGATGGGCCTGGACCCAGTGGCAGCCACGAGGGCTCTCGTCGAGGCCGGGGCAGACGTGGTTGGCGCCAGTTGCGGGCTCATGAAGCAAGGCGTGCCGCTCCCCGGAGAAACCGGGTACTACCAGGCCGCAACCGGACTTTTGAGGCAGATCGTGAGTGTCGCCCGGAAGCCTGTATCCTTTCAACCCAATGCCGGAATGGCCCAGCTTCGCGCGGATCAGACTGTCTATCCGGCGACGCCCGCGGAGTTGGCCGCCGAGATCCCCACCTGGCTTCGGGATGGAGCCAGTATCGTAGGCGGTTGTTGCGGCACAAACCTCGAGCACTACCGGTTGATAGCGCTTATTGTACGCGCCTGGAACGCTGAAAGAGGCAGGCAGTCAGGACGCCTTCGAGAAGCTGTCGCCCATGTCCCGAGACCTTGATCGACGCGAGTTTCTGAGACAGGCCGGCGCTTTTTCGTTTACAGCCCCGCAGTTGGCGTGGCCGGCGGACTTCGAACCCGGCGCGAAAGGCCGAACCTGATCGTTTTTCTGACGGACGACCAGCGGGGGGAGGCCCTAGGCTGCATGGGCAACCGCATTCTCCGGACCCCGCGAGTTGACCGCTTGGCCGGGGAGGGGAGTGTTTTCGCGAACAACTTTGCCACCACGGCGATCTGCATGAGCAGCCGGGCGAGCATCCTGACCGGCTTGTACTCGCACTCCCACGGAATCAACGACTTCAGTGCCTCGCTTTCTGGCCCGCAGCTCGCCGCGACCTATCCCTATCTATTGCGAAAATCCGGCTACCGCGTCGGCTTGGTCGGGAAATGGGGTGTCGGGGCGCTGCCTCCGCAAGAGGACTTCGATTACCTCGACGTGTTTCCAGGCCAGGGACATTACTTTCCGACCGCCGGCAAGCCGCGCCATCTGACCGCCATACAGGAGGAAAGCGCCCTCTCGTTCCTGGCAGACTGTCGGTCGGACGAACCGTTCTGCCTTTCGATCAGTTTCAAGGCACCCCATGTCCAGGACGAGGACGCGAGGCAGTTCCTGTACGATCCCCGGGATGCCGGCCTCTATGCCAAGGCTTGTATCCCTGTGCCCCGCACGGCTTCCGACCGCCATTTCCGCAACCTCCCCGCTTGTGTCCGCGAGTCCGAGGGACGGCGCCGCTGGGAAATCCGGTTCAACACCCCGGACCGGTTCCAGGAATCGGTTAAAGGCTACTATCGCCTCATTCACGGCGTAGATCAGGCGGTGGGAGCGGTCAGGAACGAACTGAGCCGGCGGGGCTTGGCCGGAAATACGATCCTGATTTTCACATCGGACAACGGGTTTTTTCTTGGCGAACACGGCCTTGCCGGGAAATGGCTGATGTTCGAGGAGTCGATTCGAACACCCCTGATTGTGTATGACCCCAGAGAAGTTGCGGGCCGGGGCGGGCGTCGTTTTGAGGAAATGACGTTGAACATTGATCTGGCGCCCACGATTCTGGAACTGGCCGGCCTCACGCCTCCTGCCGCGATGCAGGGCCGAAGCCTCTGGCCGTTCCTGTCCGGTCGCCGCCCGGCCGTCTGGCGTCGCGACTGGTTCTATGAGCACCGATTCCGTCACCCTCGGATTCCCCAAACAGAGGGGCTGAGAACGGAACGTTGGAAATACGTGCGCTATGTCGATCGAGAACCGGTCATTGAGGAGCTTTACGACCTCGGACAGGATTCCGGAGAAGAACGGAACCTCATCGACCGCCGTGAATATACCCCCCGGGTCGACAAGCTCCGGGCCAGATACGATCGGTATCGAGCGAGTCTTGAAAACTGGCGGCCGGACCGACCCTGGGTAGAACCGTGACGAGCAGTGATGGTGGCCCGAATCCGTCTCATTTCCGGGGTCGGAGGTCCGTAAGACCGAAAGGCGAGGGACACAAGCGTAAAAGTGTCGGTCCTGCGGACCTCCAGCCCCGGGCGCGATAACAAACCGGCGCCTTCTCAGTCATCAGAGATGCCGAAAGCAGTAAACGTTTCTGGAGCAAAACGTTTACTGCGGGTAGAGGTTGCGGTGAAAGCAGCGGTACCTGTCGTAGGGCTCCCGGCTGAGCTCATGCTTTTGGGGGTCGGGGGCGAACACCTTTTCCGCCCGGTAAAAGCGGTCGGCGCAATCGCTAAGACTCGAGAAGTCCCCGAGGCCAAGGGCGGCCAGCATGGCGGCGCCGAGCACGGCCGCCTCGGTCGTCACAGGTTTCTCTACCGGCAGCCCGGTAGTATCCGCCTTCAGCTGGAGCCAGAAATCACTCTTGGCGCCGCCTCCAATGGACCGGACACGGTCGATCCGAAATCCATTGCCTCGCATCAGGTCGAGGTTCTCACGGAGCGCAAAGGCAATGGACTCGAGCAGCGCCCTGTAGATGTCCGCCTTGGTATGCTCAAGCGTCAGGTTTAAGATCCCTCCCCGAACCTTCGGATTGGGCACTGGTGAAACAACGCCATCAAAGTGCGGAAGGACCGTGAGCCCCCGGCTGCCCAAAGGAACGGTTTCGGCCAGCTGATCGAGCTCGGCGAGGCTTTCAGTCGGACAAAACTGGTTGCGGAACCAGTCGATAAGAAGGCCTGCGGTCTTGGAATAGGCCAAGATGAAGTAGAGGTTTGGGATCGGAAAGCGCCCGGCAAAAAGGCCTGGGGGAAGCTCGCCCGGGCGATTGTCCGCCAGGGTCACAAGCGCCAGACAGGTCCCGGTGGTCTCCGTCAGGAGGCCGGGCCTGACGTTCCCCGCACCAACGGCGCCCGCGTACTGATCATTCGTGCCGCTGACGAGCAGCGTTCCATCCGTCAGCCCCCAGCTCTTCCCGATCTCCGGCCGAACATGAGCTACAACCGTTCCGGAGGGATAGACCTCGGCGACCTGATCGATGCTGATGCCTGCGGCGCAGAGAGCCGACGGGTTATAGGCGCCCTGCTCTTCTTCGTACAGCCCCGTGCTGCCTGCCGTGCTTGGGTCAATGGCGGCTCGGCCGGTCAGACGATAGGAGAAGTAGTCGGGCAGAAGCAGGTGGCGGCGAGCGCGGGACATGACGTCCGGATGGCGCTTGCGTAACCAGACGATCTTCGGCGCGGTAAAAATCGGGCTGATCGCGGCTGCCAATGTGCGGAAGCCCGAAGCACGCAGCTCGCTTCGCATGTCCTCCGCCTCTTCCACGGCGCGGCTGTCATACCAGAGGATCGCGTCATGGAGCGGCCGGTCCTGTTCGTCCAGAGAGACAAAGGTCTCGCCCTGAGACGAGAAAGCCAGTGCCGAGACCGGAGCTCCGGCTTCCCGGATGGCTGCCCTGGCGGCTTTTCGGCCCGCTTCGTAGACTTGCTCGATCGGCACCTCCGCTCCTGAAGCGGTCACCCGTGGCGAGAAAGCGCTCCTGCCAAAGCCCAACAAGCGTCCGTCGGGATCGAACACGCCGGCCTTCGCCCCGGTCCCGCCCAGGTCCAGCCCCAAGTACCCTTTTGCTCTCATAGCCTCTCGGTCAGCTCAACACCGCGGTGTCCCATCCCAGTAATCGCCCCATTTTCTCAATCCCGGAGACGACATCCTCTCCGTAGACAAGCGCCACATGATGCGTGCCGCCCCGCCGGCTGTACTCGGTCAGGAATTCCGCTACGGGCAAGTTCGCTTTGAACCAGCCGCGAACTGTCCCTGTCATCTTGTCCTCAGCCGAAAGCTCGGGAAGGCTGCCCGGTGCAGTGATCAGCTTGTATTTGTCGCACGGCAACGGCGCCAGGTTTACCAGCGCCGCCGGGCCGCTCCGGAAGCGGCCCACAGCCACCACGCCGTCTTCCACGTCAGTGAACGAAAAAGGCTTGTTCATCAAGACGGGACGGTCGGCCGAAAGGGAGAGGTTCATTTCCCCCATATGGCTCAGAAACACCTGGTTTCCTTTCCAGTCGGCGCAGAACATCTCGGTGAAACTGACGCGATAGGAGGAAGCCAGGGCGCCGACGAGCCCAGCCGTAAGGATATCTCCCTCGCCGGCGTATCCGATTCCCCGCGCCATGGCCTTGCTGGCCTCAAGAAACGGGGCGGTAGGCAGTCCCAGGGACCGTGTGATATCCAGGAAGTTGAAGCTGAAAGCCGTCAGTTTCTCTCTCTCGATCCAACGACGGACGGCCAGGCCGGAACGCGTGGTGATCCGGTGCAGCGCGGCGTCTGCCGTACGCGCGTCAAATCGCTCCACATCCGCCCGCATCTCCGCTGTGACCTCCGGGTCATCCCCCGCCGGGAGGAGCTCCGCTGACAGGGACGGATCGTAGCAAATCGTCTGTATGCCAGTCGTTTCCGCAATTTTCGGGATCGGGACTGCGAAATCCCCCATCCCTTCGAAAGGAGACCCGATCAATCCCACCCTGGCTTTCCTCAAACTGGCGGCCGTATGTGCCGCAGCCGCCCAGCTGACTACCCGGTCCAAAACGTCGGACTCCTTCCAGTGGCCAGCCTCCAGCTCAAACCTCTTCCCGTTTCGAATCAGCTGGTTGCACAGGTCCTGCACGCCATGGATCCCGTGATTGAACAGAATTTCTCCGCTCTCCTGCCCAGGTCCAAAATCGTGAGCCGGAGTCGTGTCCAGCACCAGCAGGGGAAGAGGCGTCTGAGCAAGGACGGAGACCGATTCCAGTGAAGGCGAATAGGCCAGGTGGAGGGTGACGAGCAGATCCACATCGGCGCGCTCGAGCTGCTCGACTGCTTCCCGGAACTCCGTCCTTAGGCGGCAGACTTGAGTCGCGACGACATTGACGCCCCGACGCTCCAGTTCGGATACGACTTGCTTATAGAACGCTTCGAATCCGGCTCGCTTTTCCGGGAGAATCGAATCGTACAGCTCGATGTACAAGGGCAAAAGACCTATGCGGCACATCGTTACTCCTTTCTCGTGATCCGTGCAAACGAAGAAGCAGCTACCTGCGGGCAGAAGGCGCTCACCACCTCCAGCTTCCCTCATTTTGAAAGCTGTTGCCGATAATAGAATAATCGAGGGGAGACTTCAATACCCGTTGGACGACGAGCATGAGCGGGAGCTCCGGGTCCGGAGGACCGACCGCCTCTTTCACGTGTCCGTCTCCTACGGACCTCGGCTCTGGCCTGATCCCTGGCTTCCACAGACGTCTCGGTCCTAAAGGACCCCTGGACTTTGGCGAAAGTATACAGATGAATCAACAGGAACCGCTGCTGTGTGGCTG
>JBHGBF010000241.1:0-8618 GCA_041946865.1 Acidobacteriota bacterium | reverse complement strand
ATGCTGAACTCCAAAGGCGCCTGCCGCTTCGCTCGCAGAAAACTGAGCGGTTACTAGCCCGGCGCTTCTCCGATATCAATGTTCGTAGGTATCTGCTATGATCCGCATTCGGCGGGGAGGAGGCCCTTCCGATGAGACTCTTTACATGTGTTTGCGCGCTTTTGGTTTGTCTTCTTTGTGTCGCTACCGCGGTGGGGCAGTCAGAATCAGAAAGAGGGGTCGAGGTCTTTGCCGGCTTCACACGTTCACGATCTGACCTTGCCTGCTGCTCGGGAAACGCGAACGGCTTCCACGTGGGCGCCGGTTATACGCCTGTCCGTTTTGTCCTCCTGGCGGCCGAGTTCAGCCATGCGCTCGGACCCGACCCGCAGTACATCCGCCATCTTCACTTCGGCCCGAATTTCAGGGTGCGGATCAAAGCCCTCCGTCCGTTCGCCCGTGTCATGGCGGCTTACAGCGAGCATCGAACTGAGTGTGCGACCCCGCCTGGTGTGGAAACCACCCGCTCCTCTTCGGTGGCCCTCGGCGGGGGACTGGATCTGATGGTACACCCCCGCGTCGGGATCAGGGTGATTGCCCTTGACCGGATCAGGACCCAAGACCAGTGGGATATGCGCGCTTCCTTCGGCGCCGTCTTCCGGCTTTTCTAAGCACCAGGTCCCGGGAATCAGCTTGTCGCTTCATTGTGCGGCCGGCTGGACGGCTTCTGATTCGCTTTCGACCGGGTATCCGCGCGCTCGCCAGGCATTGAAGCTGCCGAGGATGTTTTTCACCTGGTCGACTCCTTCCCGCAGGAGAAGACTGGCAGCCAGGCTGGCCCGGTAACCGCTGCCGCAGTAGACTGCCAACGGTCCCTCGGGAACCCGCTCTTTTGCGCCGGTCATGAGCTCGGGCAGCGGAACGTGGAGTGCACCAGGGATATGGGCCGTGGCCCACTCGGCATTGGTGCGGACATCCAGGACGCTCACCTTCTCGCGCCCACTGTAAATATCCTGCACAGCGAGTTGGCCCAGAGTGCGCACCTCGTATCCCGCTTCCAGCCAGGCAGCCATCCCGCCGGCCAGGTAGCCGGCAAAGTCCGAATAACCGGTACGGATGCACAGGGGAAGCACATCTGGTAAGGCACTGTCATCTTCGAGCACCAGCAGAATCGGCTGGTCTGGAGACAGCAACCAGCCGGCCCATACCGACAACAAAGGACGGGAGCCAAGGTTTAGCGCTCCTGGAATGTGGCCGCCGCCGAAAGCCAGAACGGAACGGGTATCAACGAGGACCGCTTCTCCGCGCTCGAGCACCTCTTTGAACTGGCCGGGCCTCAGACCAGGCACCGCAGATCCCCCCAGAATCTCCGGGCCAGCCTGGTTCACCTTCTTCATTCGCGGGTAATAAGTCGGAACAGGCGGCAGAGTCCCGAGAACCAGGGCCCGAAACTCTTCGACGCGCCGGGTTCTGAGGAAGGGATTGAAACGACGTTCATATCCAATCGTGGTCGTGAGACGGGATCCAATGTTTGCCCCACAGGGCGATCCACTTCCGTGTCCCGGATAGACGACCACTCCGTCGTCGAGACTCAGGTAGAACCGGGTCAGACTATGGAACAGATCACCTGTGAGCTGTTCCGTTTTCTCGCCAAGCAAGTCGGGCCGGCCGGCCGACTCGGCAAACAGGCAGTCACCGCTCAAGACTGCCCAAGGCGCATTCGGATTCTTCTCGCTCAAGAGGTATGACACGTGCTCGGGAGTATGACCGGGCGTATGTCGAGCAGTGATACAGGTTTCACCCATCGTGAGCGTGAAACCATCCTTGACTGGCCTGTGGGGAAAGCCATAGCTGGTGTCGCGCTCCGTGGAAACACAAATCTCCGCCTGATTCCCAAGTCGGGCTGCCAGTTCCCGTGAGCCACTGACGTAGTCGGCGTGAATATGGGTCTCAAAAATGTAGCTGATCGAAAGCCCAAGATTGCATGCTGCTTGAAGGTAAATTTCCACGTCCCGCCGCGGGTCGAAAATCGCACAGGTCCGCGATTTGGTGTCGCCTACCAGATACGACAACTGGGCGAGGCCTTCCGTCAAGAACTGATAGAAACGTAGTGACATCGGGCACCTCCGGGAAAAGTCCCAGTCAGACAGGCAAAAAAAGAAGTGACTTTTCTGAATTTAGTCTAGGCCCTGCAAGACAATGGAGCAAGCGCCAGGCGCGTCAGATGGACAGCGATTTTGAGAGTGATTATCATTTCCATTGAAACCAACCTCATACTCATTATACAGTCCTGCCTGCTTTGAACGTTAGTGAGGCATCATCATGATCGTGAGAAAAATGGCTTTGATTGCCGCGCTCTGCCTGTCCGTTGGATATGCCAGCCCTCAGGACTCAGGCGGTTCGCCCGAAGAACCGGACTTCTTCTTCATGACCGGCGGACCTTATACCCAGCAGAAGCACTCGCCGCAGATTATATGGGGGCAGCAGTGGCTTAGCGGGACAACGAAAGACCGGACCGTCAAGGAGCTTTCGGGCAGCGGACGTGTGGAATTCGGCATAACCGACTTCCTGGAGGCGGACTTCGAATTCGGTCTGACCCGGGCGAGCGAGGAATTCCCGGCCTTCACTCAAGTGGAAACTCAACTGGATGGACTGATGCTCGGCACCCGCTACCGGGTCCTGCGCGAGGAGTTTGCACCTTTCACTTTAACCATCGGACCCCAGTTCCTGATTCCTACGAGTACCAGCCGGCCCTGGGAGACAGGGTCGGGGTACGGGGTGGACGTCACTGCGGCCAAGGACTGGGGTGGGCCGATCTTTGCGGCGGCTTCCATCAACTGGCGGAATACGCCTGGCGTGCGCGCCATCCCGGAAGGTCCTTCCGCTTCGCTGCAAGAGCTTGCCTACGCTTTCGCGTTAGGCTTGCGCCCGCTGGAACACGCGACAGGGAACGACACCAGGCACGACCTTCACGTCTTTCTCGAACTGCAGACGAACAGAGAGGACGCAATCGAGGGTAGTGAGATCTCCAGATCGACCACCGTCTTCCTCGCCCCCGGAACGCGCTATGGTTTCCTCAACAAAAGGGGCATATTGGCCGAAGTCGGGGTAGCCCTTCCAATAGGGCTTGACCGGGATGCACCCGACTGGGGGGCCATCCTGCAGCTTCAGATTGAGGCGCCGTCGCTGTTCTAACGGGTGGCCGTGGACCCTGGCTTGGGCGGTTGCCCGCCCAGGCCAGGCGCCTTGCCCATCACGTCGTCAATGCTCAAGATATGGACCGGTCCGAGGTTCAACGCCCGCAGACCGGATTCGATCCTGGCTCGATCTCCGACCACCACGATCGCGACTCGGCCGGGCTGGAGGTACTTCTGCGCGGCTTTCTGAACATCGGATTGGCTGACGGTCAGGATTTTGCCCACGTAATCGTTGAAGTAGGAATCGGGCAGCCCATAAACGACCAGTTCCTGGAGCTGATCCGCGATTTCTTCCACTGACTGGAACCGTGCGGGAAAGTGCAACGCCACGTAGTTCTTGCCCCGGTCCAGCTCGTCCGCCGGGATTGGCTGGCGGATCGCTTCCAGCTCTTTCATGATTTCGGCCACGGCCTTGTCAGTCACTTCAGTCTGCACGGCTGTGCGGACCATGAACGGTCCCGGCCAGAGGCGGAAGCCGAAGCTCGATCCGGCTCCGTACGTATAACCGTGCTTCTCCCGAAGATTAGAATTCAGCCGCGACGAAAATGACCCCCCGAGAATCGAATTCAGAGTGACGAGGGTGAAGTAGTCGTCGGTCAGGCGAGGGGCGCCAATCAGCCCGACGCGGAGCTCCGATTGAGGAGCACCGGATTTGTCGACCAGAAATACGGCCCTTTCCGGCACCTGCTTCGCTTGGGCTGCGGTTGTGGCCGGCGCCGGGCCCGGTTTCCATCCGCCAAAGGCGGATTCGAGCTTGGGGGACAGAGTCTCCGGGCGGACATCTCCAACCACGATCAGCGTGGCGTTGTTGGGAAAGAAGACGGTGGAGTGGAATCTCCGAATGTCCTCTACCGTGAAAGAACGTATCGTGCCTTCGTCCAGGTAGCTGGACACGCCGTAGGGGTGATTGTCCCCGTACAGCGTCCGGTTGAAGAGCACCGTAGCGACTGCGGACGGTTCGTCTCGTGCCTGGAGCAGGCGGGTCAAGAGCAGCAGACGCTTGCGTTCCAGCTCCTCGGATGGGAATGTCGGGCGCAAGGCCACGTCGGCAACCAGCGGCAGTGCCTGATCCAAACGCGCAACCGGGGTGTAGAGGTTCACAGCGAAGTAGTGAAACCCGGCGGTCACAGAAATGTTCGCTCCGAGGAAATCGATTGCGTCCGCGAGCTGCAAGGCATCGAGTCTTCCCGCCCCTTCGGTCATCATGGAGGCCGCCAAGGCTGCAAGTCCGCTCTTCTTGTCCGGGTCGAGCGAGCTGCCGCCCTTCACAATGAGGTTCATCGCGACGACCGGAACCTCGTGCTTCTGAAGAAGGACCACAGGAAGGCCATTGGACAGTTTCAGATGCTCGATCGGCGGGAGCTTAAGGGTCGGCGCAGGACCGAGTTCAGGCGGTTTGCTGCGATCCGGTGCGGGGGGCTGTCCCAGAACGGTGGTGATCAAAGCGAAAACGGCCAGGACGGCGCCCCTTAGCCGACGGGGCCGCGCCAGGTCGGCCAGGACTCTGGTTTGAGTTGACATGTTATTCCTGCTCCTTTGCCGCCGTCGCAGCCAGTTCCCTCTTGCCAACAGGCACGATACTCAGGATCACGCGCGCCTTATCGAGAAGATAAGTCCGCGCGGAATTCCTGATATCTTCCGGGTCAAGGGCTTTGTAGCGAGCCAGGTCCTCATTGAAATAGTCCGGGTTGCCGGTCGTTGAGTAATAATGGTTCAGCTGATCCGCCTTGCCGCCGAAACCTCCGATCCTTTCCATCCGGCTCAAGAAGCCTGCCTCAAACTGGTTGATCACTCTCTGCACCTCGCGGGTGGCGGGCGGCTCGGCCTTCAACCGGTCGATCTCCTGTTGGATCACGGCTTCCAGTTCGGGGAGAGAGTGGCCGGTCCGGGCCGTGGCAATGACGAAGAAAGAGGAACCGAGGCGGGCCGAGGACTGATAAGCGGCGACATCCTGCGCAATCTGCATTTCGTAGACAAGACGCTTGTAGAGCCGCGAATTCTTGCCTGAGGCGAGGATGCTCGCCAGCACGTCAAGCTCGGCATCGCCGGGCGCGAAAACCGCCGGTGTCAGCCAGGCCATATAAAGACGAGGCAACTGCACCTTGTCCTCAAACAGCAGGCGCTTCTCTTCGAAAAGACGGGCCGGAACAGCCGAAAACGGAGGCACGGGAGGACCGGCAGGGATCTCGCTAAACCATTTCTCCACCAGGGCCTTGGTCTTCGCCGTATCAATGTCGCCGCCGATCGAAAGACTTGCGTTGTTCGGCCCGTAGTAGCGTTTGAAAAACTCGGTTACGTCTTCGTAGGAAGCCGCCGAAAGATCCGCCATTGAACCGATGGTGGGCCAGTGGTACGGATGATCCGGCGGGTAAAGATTCTCAGCCAGCAGAATCGACGCCATACCATATGGGCGGTTTTCATAGGATTGCCGGCGCTCGTTCTTCACGACGTTCCGCTGGCCGTCGAGCTTGGCGGGACTCATCGCCTTCAGAAGGTAGCCCATGCGATCGGATTCAAGGAACAGCGCGAGGGCGAGTGCGTTGCTCGGAACATCCTCCCAGTAGTTGGTCCGATCGGTGTTGGTGGATCCGTTGTTGTCGCCTCCAGCCAATTCCAGCCATTCGTCGAACTTGCCCTCGGGAACGTTTCCCGAACCTTCAAACATGAGGTGTTCAAAGAGGTGAGCAAACCCGGTACGCCCTGGTTTCTCGCGTCCCGAACCCACGTGGTAGTAAGTGTTGACGCTTGCTAACGGCACCGAATGGTCTTCATGGAGAATCACCGTGAGCCCGTTCGGGAGAGTGAAACGCGTGTAGGGCACCTTGATGCGGGGCTCCTGGGCCCAGGCCGTTCCGAGCCACAAGACTATCGCCAGACCGAGCAGTTTTCTCATGCTTCCTCCAGCTCGCCTTTTGCTGTGTCTTTTGCTTTGTGCCAATTTTGCCAATTTTGCCTTGGCAAAGAGTCTAGAGAGGTTGCGGAGTCAGTGTCAATCCACTCACGGCCACCTGTGGTGAACGGCCCATGACGAGGGACCTCCGGACGAGGGCAGGTAGAACCATAAGGGGCGAACCATAAGGGACACGAACCATAAGGCACGAACCATAAGGGACAGAACCATAAGGGACACACGAGAACCGTAAGGGAACCATAAGGGGGAACCATAAGGGACAGGAACCATAAGGGACAGACACTATTGAGGCAAAAACCAGAAGGGACAGACACTATTGAGGCAAAAACCATAAGGGACAAAAACCACAAGGGGGAAAAACCACAAGGAAAAAACCACAAGGGACAGACACTATAGACGAGGCCCTCTTCCGGAGATTCTGACGGACCTCCGGACGAGGGCACGTGAGGGGTCACTAATTCGTTCGGGTTGCTGCCCGTTCGTGTTGGTTCGTAGATTTTCCTGAATAGGACACTGCTGAAGTGGATGCTGGTGAAGTGCGGTTCAAAACGGCACCCGTGGGTTAGCTATCGAGGTCAATCGATTTTCTCAAAGTCGGTGGCATTCACCCATCCAGCCGGGATGCGCTCGCCTCTCATGTATCGCTCGTAAAAATTCCTATTTGTCTCGTCCGCGTAAGGATACCTGTCGAAGACGTTACCATCGCCGAGTATGCGGGGATCGGCTTGCTGCCTCAGTCTGGCCCCAAGCTCCGCTTTAAGCCGGTCTTTGAGGCCGTTGAGCTCCGCACTGCCTGCCAGATTCTGAAGGCACTCGGGATCCCGCATGACGTTATAAAGCTCCTCCTCGGGCCGTTTGCCAAATGACAGGTCCCAGTAATGCCTGGTCTCCGCCTTCAGCCGGGACTTCAGGCATTCGGTCTTGGTGGGGCTACCATCGCAATTCAGATAACCTGTCTCGGGATTACCGGCGGGCCAGCGAGATGTTTCGAAGTTGCGGATGTACAGGAAGCCGTTTTTGACTATTGCTCGTATGGGATAGCCGACGTCACCAGGCCGGCCTACGTCATGGCGTTCCTTGCCGATCAAGACGCTATCTCTCTTGTGATCTGCCGACTTGTCGAACAGGATATCGGCAAAGCTGGTCCCGGTGATCGGCTGCATTCCGGATTTCTTCGAATCGATCTCGGCGACCTCGAGGAAGGTGGGAGCGAAGTCGATGAAACTCACATATTCGTCAACCTGACGCCCTGGGTTTCGGATCCCTGACGGCCACATCAAGGCCAGCGGCATGTGGTTCGAGTAGTCATAACACTGTCCCTTGGCGCGCGGAAAGGGCATTCCGTTGTCGGCTGTCACAACGACGAGCGTGCTCTCAAGCTGTCTTCGCCTTTCTAGGATTGTCAGCATCCGTTGCAGGTGACTGTCGAAGTGCTCGATCTCGAATGCATAATCGAGAAGGTCCGTCCGGACGATTTCATTGTCGGGCCAGAAACCGGGGATGGCAGTTACGTCGGAAACCTTCCTGCCGGATTTCTCGATGCCGACCCTGAATTGGGTCGCCCGGTGAGGCTCGATCGAACCGTACCAGAAGAAGAATGGTTGCTTGCCGGGCCTGGCATCCAGAAAATCCTCGAAGTTTCCGGCATAGTCACAGTCCGCGATGAAGCGTGCCGGAGGGGTCAGTCTGCGAGTGTTGTACGCCCTTCCTGTCATGTTCCGCGGCTGGCCGGACACTCCTTTCGCAACGCCAGGGCCCCAACCTTTCAGGGTGTGACCGACGTGATAACCGTTCTCGACGAGCACTTCGCAGAAAGTCTTGAGCTTCGAGGGAAAATAACACCAGTGATTCGCGGCTTCCTCCAGCTGCCAGGAGTTGCGCCCGGTCAGGATGCAGGAGCGAGATGGGGCACACTTGGCATTGGGGGTATAGGCGCGCGTAAATAGGAGACCTTCACGGGCCACCCGATCAAAGCCCGGCGTCCTGATCCAGCTGCATACCGAAGCGCCCATGTAAGGGTAAGAGACATCGTCGGCAAGGCAGAACAGGATGTTCGGACGCGAAGAGAGTCGGTTCCCTGACCGTACTGAAGGTAGTGCGGACAACCCAGCCAATCCCAGAAACTCGCGTCGTTTCATGCCGAAATCCTAAAACCGTCCTTACCAATTGCGCAAGCCTGAAGGAAGGAAGGAAGTTACCAGGGAGTGAGGGAAGTGAGGGACGCGGAGGGAAGTGAGGGAGGGAAGTGAGGGAAGTGAGGGACGCTGGCTACCAACGAGGGGACGGTGGCGCTCTGGCTATCAACGAGCCATCAACGAATGGCGCGAGGGAGGGGCGCGAGGGAGGGACGCTGGCTACCGACGAGGGGACGGTGGCGCTCTGGCTATCAACGAGCCATCAACGAATTAGGGGTGCGTGCATTGCCACAACCAGGGCCTGCCCTGCGGTGCGGCGGCCCTGCGCGAGCGACTGCGAGACGAAGAAGTGCAACCGCTTCCGTCGGTGAGGTGGATCGGCCACGTCCTTACCCG
>JBHGBF010000240.1:0-8703 GCA_041946865.1 Acidobacteriota bacterium | reverse complement strand
GTTGAAGCTTGCGGCCTAAGAAGAACAAAATTCTCGTTCGGGACCCAATAACGGCCTAAATCTCCTCCAGCACCGCGGTAAAGTGCCTCAGGTACTGGGCCTCCTCGACGATTCGGAGTCCCCGGATCTGGTCCCGCTTCTGAAATACCGAGATGATCGATTCGGCCACGTAGTTCATATGCATGGAGGTGTAGACACGGCGGGGGACTGCCAGCCGGACCAGCTCAAGATCCGGGTAGCGCACTTCGCCGGTCACGGGATCCTTTTCGGCAAACATGAGGCTTCCGATCTCGACCGACCGGATTCCCGCTTCGCGATACAGCGATACGGCAAGGGCCTGTCCTGGAAACTGGCTGGGCGGAATATGGGGCAGGAACTCCCGGGCATTGAGATAAACAGCGTGGCCGCCGGTGGGTTTTATGATGGGGACACCGGCTCGATCCAGCTGCTCGCCCAGATACCTGACCTGCCCAACCCGGAAGTGCAGGTAGTCCTCGTCCAGAACTTCCTCCAAGCCTCGCGCCATGGCCTCCAGGTCCCGACCAGCCAGGCCGCCGTACGTGGGGAATCCCTCGATCAGAATCAGGAGATTGGTGGCTTTGGTAGCCCAGTCCGTATTGTTGGTTGCCAGGAACCCCCCGATGTTGACCAGACCGTCCTTCTTGGCGCTCATGGTGCAGCCGTCTCCGTATGAAAACAGCTCCCGGGCGATTTCCTGGATGGTCCGGCGGGCGAACTCGGGTTCTCGTTCCTTGATGAAATAGCAGTTCTCCGCATAGCGGCACGCATCGAACATCAGCGGAAGCCCGTACTTGCTGCAGACAGCCCGAGTGTCCCGAACATTTTGCATGGAAACCGGCTGCCCGCCCGCTGAATTGTTGGTGACGGTCAGCATGACGAGCGGAATCTTCTCGGGTCCGTGATCCTGGATCAGCCTGTCGAGTGCCTCGACATCCATGTTCCCTTTGAAAGGGTCAGTAGAGTGCGGATCACGTCCGGCGCGGTTGAGGACATCGACTGCCTGGCCGCCCTTGTGCTGGACGTTCGCCCGGGTAGTGTCGAAGTGCGTGTTGTTGGGGACGAGATCGCCGGGCTTCAGGACAACCGAAAACAAGAGGTTCTCGGCTGTGCGGCCCTGGTGGGTGGGAATGATGTGGCGGAAGCCGAAAATCCGGCGAACCGTTTCTTCGAAGTGATAAAAGTTTTTGCTGCCCGCGTAGGATTCGTCTCCCAACATCATCCCAGCCCATTGGTTATCGCTCATTGCCGACGTGCCGCTGTCAGTCAGCAGATCAACCAGGATGCTGTCAGCCGGGATCCTGAAAAGGTTATAGCCGACTTCGCGAATCAGGCGGTCGCGCTCTTCGCGGGTGGTCCGCCTGAGAGGTTCAACGACTTTAATCTTGAACGGTTCGAAGGGAAATTGCATATGTGCCTCGGGGTTACTAATGTGCTGATGCTACCCGACAACCACGAAAACTGACAATCTGACCAATATTCACAAATCAGTAAAAGCTGCACGGCCCTCCCACTCCTTCCAGACGGTGGCTTGTATCCCTCACCCTTAGGCTATACTGGCCGCGGAGGAATACCGATGGAGTCTTTCGAGAAGCTGGGTTTGTTCTATCTTGGCAAAATATTCAATCCTGATACACAGCAAGTCTTGCCGGATTACCTGCTCTACGATGCCCGAGACCTGGTCACGCATGCGGTTTGCGTGGGGATGACCGGGAGCGGCAAGACGGGACTTTGCATTGGCCTTCTCGAAGAGGCAGCCATCGATCGGGTGCCGGCCATTGTGATCGACCCCAAGGGGGATCTGGGAAACCTGCTTCTGAATTTCCCGGACCTGGATCCGGCGGACTTCCGTAAATGGGTGAGGCCGGATGAGGCGGAGCGACGCGGTTTGTCGATCGACCAGTTCGCGGCGGAGCAGGCTGGCGGGTGGCGGAAAGGGCTGGCCGACTGGGACCAGGACCCGTCGCGCATCGCCAGGCTGCGCGACACGGCCGAATTTGCCATCTACACTCCGGGCAGTATGTCCGGCCTTCCGGTGTCCCTGCTCCGTTCCTTCTCACCTCCATCACGAGAGGCCCTTGAGGATGTGGACCTGCTTCGGGAACGGATCCTTACGACGACCTCCGGGTTGCTGGGCCTCGTCGGAATTGATGCCGATCCGTTGAGGAGCCGTGAGCATATCCTGATATCCAACATCCTGGAGCAAGCCTGGAGTGTCGGCCGGACGCTGGATCTCGCCCAGCTGATCCAGATGATCCAGTCTCCTCCGCTCACACGCATCGGCGTATTCGAGCTCGAATCATTTTACCCGGCCCCGCAGCGTCTGGAGCTGGCGATGATGCTGAACAACCTGCTCGCGGCGCCCGGTTTTGGAGCGTGGATGGAAGGAGATCCGCTTGAAGTCGATCGGTTGCTCTACACTCCGACAGGAAAGCCGCGCGTTTGCGTCTTCTCCATCGCGCATTTGTCCGACCCGGAACGGATGTTTTTCGTGACGCTGCTGCTCAACCAGGTGGTAGGCTGGATGCGAGCGCAGCCCGGCACCACGAGCCTGCGGGCCCTCCTCTACATGGATGAAGTTTTCGGCTTCCTACCGCCGGTTGCGGCTCCGCCATCGAAACGGGCCTTCTTGACGCTCCTGAAGCAGGCGCGCGCCTTCGGGCTGGGAATTGTGCTGGCCACGCAGAACCCTGTGGACCTTGACTACAAGGGGCTCTCCAACACCGGCACCTGGTTCATCGGGCGCCTGCAGACAGATAGAGACAAGGAACGCCTGCTTGAGGGACTTACCAGCGGAGCCGGCGGGGCCGGTTCGTCGCTCGATGCTTCACGGCTGGATGACCTCCTCTCCCGCCTGGGAAGAAGAGTCTTTCTTCTGCACAACGTGCATTCGCCTGCCCCCGTTCTCTTCCAGACACGCTGGACACTCTCGTACCTGGCCGGTCCTCTCACCCGGGCGCAAATTAAAGACCTGATGGCCGGGTATCGCAACCAGGAAGCGCCGGCCATGGCGGAGGCGGCCGGCCTGGTTCCCCCGCCGATCCTCGGCGTCCCTGCCGTTGCGTTGCCCCCGCTACCCCCGGTTCTGCCAGCCGAAGAGACAAGAGTTCCTTCAGACGTTTCGCAGTTTTACCTGGAGACCGCCTCGGGGTCAGGTTCGTATCTGCCGTATTTCTTCGCCGCGGCTCGCGTGCAGGTGCTCGACAATCGCTGGGGCGTTGCCCAGACCGCCGATGTGGCGCACGCCTACCCGATTCCGGCGGAAGGTGTGAGCTCGTTCCTTTGGGACAGCGCCCAGCCCCTGCCGGTTGGGAGCCTGGACCGCGTTTCGACCCTGCGTCCGTCAGGAGGCGTTTTCCCGCCCTTGTCCCGAGATGCCGCTCAGGCACTGAGGCCGGCAAATCTGGAGCGAACTTACCGCGATTTTCTTGCCCGGGTCTACACTGTTGACCTCTTGAAGAGCAATCTGCTCAAGCTCGTTTCGCAACCAGGGGAGTCTGAGCGCGACTTTCGGATCCGTCTCGCTCAACTCGGCCGCGAGAGGCGCGATTCCCAGCTGGATGCCCTCAGACAGCGGTACGCTTCCAAGTTTGATGTTTTGAGTCGTCAAGAGGCTGCGGCGCGGGAGGCACTCGGGCGCCAGCAGTCTCAATACGAGAACCAGAAGACACAAACCTGGATTTCAGCCGGCGCCGGAGTGCTCGGAGCTCTCTTTGGATCCCGCCTTGGGACGATCGGGCGTGCGACCACAGTCGCGAGAGGATACGGCCGCGTGGCCCGGGAGCGCCAGGATATCGAAAGGGCCCAGACCCGACTGCAAGAGGTCCTCCAGAAAAAAATGCTTTTGGAGGAACAACTGCGGCAGGAGGCCGACCGCATGGCCATAGCCATTGATCCTCAGCTGGAAATGCTGCAGCAAATCTCGCTTCGCCCTAAGAAGACAGACATTACGATTCGTGCGGTCGGGCTGCTCTGGATTGAGGGGTGAAGATCTTATCCACGAACCAACACAAACGACACGAACAAAAGCGACGGCCCCCGGATCAACGTGCTATGGTTCGTGTCCGTTCGTGGATAAGTTCTTCACCACTTCTTGAGCCGCAGGCTGTTAAGGACGACGGTAACGCTGCTGAGAGCCATGGCGAAGGCGGCCAAGGCGGGATGCAGCGAGCGCAGGAAGCCGGGCAGGCTGGGGAAGGGGTACAGGACGCCGGCCGCGACTGGAATCAGGACCACGTTGTAGAAAAAAGCCCAGAACAGGTTCTGCTTGATGGTCCGAAGCGTGGCATGACTAAGGGCGAAAGCTTCGGGAACGGAGCTCAGGTCGGCCCGCATGAGTGTTACGTCTGCCGTCTCCATTGCCACGTCGGTTCCGCCCCCGATGGCAATCCCTACGTCAGCCTGGGCAAGAGCAGGCGCGTCGTTGACTCCGTCTCCGACCATGGCGACCCGGGTCTGAGATTCCCCCTGCAATTTGATGATCTGTTGCGCCTTTTCGTCCGGGCGGACCTCTGCCATAACCTCCTTTATGCCGACCTGGCCGGCAATTGCCAAGGCCGTAGCCCAATTGTCGCCCGTCAGCATGATGACCTGGAGGCCCAGCTGGCGCATTCGCTGAATCGCTTCTCGGGACCCTTTCCGGACCTGGTCCGCGACCGCGATCAGTCCGATGGCTGTCCTTCCCACGGCCGCCCAGACCACGGTTTTGGCCTCAGTCTGCAGTCGGCGGCCGTCGCTTTCCAGAGTGTGCAGCTCGATGCCCAGGCTTCTCAGGAAGGACTCGCTTCCGGCCACAACTTCATGGCCGTCAACTGTAGCCATGATTCCCTTTCCGGAAACTGCTTCAAACGTCTCTGGGTGAGACAGGCTCAGACCGTGTTGTCTGGCGAACTCGACGATGGCCTGTCCGAGCGGATGCTCGCTACCCGTCTCTGCGGAAGCCATGAACATCAACAGGATCTGGTCGGGAGTCAGCGAGCCAGGCTGCAGGATCGTCTGCAGCTGAGTCGGAATTCGAGGCACAATGTCCGTGACTGTCGGTTGTCCCGCGGTGACCGTGCCGGTCTTGTCGAGAACCACGGTTTTGAGCGTGTGCATACGTTCCAGAGCTTCGCTGTTCCTGAAAAGGATTCCTTTTTCGGCGCCGCGACCGGTGCCAACCAGAATGGCCGTGGGTGTCGCCAGTCCAAGCGCGCAGGGGCAGGCGATCACCAGGACGGCGACGGTGCGGATCAAGGCTGCCGTGAAGCCCACGCCGGCAAGTGCCCACCAGAGGACAAGCGTCAGCGCGGCGATAAGGACGACAACAGGTACAAAAACTCCCGCCGTCCTGTCGGCCAGACGCTGGATGGGGGCCTTGGTCGCCTGAGCCTCCTGTACCAGCCTGATCACCTGCGCCAGGGCGGTCTCGGCGCCTACTCTCGTCGCTTCGAAGCGGAACATCCCCTGCTTGTTGATGGTTCCTCCCGTAACCTGGCCGCCGGGTTTCTTCGGCACCGGCATGCTCTCACCTGTCAGCAGGCTCTCGTCGATCGACGACTTTCCTGAGATCACTACTCCGTCAACCGGCACCCGCTCACCCGGGCGGACTTGGACAATGTCACCGACTTTCACTTCCGCGGCGGGGATCTCGACCTCACCGTTGTCGGTAATGACTCTGGCTGTGGCCGGTTGAAGCTGCATCAGCTTACGAATCGCTTCGCTGGTCTTGACCTTGGCTCGAGCTTCGAGGAGTTTTCCCAGCTTGATAAGGGTAATGATGAGGGCGGCTGTTTCAAAGTAGACGTGATGGCCCCAGCCAGTGTGCCCGAGGGTGAGCGCGACCGTCACGAAAACGCTGTAGACATATGCCGCGGAAGACCCCATCGCAATCAGGACGTCCATGTTTGCGGAGCGATTCCGCAAAGCCTTGTATCCGCCGCGGTAGTAGTCCCAGCCGACATCAAACTGGACAGGGGAGGCAAGCGCCAGGAAAAGCCAGTTCATCCAAGGCGCATGAGCCCAGGGACCCAACACCCCGAAATCGCGTCCCATGCTGAGAAGGAAGAGAGGCGAGGTGAGGAGGGCACCGATTTGGAACTTCCGCTTTTGCCTGTCCGCCTCGCGCTCACGCGCCTGTTTCTCGACGTCCTGAAGCTCGGCGGGCGCCGCCTCAAGCACGCCGTATCCCGCGTCCTCGATAGCCTTGACGAGATCCCGTTGCGTGGCCTCTCCGGGAAGACACTCAACCACCGCTTTCTCGGTGGCCAGGTTCACGGTGGCGCTGACCACGCCCGGAACCTTGCGTTTGAGCGCGCGCTCGATCGTGTGTGCACAGTTTGCGCAAGTCATTCCGGTGATGGGGATCTCGAATCGAGAAAGGGTGACCTCGTAGCCCGCGTCTCGAATCGCTGTTACGATTGCTTGCTCGTCGACTTCTGAGGCGTCAAAGACAACCGTCGCTTTTTCAGTCGCCGGATTGACGGACACGTGAGAGATACCGCGGAGCCTTTTCAAGTCGCGCTCGATCGTGTTCACGCAGTTCGCGCAGCTGATCCCACTGATCGGTAAACTGATCTGTCGCTGAACCATGCCTCTTCAGTACCCCTAATGCTTAAGACGGTTCCTGGGGCGGATAGTTGATTTCTTCAAGAACCCGGCGCACATCCTCCCATCGGGTCGGAGCGTCCCATTCCACGGATAGTTGCCTGGTGTTGAGATCGACCTCAACCTGATTCACCCCGTCAAGCTCGCGCAGCTCGCGTTTGATGGTATTAGCACAATGGTTGCAGCTGATGTTCGGGACGGTTACTGTTCTCTTGGCCATGGAAAAACTCCTCGAACTGGTCGCCTGCATCAATTCTGAACAGGGGCAGGATTATTGTCAAAAGGCCGAAACCCGGCAGTCAAAGCGGTGTTCAGCGGGCTTTTGCCGGCTCGTTTTGTCCCCCCATGACTCTTGTCGACAGGATTTCAACGTGTGCCACCTCTTCGTCGAAATCAACCAACTCGACCTTCAGGAGGACCTGGAAGTGGCTGGAGGACGAGGCGCCTGGTTGGTCGGCTTCGAGCCTCTCCAGCATAAGGGCAACCTGACTCTCGTCGCTCAGGAAATCTCCTGCCCCTTCCAGGGCGCGCCCATGATTGCCGGCAATGCAGGTGACAACACAATCGGCCGTAGGGGCGGGCCGGCGGGTCACAACCGCATATTCCGTCACCTTCTCGAGCTTTCCGTCTTTTGTTCGATGCCCGGCGTAGCTGGCCTCTTCCCCGGGTCGCGGCGAGCGGTTAATGATCCGGTCCGCGCTCAGAAAGAAAATATTCTCCCCTTGCAGCGAGTCAACGAAAGGGTTGGTGCGCGAGCTCCCGATCAGAATCAGGTTTGTGTCACGTAAGGAATTCCAGGCCAGAAACCGGGAATTCCGGGCGTGGCACTCGACTCCCATTCTTTCGAACAGGCGTGTCAGATTGAGCAGGCAGTGGACTTCTCCAGCAGAAACAAAGTGGAATGAAGGACGAAAACCCTCGGGCTGGAGGCCAGGCAGTTTCTTTGTCAGCTGCTTCAGCCCGCCTTGTATTTGATTGATGTAGATGTTCCTGATATAGGTGCCGTGATTATCCCGGAAAAACAGAAGCTCGCTGAAAACCAGCATGTTGGGAACAGTGCGCGTGAGATAAGGGCGCCAGAAGCGCTCCAGGGCGGGAAACCGCGTGGCTGCAGACCCGGCCTGGTGACCCCTTTTCGGCACTTCTTCGAAAACAACCCGGTACTGGCCTTTCGGGATGACCAGACGGAGCCGCGATTCGGGAGCTTCGTCGGCAAAATAGGACCGCAGACGGTCACGAATCGTGGCGATGTTGACCCGGACAATCGGATCCGTCTTGGGATCAAATGACGCGGAACGACCCAGGGCGTGGACCGCAATATCATATTCCTTGATCGTGCCGTGCTCCGGGTCTTCGCTCCGCTGGCACAGATATTCCAGAATTCTCTTCAGACTCTCGGCGCTCGCGAAATATCGGCTGTTGAAAAGCCTCTTCAGGAGCTCGTGTTGCTGGTCGGTCATGTCTTTAGAGTGCGAAGTTACCAGATCCGAGAGAGAGTTTACAGCGGAAAGAAATCGTTGTTGTTGTAGTGCCGCCTTTAAACGCAACACTGTTGACTTAAGGGTTTTTACCCGCGGAGGGGAGCCTGCTTTTTGTCCCGAAGGGACTCTGGAGTTTGGTGAAAACAAACAGGAATGTAAACAGAAACGCGTCCGGGTTTCGCCCTCAGCGGGGGCGGATGTTTATAGTTTTATCGCCAAAGGGCTCAGGCGCCCCAGCGGGGCGCGATGTTCCGGCGATGTCAACACATCGCGCCCCGCTGGGGGCGCGACACTTGCTTTGTCGCCGGACTATAAACATCCGCCCCCGCTGGGGGCGAAACCGAAGCCCTCAAGTTGCACAGATGTAGAGCCTTGGCGTCGACTTATTGCGGAATATGTGTATTTTCGCCAAAGTCCATTGTCCCGAAGGGACTAAGCAAGGCAGCCCAAGGTACCGTTTTTCAGGTACCCTGGGTCTAGTTCCCGTCCGCTGTATCTTCCCTGAAAGGGAAGGGCAAATGGCACTGCGCGGCCACTTTGCCCTTCCCTTTCAGGGAAGACTGGACTTTGGCGAAAATAAACAGATGTGTGAACGTTTTTATGCCGAAGGCGTTAGGCA
>JBHGBF010000024.1:0-45828 GCA_041946865.1 Acidobacteriota bacterium | reverse complement strand
TGAAGCGCTTGGCGCGCAGGGGGCAGAACACGGGCTGAGCGTGCAAGAACAAATTTACCCTTGGCCCCTTTCGCCGCTTTCTTGCGAGATTGAAATCGCCGGGCTGTGACCCAGGGTCTGATAGACGACCCAACCTGTTTTACGTCGACGTCAACACCTCCGGCGCGGACAACCCTTATAGAAGCGTAGTGCGGGCGAACCAGGTCCGTGGGACTGGCACGTGTCCGTGCTGCTTCGCTTGCGAGAGACGTGCGTTTGCGCATAACATGGTCAAAAGCCATAAGGACTGGGTTTAAGTATTGTGTGTTTGATCGACAGTTATGGCAGGCCGATGAGGGACTTGAGGATTTCCATAACCGACCGCTGCAACTTCCGTTGCTTTTACTGCAAGTCCGTCACGCTCAAGGGCAGCAAGGAGAGAGCCGAGATCCTCACTTTTGAAGAGATCGTCAGGCTGGCGCGACTGTTTGTCGGTCTTGGAATCACCAAGATCCGAGTGACCGGCGGGGAACCGATGGTCAGGCGCGACGTTGACCGCCTGATCGCCGCGCTGAGCGGGTTGCCGGGCGTCCAGGACCTGGCCTTGACGACCAATGGGTTCAACCTGGCCGAGAAGGCGGCTCTGTTGAAAGCCAGGGGATTGAAACGGGTTACGATTTCGCTCGATTCGCTGAACCCCGAGCGATTTGCCGTTATGACTCAGAGCCGGGACTTCGAAAAAGTCCTGGCAGGGATCCACGAGGCGAAACGTGTGGGCCTGGAACCTGTAAAGATCAACTGCGTTCTGGTTCGAGGCTTCAACGAGGACGACATCGTGCCGTTAGCCGAGTTTTCGCGTCAGTTCGCCATCCCGGTCCGGTTTATCGAGTTCATGCCCCTGGACCAGGACGAAGGATGGAACCGCGAGAAAGTCGTAACGGGCGCTGAAGTCCTCGCTCGATTACGGGAACGCTTCCAGCTCGTCCCCGCCGGAAGAGCGAACTCTCATGCGACATCGGCCGATTACCGCTTTGCGGACGCGCCGGGAGAAATCGGGTTGATCATGCCGGTGTCTGTCCCGTTTTGCGGGCAGTGCAGTCGCATCCGTCTGACGGCGGATGGTAAGATAAGAACCTGCCTGTTCTCCTTGATCGAATACGAGATAAGATCACTTCTTCGCTCGGGCGCCGACGATTCCGCCTTGGTGGATTTCATCGTACGGACTGTCCAGAAAAAGGAGAGAGGGCACGGGATCAACAGACCCGGCTTCGTGCCGCCTCCGCGCAGCATGTCGTTCATCGGCGGCTGACAGGCGATGGGGTTTCTCTAGAGGTGCTCCGGACAAGATGAGCCAGACATGTATTCTCCCGCAGAGTTATTTCGGGGCCAGTCACCGCGAAATGGAGGACAGGATCGCCCGCGCCAAGGCCCGCCTGGGCAAACGGCTCGTGATTCTGGGCCATCATTATCAACGCGATGACGTGATCAAATTCGCCGACTTTACGGGCGACTCGTTCAAGCTGTCCCAGCAGGCAGCCAGCCGTCCGGAAGCGGATTACATCGTATTTTGCGGCGTCCATTTCATGGCGGAGAGCGCGGACGTCCTGAGCGCGGTTCATCAGAAAGTCGTTCTGCCCGACCTTGCTGCCGGCTGCAGCATGGCCGACATGGCAGAGATTGACCAGCTCGAGCAGGCCTGGAACGAGCTGGAAGAAGTTTTTGATGGGATTCCGCCGGTTATCCCTGTCACCTACATGAACTCGAGCGCCGCGATCAAAGCCTTTTGCGGAGAGCGGGGCGGCGCCGTCTGCACTTCCTCAAATGCCCAGGCGGTCTTCAAGTGGGCTTTTGAAAGGGCGGAGAAGATTCTCTTTCTGCCGGATCAGCATCTGGGCCGGAACACCGGATATTCGATGGGCATTGCCCTCGAGCAGATGCCGGTATGGGATCCGAACCGGGATTTCGGGGGAATCGTCCGCTCCAGCATCCTTGCTGCCAAGGTGCTTCTTTGGAAAGGCCATTGCAGTGTCCATCAGCGATTCACGCCTGACATGGTCGACAGAGTTCGCGCCTGCCATCCCGGGATCCGGGTAATAGTCCACCCGGAATGCACTTGGGAAGTGGTCCGGAAATCGGATGCGACAGGGTCGACCGAAAGGATTATCAAGGTCGTTCGGGAGGCGCCGGCGGGAACCGCGTGGGCGGTCGGGACCGAGCTGCACCTGGTCAATCGCCTGGCAGCGGAATCCCACCAGGCCGGCAAGTTCGTGATCTCTCTGGAGGAACATGGATGCTTGTGCAGCACGATGTTCCGGATTTCGCCTGCCCACCTGCTTGCCTCGCTCGAAAACCTGGTCGAGGGACGCGTGGTGAACCAGATCCAGGTTCCGGAACGAACCGCGCACTGGACACGGGTCGCTCTAGACCGGATGCTGGCCATACAGTAACGGTTTTATGAGCATCAGGGAAGGCTTGACTCCGGGCAAGACAGAGGGTTTGTCTAACGGGCATTCGTTGAGACGAATGCTGTATTCCGACCTTCCCGAAGTACTCGCAATCGAAAAGGTCTGCTTTTCGGATCCCTGGCCGGAGTTCGCCTTTCTGCAAGCACTGGGCAGCTCGAGTTGCTACCTGCGTGTAGCAAAAAAAGACGGCCGGGTCGCCGGGTACCTGATCGGATACGTCACGGCTCCCGAAATCCACATCGCCAACGTGGCAGTCAGCCCACCCTTCCGTCGGCAGGGGGTGGCCAAGCGGCTCCTTCTTGACGTGCTGCAGAACCCGGAGCTCAGGTGCACCCGAGCCGTTCTCGACGTACGCGAGTCCAATCAGCCGGCCCTGAAGCTCTATCGGGGGTTGGGGTTCAGGACGATTGGCCGCCGGCCCCGCTATTACCGCCACCCCGTTGAGGACGCTATCGTCATGGACATTGAAATCCCGCTCCGATCTACCCGACAAACGTGATTGAAAGGCCTTGTTTTTGAGTTGTTTGCGGATTTCAGCGTGAAGCCTTTCAGGCCTTTTGCTCATATTAGAGTCGGAGGCAAAAATGCCGCGGTCTATCTGGAAAGGTAACATCAGTTTTGGTCTGGTGACGATCCCCGTAGCGCTCTATACTGCGGAGAATCGAAAAAGCCTGAGTTTTCGCATGATCGACCGGCGCAACATGTCCCGGATTCGGCAACGCCGCGTCAATGTCGGTACCGGCGAAGAAGTCCCGTTTGAAGAAATCGTGAAGGGTTACGAATACGAGGACGGGAGCTACGTGGTTCTTACTGATGAGGACTTGAAGGCCGCCCGCCCTGAGGCCAGCCAGAGCGTGATCATTACGAGTGTCGTCAAGAGCAGCGAAATACCGGTGGCGTACTTTGAGACTCCCTACTACCTGGAACCTCTCAAGCCCGGTCGCAAGGCGTACGCCCTCCTCCGGGAGGTATTCCGCCGGACGGGGTACGTGGGCCTGGGCCGAGTCGTCATCCGGACCCGGGAATACATCGCGGCCGTTATGGCGCAGGGCCCTCTGCTTCTCCTCGAGCTCATGCGATACCCGGAAGAGCTGCGCGATCCCGGGGAACTCGAGCTCCCCGGTCAGGACCTGAAGGCCCTGGGTGTCGACGAGCGGGAGCTGGAAATGGCTCAGCGCCTGGTCGAGGCAATGGCTGCGCCGTTCAGACCCGAAGAGCATCAGAACACCTACCAGGATGCGGTCCTGAAGTTGATCGAAGAAAAGGCCAAAACAGGCGCGGTCAGTCGGCCCCCAGCGCCTGCCGAAGCCGAACCTGGACCCCAGGTCGTTGACATCATGAGCCTGCTCAAACGCAGCCTTGAAAATGTCGAGAAACGTTCGGACGCCTCGAAGAAGAAAGGCGGCAAGAAAAAGACAGAATCGTCGGGCAAGCCCGAGAAAGCCCGCAAACGGGCGTGACAGTCGGTTGGGCAGGGCTGCGCGGCATGTGACTCTGCAAGAACCGAACGAACGACACTTGAGGCCACCTGGCATGCCTCTTAAAACTTACTACGAAAAACGCGACTTTGGCCGAACGCCCGAGCCCAAGGGGAAAGAGCACAAGGAGACCGGTTTTTCCTTTGTGGTGCAAGAACATGCCGCTACGCGGCTGCACTACGATTTCCGGCTGGAGCTCGAAGGAGTGTTCAAGAGTTGGGCTGTGCCGAAAGGGCCGAGCTACGACACGCGCGAGAAGCGACTGGCGGTCCATGTCGAGGATCACCCCGTCGAGTACGGTTCGTTTGAGGGCATTATTCCCAAGGACGAATATGGCGGCGGAACGGTCATGGTCTGGGACCAGGGGACATGGGCCCCGCTCGACAAGGACCCGGTCGCCAGTTATCGCAAGGGCGTCATGAAGTTTCGCCTTGAAGGCCAGAAGCTTCGCGGCGCGTGGACCCTGATCCGCATGAAGCCCAGAGCCGGCGAGGAGGATGCCAAGGAAAACTGGCTGCTGATCAAGGAACGTGACGAATATGTCCGCCCGCTTTCTGAATTCGACGTGACGAAGGAGATGCCCAGAAGCG
Source organism: Acidobacteriota bacterium (assembly GCA_041946865.1). GTDB lineage: Bacteria > Acidobacteriota > UBA6911 > RPQK01 > RPQK01 > RPQK01. The sequence continues at coordinate 41,316 of JBHGBF010000024.1, read as the reverse complement.
CGCTCAGCGGGAGAAGCCTGGAGGAGATCGCCGCCGCCAAAGACGATATCTGGCACTCGAAAGACGTGAGCGTCGACGTCGATCTCATCAAAGCATTGCGCGGCGCCAGGAAGGGCAAGCTGCCGGACTTCGTGGCGCCCCAGCTGGCCACGCTCGTGGACGAGATACCGAGAACCGGCAACTGGATCTTTGAGATCAAGCTCGACGGCTACCGCGAGCTCTGCCGGATCGATAATCGGGAAGTTCGCTTTGTCAGTCGTAATGGAAAAGACTGGACCTCGCATTTTCCCTCGCTCGCGTCCAGTGTGCGGGTCCTGCCGGTCCGTTCGGCTCTTCTCGACGGCGAAATCGTCGTTGTGCTGCCGGATGGGACAACCAGTTTTCAGGCCCTGCAGAACGCCCTTTCCGGCGAATCGAAAGGCCGGCTTGTCTACTACGTTTTCGATGCTCTCCATCTGGAAGGTTACGACCTCAGAGGCGTCCGGCTGAGCGATCGCAAGAAAATCCTGCGTCATCTCCTGTTGCCACTGCCTCCCGACAGCCCCGTCCGGCTCTCGGATCATTTCGAAGGGGAAGGCGACGTCTTTCTTCGCGAGGCCTGCCGGCATTCGCTCGAGGGGGTCATCTGCAAACGCGCGGACCGTCCCTACGTCTCGGGACGCACCCGGGAGTGGCTCAAAATCAAGTGCCTCAAAAGGCAGGAGTTTGTGGTGATTGGTTTTACCGACCCCTCGGGCGGCCGGAAAGGCCTGGGCGCCTTGCTGCTTGGAGTCCATAACGAAGAGAGGAAGCTCGTCTTCGCCGGAAAAGTCGGCACCGGCTTCACTGAGCGATCTCTCAAGGAGTTGAAGAGCAGGCTGAGCAGCTTGGAAGTCGACACACCGGCCATTGTCGATCCGCCGAAAGGTGCGGCGGCGCGCGGTGTTCACTGGGTCAGCCCCAAGCTGGTCGCCGAAGTCGCTTTTTCGGAGTGGACGCAGGACGGGCAACTGCGTCACCCTTCCTTCCAGGGTCTACGGGAAGACAAGATGCCTGGGGAAGTGGTCAGGGAAAAGGCGGCGCATACAGCGGAAACATTTCAGAAACCGGCGCCCGGTTTGCGTTCCTCAAACAGGGGTGGCCCGGCCCAAGCCAGGTCGCGGGCCAAGGCCAAAGAAGGTGAAACAAAGACGCGCTTTGCCGGTGTGAAGCTGACTCATCCCGACCGACTGGTCTATCCCGAGGCGGGGATTACCAAGAGGGCGTTGGCCGAGTACTATGAGGCGGCTGGAAACCGGATTCTCCCTCACGTCAAAGACCGTCCCCTGACCCTTATTCGCTGTCCGGACGGCTGGGACAAGGACTGCTTTTTTCAAAAACACATCGACCAGAAGTCGCCTTCCTCAGTCAAGCCTGTCCCGATTGAAGAGGATGGTGAAGAGAAATGCTACGTGGCCGTCGATTCGATGGCCGGTCTCATGTACTTCGTCCAGATGGGGGTTCTCGAGTTTCACCCTTGGGGGGCGAAGATCGATGACCTGGACCGCCCGGACCGAATGATTTTCGATCTTGATCCTGATCCTTCCGTCGCCTGGCCCAAAGTCGTTGAGACCGCCCGACTGCTGAGAGAGCTGCTCGCCATGCTGGAGCTGCGAGCTTTCGTGAAGACGACGGGCGGAAAGGGTCTGCACGTAGTAGTGCCGCTTCAGAGGCGAAACGACTGGGCCGAGGTGAAGGGATTCTCGAAAGCGATCGTGGAAAAGCTCGTGCAGGTTCAGCCGAAAAGTTACACGAGCAGCGCGTCCAAGGCGGGGCGCAGCGGCAGGATCTACCTGGATTACTTGCGCAATGCCAAGGGATCAAATGCCGTGGCCGCGTACTCCACCCGCGCCAAACACGGCGCACCGGTCGCCGTGCCGGTGACATGGGAAGAGCTGGAGGCGGGTGTCCGGTCGGATACTTTCAATCTGACGAATATTCACGAGAGGCTCCAAAGCTCACTGGAGCCCTGGCACGATTTCGACAAAGTGCGACAGTCGATTACCGCGAATATGAAGAAAAGAGTGGAAATGAAGGATTGACAACTATCAACGAACCAACCCGAATGCCGGAAGCACGGCCGGGCGCCTCACTCCCGGCGTCACTCCGCTGTCTGGGGCGTCGTGGTTGTCACCGACAGGTTGTTCCGCACGCCCTTCACACCATCGACTTCCTTTGCCAGTTTTTCCGCGAGAAGCTTCTCAGCGTCGGACCTGACCTGCCCTTGGAGAATGACAATCCCCTGGTCGGAGCGAATCTGGATGGGCTCCAGGTCGAAAGCTCGTGACGAATACAGCTCGAATTCCACCCGGCGGGCCAACTCATCCCGCGGCTGCTCGCCCTCGACGCCGCCTCGCACTCTCAGGTTGTTATCGACGCGTTTGACATCGCCCATGCGCCACGCCCGTGATTCGGCGGTCTGTTTCTCCGCCGGGGAGTCGACTTCGCCCTCGAGCCTGACAATGCCGTCACGGACATCCGTCTTAATCTCGTCATCCTTGAGTGTCTGTTCCTTTTCGTAGAGGTCCTTCAGACGCGTCCTGAGCTCCAGGTCTGAAACACGCGTACCCAGCCGTGCCATTTCAGGATTAGGTCTCGTCGAAGAGTCGGCTGTCAGCTGATTCCTCACCTGCTTGACCCCGGCCGTGTCGCGGGTGATCTCTTCTGCGATTCGACGGGTTTGCTGGGAGGGGACCCGGCCTCGCAGTGTCACAATCCCATCACTCGTGTCGACGTTGATATCAAAGGCTGACACATGCTTGGATAGCGCCAGCGCGGTCTTGACCTTGGAAGTCGTTACTGCGTCCTGTGAAGCCCCTTTCAGTGAAGCGAGAGCCTCCCTGACCTGGCTACCGTCAGCCTTGTCCGTCCGCCAGTGGCGGTTGTAGATAGCGAAGATGACAATGCCGATCAGGATGAGGAGCACGATTACCGAGAGGAGCCAGCCGACGGCACTGCCCTTCTCGGGTCCCCTGTGCGCGATCGGTTTCGGGTCGGTTCGATTTTTTGTAGCGAAGGCCATGAAATCAGTCCTCCTACTCGATGAATGCACCGATTGCCAGCAAATCGAAGGCCAGTCGCTTCTACCCGCCCAACCGGCGTGCAATCAGCAGGATGCGAAGTCCACCCGGGGATGCGGCAAGGAGACAGCAGGGAAGAATTCCCCGGTAAACTCCGTGTGAAGCTGTCAGTGGGTCAGCACCCTCCAGAAGGTCAGCCGATTGCCGGTTCCGGTATCGATCCCGTACGAGAGGGCCACCTGAAAAAGCCCGAGCAAAGCCAGGCGGCCTTCGAAACCGGTATCCAGCATCCAGCCCTCCACGGCCCTCGAACGGGGCTCGAGAATCCTCCCGGAGTCGACGAACGGGCCGGCGGAAAGGGAGAGCAAGCCGCTCCCGTAGAGGCGCTTCTGAAGATCCGCGTTCACAAGCAGGTATCCGCCACCCATCGGCCCATCGCCTTTCAGCCCGTTCCTCGTCCCGCTGTGCCCGCGAAGAAGCAGGTTCGAATCGCGATCCATGCCCAGGCGGAACAGCCGGTCGAAGGGGATCGACCCGCCGGACGTGCCGGCTTGTGCCTGCGCAGTCACCAGGAGCCGGCCGTGCTTCTGAGCTTCCCACGAGCCCTTCAACGCGACTTCCCCCTGATTGAAAAGAGCCGCTTGCGAACTCCAGAACCGGCCAAGTTCCCATTGGGCCTCGCCGGACAGCTGCATGCGCTTCTCCGGTAAATCGAGGAAGCGGTAACGAGCTCCCCAGGTAGAAGCGAGTGCGAAGCCGGAAGCCCGGACGCTGTCTGGGTGGGGGGAAGGAGACCGGCCAGCGACGAGGTCTCTGTGCGACGCAGTGAATCCCGTTGACCAGACCCAGCGCTCTCCGGCGATCGAAGTGATTCCCGCCCCGGTTGCAACCAGCCTGAGGCTAGTCAGCCCGCCTGCTTCTGTCCAGGCGGAGAGATCCCATTCTTCATCCCGCACTTCGACACCGGCATGGTAGAGCAAGTTGGGATTGTGGCCGACCGGGGCCGCCAGGCGGCTGGCAAAGAGCCTGTTCCCGAGTTTCCAGCGGAAAGCCGAGGACCAGTTGACAGCGGATCGGCCGATATTCCGGAGATCGGCATGGACCGTTTGAAACGGCAGCTCCCGGGCAACGCCGGCCAGAGACCGAAAGGCAGAACCGGCGCGGAGGTCGGCCTTTTCGGCGGTCTGGACGGTCAGGTCGAACTGGCCGTCCTGCCGGGCCGACAGGTCATAGCGGCGGCGAGCGAAGACGTCCAGCATCTCCAGCCGAAGCTCAGTCAAGCGCAGCGACGGCAGCTTCAGCTCTGAAGCGGGCGAGATGGCCAGGGCGCGATTCAACAAAACCGGGTCCAGAATTCCGTCGGGCTCGACCTTCAATTCCTGGACGTCCGGCTTTCCCACCCGGTTCCAGTACTTGATGGCCGCTTCCAGGTTGCCGTCCAGGTAGTAAAGGGAAGCCAGGAAGTCGAAGACATAAGGATCAGATTCGCCCAACGAGACCGCCCGGCGCAGATTCCTGGCCGACTCACTAAACCTCTTCTGTTTGAACTGAACGCCCGCCAGCTCGATGAGAATCTTGCCTCCTCGCTTTCCCATCTGGCCGGCGGCCTGTTTCAGTTCGGCCTCGGCCTCGGGCAAATGGCCAAGATGCGCCAGGGCCAGACCGCGCAGAAAACGATGCTCCGCGTCCAGGGCTCCGGCCGCGGAGGTCAAATCAAGAATCTGCTGCCACGCGCCTTGGTCACGCAACTGGTAAAGGTGCTCGAGGTTCTCCGGCTGCGTCTCCTGAGCAAAGGCTGCGGACGCGCAGAAGAACACAAAAGAGAGCATCACGGCACCGACGCCGCGGCGGGGAATCAAAGCAAAAAGTGACAACGGGTTACGGGCGGGCATTGGGAACGGCGAGAAGCGTCCAGTAATTGGTTTGCCTCCAGGCGGCCAGGAACTCGGGCTCACCCAGGGCCGAGAGCTTTTTCACGGCCGGATCGTTCAGCAGAATCAGCTTTTGCCGCCTATCCAGACCCACTACTACGACGTAGTGAAGGGAGGAACCGGCGCCCAGCGAAACGATCAACGGCCGGCCTTTCAGGAGATGTCCTTCCAGATCCGAAATGCTCCCGGCAAAGCTGAAGGCAAGAAATCCGTTCTTCTCGAGGTAGCTCTTCATGCGGGACGCCGGGATTCCCTTCAGTTTCTCCGAATAGAGCGCCGAAAAGATGGATTCCGGATCGACCCTCCCATCGCTGTGCCAGTATTGGACGATCATGGCCAGGCTGGACGCGCCACAGCCGTTCTTCCGTTGTGGGAAAAAGGGCACGTCCAGCCAAAATGCGCTCGCGTGCGCCTTGTCTCCAGATCGAAGCTGCGGCGCTCCGGCTGATGGGCCGATTTCCTGGGCCCTGCCCGGCACGGCCAAAGCCCAGAGGAGGAACAACGTCCTTGCGACCCGCATTTCTCGGCTAGCCGGCCGCCAAGGCGATGATAAGCACAATCGCCACCGCGGCAATAATGATGTAGGTGATGTGGGTGCTTGACAGCCGGCCGGCGGCAAAATTCCTTTGAAGATCCAGACTCCGGGCGGCCAGTTGAGCCAACTCTTGATCACTGAGGAGCGCCACCTTTTCTTGGACCTCGGCATAACTCAAACCTGACGACTGGACAGCCCGCTGGCCGAGCTGCGATTGCAGGAACTGGGTGACCGATTTCAAATCGGTCTGCCGTTGCTCTGACGCAGCTTGTATGGCCGCCTGCAGCTCAGCGCCTGAGACCACATGCGTTCCGGCGATCGCCGTTTGCGAAAACAGCACCAGGGCGACGCAGAACAGCGCTAAGCCCGATTTCCTCATCTTTGACCGGAAGGACAACATACTACATCCTCCTGATTATTTGCAGATCGGAAAGGTAAGCGTTCAGGTGGGGTGCTTCCCGACAGCCTATAAATCACAATTAACCCGTAAGTGATTGGATGTCAAGGAGCGTTCCGGTACACCCGGCGATCTGGCTGAAAAGTCCTGACTCCGGCCTCGCTTCTGTTGAGAGCGCTTCTTTCAGGGGTTAAAATAAGAGTAACTCTCTCGTCGCTCAGATTCAGCCACCTCTCTCTTATTTGCCTCGTCGTAAAGACGCTAAAAGTCGAAAGGAGCAGTGTATGTTCGACCGTAGGCAAGTATGTGTCGTCTGCCTGACGACCTTTTTCAGTGTAGTTCCCGCCGCCTGGGGCCAGTCTGATCAATCCGATTCGGCCGGCCAAACGGGTAAGGGGACAAGTCAGAGCCAGACACAGACGAGTTCGGGACAAACCGGCCAGACCGGTCAATCCGAGACCGGCATGAGCGGCGACGTTAACTGGAATGATGCGCGTTACAGCCGGGGCGAGATTCGTCAGGTCCAGGAGGCTTTGAAAAACAAGGGGTTCGACCCCGGGCCTGTCGACGGGCGAATGGGGCTCAAGACCAAAACCGCCCTCAGGGAATTCCAGAAGCAGAACAACCTGACCGTCGTCGGCGCGATCAATAACGACACGCTCAAGGCTCTCGGAGTCTGGGAAGGCCCACTGCAGGCCCGCAATCAGCGGATGGGCTCCACTTCGGAAACCACATCCGGGCAGAGCAGCTCGATGAGCGGTCAGAGCTCGACCACTGGCCAAAGCTCCACGGCCGGCCAGACGACCCCGAGCGGACAGAGCTCCACTAGCGGGCAGAGCAGCAGTACCACCAGCGGCCAGAGCAGGGTGACGACCGGCGGTACAAGAGAGGGCAAAGAAACTGACCAGGCTGAGTTGGCCCGCAAGGCAGCTGATGTCCTGAGGGATATCACTCAGGCGCCGGACAAGTCGATCCCTATCGAGATGCTTGAGGAAGCAAAGGGGATCGCGGTCATTCCGAATGTGATCAAGGGGGCCTTCATCGTCGGTGGGCGATGGGGCGAAGGTTTGATGCTCGGTCGTGGTGCTGATGGGAGCTGGAACCGCAATCCAGCCTTTATTGAGATCGGCGGTGCGAGCGTTGGTTTCCAGGCCGGCGTGGAGTCGACCGACCTGATTCTGGTTTTCGCCAGCAAGGACGCAATCGATGCCCTGCTGGACGGAAAGTTAGAGTTGGGCGGTGAAGCGGCGGTTGCCGCAGGTCCGGTGGGCCGGCAGGCAGGCGCCGGCACTGATGTGAAGCTCTCCGGGCCTATCTATTCCTACTCGAGAAACAAGGGAGTCTTCGCCGGCGTGTCGCTCGACGGCGCGGTTATTTCGATTGATGACAGCGCAAATCAGAAGGTCTACGGCCAGGGTACAACCGGGACGCAGCTGCTGAAAGGTGAAATACCAGCACAAGCCAGCTCGCAAGCTGCCTCGATTGTTCAGCCCTTCGTTGAGGCCGTACGAACCAACACCGGCGCAAGGGCCGAGTAACTCCTCCTCACCAACCCTGGAGGGGCCTGCCCTCCAGGGTCACAACCGGGCGACTGGCCGGGGTCCCAGGACGCCGGCAGCGTGTCAGTGTGTCAAGATCGGCTCGGCTGTGAAGGAGATCGCCGCCGAGCTCACTTTGGGGGGGTCCCTGTCAACCTCAGGACCATCAGGGTTCAGCGGCCCGCTTCCCGGCGGATCGGTACCCGGGCCGGCTCCTGGGTCCTTTCGACGTGAGATACGGCGAGGAAGATTCCGTTGAGCACCGTCTTGGCGAGCCAAACGGAGAAGCCCCCGTATGCAATCAGGAACAAAGCCCAGAATAGCAAGCTCCACATGTTTATTACTCCTTTTCACCCTTACCACAGGCGTTTTAAGCACTCCTCGTGCCAGTTATCCGCCAGCCGTAATCCACTGTCCCTTCGCATGATGGCTGGTCTGGTCGCGGCCTTGTGGGGAAATTTTCCGCGCAGGCTGATTCGGGACGCTACACGGCCCGAGGCGACTGGTAAGCCTGTTCCTACAGAACAAACAGGCTTTTGCCGATAGAAAGCTCACGTTTGGCCGTGAGACCATCGTTACGTTCCACCCGAAGGAGACGAACGCCCATGCTATGGACGATTGCGGCCGTGCTCCTGGTTCTCTGGTTCCTCGGTCTTGTCGGGAACTACACTTTAGGGGGACTCATCCACCTTCTCCTCGTCTTGGCAGGCATCGTGGTCGTTCTTCGACTTGTTCAAGGGCGCTCAATCATCTAGACCGGCACCGTGAGGTATTACGATGTACGAGAACTCTCCGGGTTCCTGTGTGCCCCGTCGCGTCCTGATCACCAGCGATTCGGTCAGCGAAAACTGGCCGTACTCGCTGGCCCTGGCCCGCGGCCTGACCGGTCTCGGTATTCAGGTGGGACTGGCCACGTTCGGGCCTCAGTTATCAGCCGAACAGAGACATCAGGCTGAAGCGCTAAAGGGGCTGGCTTTGTTCGAAAGTCGATTCAGCCCGGAATGGACAGCCGGTTATTGGCGAGACCAGCACCAGGCGGCCAACTGGTTACTGGATCTCGAACGTCGCTTCGCTCCGGACGTGGTTCATCTGAACGGTCTCTTACGTTCCAGTCTGCCCTGGAACAAGCCGACAGTCGTCGTGGTTCATCGGTGCATGGCGTCGTGGTGGCTCGATGTCAAACGCAGGCCTCTCCCCGGACAATGGGACTTGTACCGTCATCAGGCAGGATCGGCTTTGCGTTCTGCTGGTCTGGTCGTCTCGAGCACGCAGGCAGCCTTGGCCGCTCTTCGCGAGCATTACGGCCCGTTTCCGGCTGGACGGGTGATTCCTCACGGCTTTACTCCCGCCGGAGCTGAAGCCAAGCGGGGGTTCATCATCACAGCACAGCGGCTGTGGGACGAGTCTTCCAATCTTCAGGCGCTCGAGGTTAGCGCGCCGTTTCTTTCCTGGCCGGTCTTTTGCGCGGGTGAGAGCCTGGACGAAACCGGAGGCCGCTCCAAACTGCAGGCATGGAACATCTGCTGCCTCGGAGCGCTTCCCGAAGGGGAACTGGAACAATGGCTCCTTGAGTCGTCGATCTACGTGTTGCCCGTGCGCTATCCAGATTGCCAGGTTTCGGTACTGCAGGCGGCGTCGGCCGGCTGCGCCCTGGTTCTCGGCAATCATCCCATTCTCAGAGAAGTGTGGGACGATGCCGCTGTCTTCGTTCCGTCGGAGGAGGCCGAAGCCCTGCGCCTGGCCCTTGACCACCTGATTCGAGATGAAGACCGCCGAAGCCAGCTGGCCGAGAGGGCCCGCCAAAAAGCCGGGGATCTCTCACTCTCGGCGATGACAGAAGAGTATTGCTGTGTTTATCACGACGTGATGGTCTCCGGGACACGGAGTCCCGGTGTTCTGTCCCATGCCGTCGGCTCCTGACGGAATGCCCAACGCGACTAACACCATCAGCGGACGGGGAGCGCGTGGGGTGCAAAGGCGCTTCCACTTTCGCTGGTCGGTTCTGGCTTGCACCCGACGCGCTCCGCAAAAGACGTCGCGCTTGCGGCTCTGTTCAGACCACACACCCGACGCACGCCTTTACAATTTGCGTCAACAACATTTGCTTATTCCAGCGCTGGCCAGAGGTGTGGTATCTTCTCGCGCTGTGAACAACGAACGGACATCATTCAACCCGGCCACACCGCTGCTCTTCACGGCTGTGGCGCTCAGCGCCACCGCACTTGTCGCTATTGTCGAAGCTGCTTCACAGGTGAGAACGGTGACCCTTTTCCTGGGATTTGAAGGCACGGCCTTATTAGCTTCTGTTCTCCTTGATACGTTACTCTGTCCCCCGGCGGGCTCCGACCTTTGGGAGTGGCTCTTTGTGCCCCAGAGGAGGACGATCGGCGTCGTCCTGAAACAACCGTTATTCTATCTGGGCGTCATTTTCCTGGTGTTTCAAGACGCGCTGAAGGGATTGTGCTGAGGGATATGCTGGTTACCGGTTACCCGTTACCGGTTACCCGTTACCGGTTGCCGGTTACCGGTTGGTACAGACGGGTTTTTCATTCAGGCACGGTGCAGCGGGATGTCACCGTGCCTTTGAGCAATGGGTAGGGTGACAAGCAGGTGTTTCCGGTTTATCCGTGACTCCTGCATGTCGAGCCACGCTTCTTCCATCATAAAGGTGGCGATTTCACAAGACCGTTCCAGGTCTTGCAGGGCTGCGTCCAAGGAGCTCCTGATGCCTTTCCAGTTTGCAGCGCCCGCCCGTTTGACCTCATTGAGTTTCTTGATGGCAACTTCTTGTTTGTCATCAAGCTCGTCCAATGTCTGCAACAGTTCGGGACTCTCCCTGATGCCGGATTCACGGCTTTGGGCGTGCAGGAACTCCAGCTCGTCGATCCTTCCACAAACCTCACGAAGCCGGAACTCGATATATTCGACGTAATCCTGCTTCTGCTGGACGGCATCGATGCTACAGCTGCAGATCAGCAGCCCTGAGCATGTAATCACCGTCAGCAGACAACGCGGATCCATGAGCACCTCCAAAAGACCGGTTTGGGTGACCTGGGTAGTGCAGGCACGGCGAGCTGCCGCACCTGCACCGCGGCGGCCGCTAAACTACGGTGCGGCCGGAAAACAGTCGAAACAGCAGGATAATCACCGCTACGACCAGCAGGATATGAATGAACCCTCCCAGAGTGTAAGAGCTCACCATTCCCAAAAGCCATAGGATCAAAAGGATCACAAACAGTGTCCAAAGCATATTCCATCCTCCTTCTTAGGCCTCGGAATCCTGATCAAGGGACGCGTCAGGATCGTGATGTAGGGCCAGGAAGCAATTCCGAGGCCAGTCACCTCGCTTCCGTCTGCAAACCTTGAAGAGTGCGGGATAAAGGAGAAGCAGTCTCCGCGCGTGCCGGCGTCGGCTCGTAGACCTCGCATCGGGGCTTTCGGGAAAAATTCCCGGATGGGACTTGCAGACCTCCCCATCCTTGGTTCCTCCAGTCAGTTCATTCTTGCTCAGTCTTAACCAGGCACCTCAGCACTTCCGCGACGCTCCACGCTTGCGCAATGCAGCCACGGGGTGTGAAAGGTTCTTCGGCGTCGAAGATCTCGCTGATCGTTCCGACACCTGCTTCCTGCAGGTGGGGAATCAGGCCTTGCAGGAAGCCGAAGGCCGCGCGCCGGTCAGTGGGATGCAGCCGGAGCCAGGCATCGATAAAGGGTCCCACCAGCCAGGCCCAGACTGTTCCCTGATGATAAGCGGCATCTCTGGCCCGCACGTCTCCATCGTAACGGGCCTTATAATACGGCGCTCTGGGCGCCAGCGAGCGAAGACCGACCGGGGTCAGCAGGTTCCGGGTAACCGCGTCGAGAACCGGCTCCCAGTAAGGCTGTTCCAAGACGGGGTGATCGAGCGAGATGGCTAGAAGCTGATTCGGGCGGAGCGAGGCGTCGTCCCCGTTTTCTCCGTCTACCACGTCAAAAAGGTATTGTCCTTCTTCATACCAGAAGCGCCGGTTGAACGAGTCACGGGCCTTCTCGGCGTAGTCGCGGATTTCAGCCGCCTGACGGTCGCCCTGCTCCTCGCTGACCCAGGTCTCGAGCAGCCTGAGCGCGTTATACCAGAGGGCATTGATTTCAACAGCCTTACCCCGGCGCGGAGTAACCACCCAGTCTCCGACCTTCGCGTCCATCCAGGTCAGCTGGTAACCCTCTGCTCCCTGGGTCAGCAGGCCGTCGCGCGGGTCAACTTGAATGCCGAACCGGGTGCCCTTCACGTGATGCCGAAAAATGTCGATCAGATTGGGAAGCAGGATCGTGAGGGTGCTTCGATCTCCCGAATACTGGAGGTAGCGATGAAGCGCATGAAAATACCACAAAGTGGCGTCGGCGGTGTGGTAAAGGCCTTCGCGTTCGCCTTCCGGGAAGAGGTTCGGTATGAGCCCGTCCTTGGTGTATTGCGCAAACGTGCGCAGAATGTACCCGGCCTCTGTTGATCTTCCTGTGGTCAGGGTCAACCCCTCCAAGCTGATCATCGTGTCGCGGCCCCAGTCGGTGAACCAGTGGTAGCCGGCGATAATGGTCCGCAGCTCGTCACCCGCGGCCTGTGCCCTGGCCACGTCGGCGATGCGAGTCGTCGGGGCGATGATGAACTGGTCAGCCGCGAGGACCAGCTGTGCGGCAGGGCCCTGCCTGGCCGGTAGAGCGGCAGACGCCAGCAGGCGTCGCCGCCGTTCGATTTCTGCCTCCCACGCCTGCTCCGGATCCAGCGCGAGGATGGTCTCCCAGTCTTCCGTGGAAGCGATGAGCGTGGCGGCCTGGTCTTTCTGCAGTGTGAAGCGGAAGTATCCGGGGGTCCAGACCTGGCCCCGCGTTTCGTACCCGCGACTAAACTCCATTCGATAGACGATGTCGTGGCTGCTGCCGCCGTCGAGCACGAGGGCGCCGGGACCGGTGGCCGGGTACATGCGAAGCGGTGGGCAGGCGGCGGAGTCGGCCATCTGGCGGCCTTTTTCCAGAGGCTCGATCTCAATCTGGTTGCCGTGCGACGTGACCTGATACGGGCCTTTCATTGGCTGGTCGACCCGCGCCTCGTGAGAACGGAAATTCATGAACGGCCGCAGCCTCAAACGGGCGGCGCCGCTTCCTCCGAACAACTGGTAAGCGAGATGAACCGTGTTCTGACGGTAGGGAAGCAGGATGCGTTTTTCGAGGATGAAATCGCCTACCTGGTAGCGCCACACCGGCAACCCTGATTCCAGGCGGAATTCGACCAGCCGGTTGACCCAATCGAGGGTCAGAGGATTCCCCGGCGATTCCTGGCCGGCCAGCCTGACCATTTCTCCGCCCGGCAGGCGGATCTCCTCGGAGACCTGCGTGAGCATCACGATCCGGCCGAGCGGAGCCGGCAGCGCGGCTACCAATAAGCCATGATACCGGCGTGTCACCACCCCCGAGAGAGACCCGGATGCATAACCTCCGGTCCCATTCGTTAGAAGCCACTCGCGGCTCAGCAGAAGTCCTTTCGATGCCTCGTCCTGCTTGTCACTCCACGGGACCGTCAGATTCCAGGGCTTCGGGGTCACAATCTCAGCTTCCATCACCGGCTCTCTCCGTGAGCTTGGGCTTCAGGACGATGGCAGCCCGACCGGGGAGGCGCACCTCTGTCAGCCCGTCAAATGGCAGAACGCCGCTACCGCCGTACTCCGGGGACTCGCTCGACCAGATCAGCTCCCATTCGCAGTCTGGCGGGGGCGCCAGCAAGGGCTCCGGAGCAGGCTTGAGCTCCACGTCGCGATCGAGGTTGACGATCAGGAGGCGATCGTCGGAATTTTCGCCGAAGAACCGGAGCACAAAAGCTTCGGCCCCAATCACGGCGCCGAAGACCCCGGAGTTGTCTTGCTTCTGAAACACCGGGTCTTCCCTTCGCATTCGCAGGAGGTCTTTGTGCAGCTTGAATATCGGCTCGTTCTGGCGGCGCTCTGCGTCCGGATCCAGCTTGCATTCTTCGAAGGCGACCGGGTCAGCGGGGTCCGGCAGAGCCTCCTGGGATTCGGGTGGAAGCATGTTCCGAAACTGCTTCAGGAACTCGACACGTCCCTCGCGCACGCTCTTGGCCAGCTCGCCGGAAAAGTCCGCGAAGTAACGGAAGGGCTGCGAAGCACCGAATTCCTGTCCCTGAAAGAGCATCGGTGTCGGGGGTGAGAGCAGCAGCAGGGCGGTCATGGCGCGATGCCGGCCCGGGCTGGTCAATTCGTGTACCCGCTGTCCGAAACTCGAGTTGGCGATCTGGTCGTGATTCTCGATAAATGTGACGAAGTTCTGTGCCCCAAGGTCGAAGGCAGGCGTGCCGCGCCGTTTATCCTGCCAGACGTAGTGCTGTCCCTGATAGAGATAGCCCCACCTGATCGCGGAGATCAGCTCCTGAGGAGTGCCGCGATAGTCTGTGTAGTAGGCCTCGCTACGGCCCGTCATCGCGACTCGAGCGGAATGATGAAAATCATCGTTCCACAAGGCATCGAGCCCGTAACCTCCCTTGGACACCGGCCGGACCAGGCGAGTCTGCTGAGGCTCGTTCTCCCCGACGAGGTAAATACTCCTGCCAGGCGCTGCCTTACGGGCTGCTTCGCTTATCTCGGCGAGAATATGGCGCTCGGACGAATCATAAATGTTCTGCGTTGCGTCCAGCCGCAGCCCGTCCAGGTGGAACTCGCTGATCCAGTAGACCGCATTGCTGACAAAGAACTGCCGCACCGGCTTCGAATGCTCACCGTCAAAATTGATGGCTTTTCCCCAATCGGTCTGGTAGCGGTCGGTGAAATACTCGGTCGAGTATTGGTCAAGGCAGTTGCCTACGGGCCCGAAATGATTGTAGACGACATCGAGAATCACGCCCAGACCGAGGCTGTGCGCGCGATCCACAAAGCGCCGGAAATCGTCGCTCGAGCCGTAGAGCCGGGTCGGTGCGAACATGAACACGCCGTCGTACCCCCAGCCGAAATTGCCCGCGAATTCGGTGACCGGCATGATTTCAAGAACGGTGATTCCGGTCTCGGCCAGGGCGGCCAGCTGCTTTATCGCGCCCTCCCAGTTGCCTTCCGGCGTGTAGGTGCCGATGTGCATCTCGTAAAGAACCTGCCCGCGCGGGCTGATTCCTTTCCAGTCGCGGTCGGTCCACGGGAAATTCGCCGGATCCACCACCTCGGATGGGCCGTCGACGCCTTGAGGCTGCCGGCGGCTGGCCGGGTCCGGGTAAAGCTCGCGCCCGTCCAGCCTGAACCGGTACCACGTCCCGGCAGTGGCGCTTTCGACGAGTCCCGAGAAACAGCCGCTTTCCTCCGGCTGCAGAGGAATAGAGGCGGTCCTGACCCCGGCCTTGGAGCCTGGACCTCCTTCGATCACGACTTCCAGCTTCTTGTGACGTGGTGACCAGACTCGAAAATGGACCCCGCCGGCTGGCTGTACTTCCGCACCAATCGGAAGACATCGCCTGACTTTGGTTGCTTTCATTGGTTCTGCCGGTCTGCGAGAGGAAAACCCTAGAAGCATCATAGCGTCCACCGAAAGGCAAAGAAAAGGGGCCAAGGCAAAGCGAGCGAGTCACGCTGTTCCGGAAGTCGCTAGCGAAGGGGTGGAGCGAGTGTTGGACCCTCGCGTTTTTCGGCCGCTTTGTGGCACTGGTGTTGCTTGGAAGTAAACCGCACACTAAAGAAAGGAGCCCCAGGGATGAACAAAGACATCATTCAGGGGAACTGGAAACAAATAAAAGGGAAGCTCAAAGAGAAATGGGGAAAATTCACCGATGATGAGCTCGATCGGCTGGAAGGCAAGCGTGATCAGATCATAGGAAAGCTCCAGGAAAAGTACGGTTACACGCGCGAACGTGCTGAGCGGGAGTACAGCGAATTCGAAAGCAGCTATTTCTCGGGGACAACCCGCAGATACTGATCCGGGTATTTTTTCCCCTGATCTGCCGGTGAGAGCCTGATTCTTCTGTAGAACGAAAGGCAGAGAGAGATGGCAAAAAAGCCTGAGCAGCAGAAGATGGCGGCTCTTCCAGCAGATTCTTTAACAGTCGCCCGACTGGCAAAGCTGCGGTACGTGCCGGATACGAGGCCCGGCATTTCTCGCAGGTGCGCCGGGAAGGGCTTTTACTACACTCGGCCGGACGGTACCAGAATTACCGATCCGGTCGAGTTTAAACGAATCCGCAGCCTGGCGATTCCTCCCGCCTGGACGACATCCACGCGAGCGCCAATGACGCCTGCACAGAGCTGATCTTTACACGTATCTCTGAAGCTAGCTCTTGGTAGGGACAAAGCTTCGTGTAAGGATCAAGGCCCCTCGCCGCTCGCACTCCAAAGGAAACCATGTCGAAAAAGTAAGGAAAAATCCTACAACCGATAACACATCCGTTTTGCTTTGCGGTACTCTGGTTCTAACACCAACGCCTGCACTCCTTGTGTCTCAGGTTCTTTCTAGTCCGACGAGCAGTTAGTAGCGCTCCTCTCGGGTCCGTTCATGTAAGTCAGGGGGGCGGAGCCTGTCCAGAAGCGAGGGTTGTTGAAAAAGGGCTGTGCACGCCGCCTGCAAGGGACACCCTCGAAGCTAGCTTATGCAACGGCGCTCTCTGATTGAACCTTCTCTTAACAGTGCTAGGAATCCCGGAAATCCGTTCCCGGAGACTGTGGCGGTTCTGCGTGCGCTTCAACTGGGAGATCTTTTGTGCGCAGTTCCGTGCTTCAGGGCCATGAGGCAGGCGTGGCCGGCGGCGCGGTTGACGCTTGTCGGGTTACCTTGGGCAAAGAGTTTTGTCCCCCGCTTTTCCCGGTACCTGGACGGCTTTGAGGAATTTCCGGGATTTGAACAGCTCCCGGAGCGCCGCTTTGATCCAGCCAGGATGGAGGCCTTCGTGGCTCGAGGCAATTCCTTCGATCTGGCGATTCAGCTGCACGGCGACGGTTCGGTGACCAATCGCTTCCTGCGCGCGCTGCGGCCTCGGCTGGCGGCCGGATTCTTCCCCGCCGGGCAGATCTGTCCGGATCCAGCCCGATTCATCCCTTATCCGGAAGGTGAGCATGAAATCCGGCGTCTCCTGAAGCTGATGTATCACCTTGGAATCCCGTTGAGTCGAGAGAATCTCGAATTCCCTCTCACGCATGGCGATTACCACGAGGCAAACGACCTGGCGGCGAATGGCGGGCTGCGGCCGGGTCAATATGTCTGCCTGCACGCCGGCGCCAGAGACCCGAGGCGCTGCTGGCCCCTGGGGAATTTTCTGGAGGTCGGCCGGGCGCTGGCCGCGAGGGGGTTCCGCATCGTGCTCACCGGGACGAGCGAAGAAGCCGAACAGACAGCCCTGCTGCGTGAGAAGCTGGGCGCCTCCTGCCTGGACCTCACCGGAAAGACGAGCCTGGGCGCCCTAGGCGCGCTCGTCAAGAAAGCCCGGCTCCTGATCAGCAACGACACCGGCGTCTCCCATCTGGCAGTGGCTCTCGAGGCGCCGAGCGTGGTTGTATTCAGCAGCTCAGATCCGCGAAGATGGGCTCCTCTCGATCAGGCGCGCCACCGGGCCGTCGGTGATCCTTTCGCTTCGCCCGTGTCTCACGCCAGTGCGGCCGAGGTGCTGCAGCAGGCTCTCGACCTGCTTGCTGAAAGCCCTCTTCGTCTGGAAGCGCGCGACGGCGGTTTCCCGGTCCTTTTGCCGGTGAACTGGAATCGAGTCAAGCGGATATTGCTCGTCCACGAGGGACCCGAGGCCGATCTGGTCGCGCTGGCGCCGTCAGTTGCGGCCCTGCGCGTGAGGTGGGACGGTCTGGCTCTTGGGACCTCTCCGGACAGCGCTCCGGCCGCAGGTCTGCTCCCCGGCATTGAGCGCCTGCTCGTCCCGGACCGTCTGGTCCGTCTGGGCGCCGTGCTCGCAGTTCGTCGATTCGTCGAGCAATTAGGCGCCGGCTCGTTCGACGCCGCAATCATATTCACCAGGCCTGATCAGAACCCCTATGCCGCGGCTTATATCTGCAGCCTGGCCGGCATTCCCGTGCGGGTTGCGGCTTCGAAGGAATTTGGTGGCGCGCTTCTCACCCATTGGGTCAGGAAGTTGCCTCAAGCTCCTGATCTCGAAGAGCGTTACCTGGCGCTGCTTCGTGCGGTGGCACTGCCTTCGCAGCCGCGGGGTTCGGGGCTTGTCGTCCCACCGGCCGTCGAAATTCGGATGCGTGCCCGAATGTGTGAAGCGGGAATCAATCCCAGCCAGGGGCACGTGCTGCTTGACGGGGTCGCGGCTCCATATGGGAAGGCGGACAGGCTTGCCGACTTGCTCCGCGACATTACGGCAAAGCAGGTGATACGCGACGGCGCATTTGGATCCCTCTCTGTCGTCGATTTGGCGGCGCTCGTTCAATTGGCTGGTCTCGTGATCACTTCCCGGCGGTTGACAACTCGACTCGCGGAGGGCTTCGGGCGGCCGCTTATCGCCACTGGGGACGCGGCAGCGTCGCCGGACGGGTGGCGTCCGCGCCGCAGCCGTTCGAAGCTCCTCGCAGGCAATGACGTTGGTCAAAATGATCTGATCCAGGCAGTCAGAACCTTGCTCTGGATTGGGGAAACAACTTCTGCTCCCTATGAAACCAAGACTCCGAATTCTGACGTGGCATGTCCACGGCAATTACCTGTACTACCTGGTTCACTGTAACCACGATTTCTATGTTCCGGTGAAAGTGGGCCGGCCGGAGGGGTACGGCGGCCGTTGCGGGAGTCTGCCCTGGCCCGCAAACCTGCATGAAGTGCCCGCCGAGCAAGTCTCCCGGCTTCCACTCGATTGTGTTCTCTTCCAGTCGCGCAGGAATTACGAAGTTGACCAGCATGTGATTCTGACTTACTGGCAGAAGGCTTTGCCCCGCATCTACCTGGAGCATGACCCGCCGCGGCAGACTCCAACCGACACTCGCCACCCCGTCGATGATCCTGGGACACTGCTCGTCCACGTGACTCATTTCAACGATCTGATGTGGGACAGCGGTTATACGCCGACCAGAGTGATCGAACACGGCGTCGCGATACCGCCGGACGCGCGCTATTCGGGAGAACTGCCGCGCGGGGTGACGATGGTCAACGGGCTGAGGCAACGAGGTCGCAGGCTGGGGGTGGATGTCTTCGAGCGGGTCAGGCGGGAGACGCCGATTGACCTGGTCGGTATGCAGTCCGAGGAGCTCGGGGGATTGGGAGAAATCTCATATCATCAACTCGCCGCTTTTGTCTCGCGTTATCGCTTTTTCTTCAATCCCATCCGTTACACCAGCCTTGGACTGGCGGTGTGCGAGGCGATGATGCTAGGGCTGCCCATCATCGGCCTGGCGACCACGGAAATGGTGACCGTCGTAGAGAACGGCGTGTCGGGCTACGTCAGTACCGATGTGCGCGCTTTGATTGAGCACATGAAACGGCTGGTGGCCGATCCCCAGGAAGCCCGACGCCTGGGGGAAGGGGCACGATGTCAGGCCCTGGAACGATTTGGCATGGAGAGGTTTATCAGGGACTGGGATGAGGCTTTCCGCTTCGTCTGCGGTGGGACTTTGAGGAATGGTGTCTCGCTCGCCCGTCAATAAACCCTCGACCGAGGAGGAACAGGATGGCGAAAAGGATCGCGTTCATCAGTGACCACGCGTCCCCTGTGGGTATACTGGGAGGGGTCGACAGTGGCGGGCAGAACGTGTACGTCGGCCAATTGGCAAAGAATCTGGCGGCCCTGGGCTACGAAGTGGACATTTTTACCCGGCGGGACAGCGAGCGGCTCCCGGAGATTGCCGAGTGGGTGAACGGCATCCGGATCGTTCACGTCCCGGCCGGTCCTCCAGACTATGTCCCGAAGGAACAGCTCCTGCCTTTCATGGGCGACTTTACCGGTTACGTTCTGCAGTTCTTCAAGTGCCAGAGGAAAGGCTACGACCTGGTTCATCCGAACTTCTGGATGTCCGGCCTGGTCGCCTGCGAGATCAAACGGCAGCTGGCGCTCCCGTTTGTCGTCACCTTCCATGCGCTGGGCCGCGTGCGGCGGCTCCATCAGAAGGATGCCGACAAATTCCCGAACGAGAGATTCGATATCGAGGATCGGATCGTAGCCGAAGCGGACCGGATCATTGCGGAGTGCCCGCAAGATGAAGAGGATCTGATCCGTCTCTATAACGCCGATCCGGCAAAAGTCACCATCGTCCCTTGCGGCTTTGACCCGACCGAGATTTGGCCGATCAGTAAGCCTCTGGCCCGCTTTGCTCTAGGCCTTGCTCCGGATGACCGGGTGATCCTTCAGCTGGGTCGCCTGGTCCCCCGAAAGGGGATCGATACGGCCATCCGCGGCTTTGCCCGGCTGGTCAAGAACCACGGCATCGAAGCCCGCATGCAGATCGTGGGCGGGGAGTCGGAAGAGCCCGACCCCTCCATCACTCCGGAAATTGGACGGCTGCACGAGATCGCGGCAGAAGAAGGAGTCGCCAGGCAGGTGACCTTTGTAGGTCGACGAGGCCGCGAGGTTCTCAAGTACTACTACAGTGCCGCGGACATCTTCGTCACCACTCCTTGGTACGAGCCTTTTGGTATTACGCCGGTCGAATCCATGGCCTGCGGGACGCCGGTCGTCGGCTCCAACGTCGGAGGAGTCAAGTTCACGGTCCGTGACGGCGAGACCGGCTACCTGGTCCGTCCGAAGGACCCTGACGCTCTGGCGGAGCGCCTTGCGCACCTTTACGAGCATCCCAAGTTGATGAGTGTCTTGAGCCGGCAGGCCATCAGGCGCGCGAACGACCTGTTTACCTGGCACAGGGTGGCCGGCAGCATGGCTGCCGTTTACGAAGAAGTGCTGGCCCCAACCCGCAGCAGACGCCAGGAGCAAAGCCAGTTGGTATCGATTCTGAATCGCAGCTTCGATCAGCTGGTCTACGTGCTCCAGGAATCGCGAAGACGTCTGACTCCAGTCTTGCTTGACGCAGCCGACCTGATCAGCAACTGCATCGCCCGGGGCGGACGCGTTTTGATCTCCGGCAGCGGCCCGAGCAGTATGGAGGCGCTGCGGGTGACGGCGGAGCTGGTGGAGCGGTTCAAGAGCGAGGAGCGGCCGGGACTGCCGGCAGTCATGCTTTCTGAGACCCTCGCCGACCCTTTCGGGGCGGCCGAGCGCGATCATGAGAGCCTGGTGTTGCGCCAGATCGAAACGATCGGCAAGGCAGGGGACGTTTTCATCGGCATCAGCGCCAGCAAACGGTCTCGTTCCCTGCTGCCCGCGTTCCGCTGCGCGCGCAACCAGGGCCTGCATTCCATCGCCCTGACCGGCCAGAACGCCGGAGACCTGCCGCAGGCGGCGGATATAGCGATCACCATCCCCTCAGCGGAGCGGGAGCACATCCTTCAAAGCCAGCTCGTCGTCGTGCATCTCCTTTGCGATCTCGTCGAGGAGCGTCTTGATTCCGATACTCACTTCGCCAACGTCGCCCCTTTCGAACCGGCTGCCAACAACAGGCGGCGGAAAGTCAAGTCGTCGGGAAGACGCCGAAACCTGGTTGGCGGCGGCTCTGACCCTGAATCAGCATCCAACGGGAGTAGCAGGACCTATGCAAGACCTGGCGGGAAAAGTGGCAATCGTAACCGGGAGCGCGCAGGGACTCGGTAAGGCCATTGTGGAACGGCTGGCAAGAGCCGGTCTCACAGTCGTGGCGGCGGATGTAAACGAGAGCGCCAACCTCGAGACGGTGAACGCGATCAAGTCGCAGGGCGGAATTGTTGAGCCCTGGGTGCTGGATGTCGGCGACGAGCACCAGGTGGCCCAAACCGTGCAGGGAGTGATCGACAAGCACGGCCGTGTGGACGTCCTCGTCAACAACGCGGGGGTGGATCGCACGGTGTCGATTGAAGAGCTGTCGGTTACCGACTGGGATTGTATCTTGCGGATCAATCTACGTGGGCCATTCCTTATGTCGAAGCAGGTTTTCCCGATCATGAAGAAACAGCGGGAGGGCTGCATCGTGAACATCGCTTCCACCGCCGCGAAGCGCGCCTGGGCGAACGCCGCGGCCTACCACGCCAGCAAATGGGGATTGCTGGGCTTCAGCCACGCCCTTCACGTCGAAGGCCGGCAGAATAACATCAAGGTGACTGCGTTAATTGCGGGCGGCATGCGCACGCCCTTCCTCCTTGAGCGGTTCCCCGACCTTGACCCGAATCTCCTTCAGGATCCGGCCAATGTCGCCGAGGCCGTCCTGTTCGTCCTCCAGCAGCCCCTGGAAACGGTCATTCCGGAGATCACGGTGATACCCGTGCGGGAGACATCCTGGCCGTAACAGAAGCGAAAGCCGCGCAAAACGCTGCGCAAATCAGGCCTCTGCCCGTTTGACTTCCTTGGGAGGGCTGCGGTTTCTTGGAGTCACGTTACCGTGCAGTTTTTCTCGACAAAGACGGGACCTTGATTCACGACGTCCCCTACAACGTCGACCCGACTCTTATCTGCTTGACGCCCGGCGCGGACGAAGGGCTGCGACTCCTGGACAAAAGCGGATTTCGCCTGGTAGTAGTGAGCAATCAACCGGGTGTAGCCCACGGCTATTTCTCGGAAGACGACCTGAGGCCCGTAGAGGCCAAGGTTCAAGAAATCTGCGGCAAGGCGGGCGTCAGGCTGGCCGGCTTCTATTACTGCCCGCACGCACCTGAGGGCAGCGTGAAGCAGTACGTAACCACGTGCTTTTGCCGGAAGCCTCGACCGGGACTGCTTGTCCGCGCCGCTCTGGATCTTGGAATCGATTTGCCGGCGTCCTGGTTGATCGGCGACATCCTGGACGACATCGAGGCCGGCATTAGCGCAGGCTGCAAAACCGTTCTTTTGCTGAACGGGAACGAAACGGAATGGGACCTGTCGACCGGCCGCTGTCCCCATTTCTGCGCGGCCGATCTGAAGGAGGCGGCGCAAATCGTAATTGGTCAGAATGCCCGAAACCGGATCTGTCTCAGACCGGATTTCGCGTCAGGAGGGGACTTGAGATGAGCGATCAGATACACAAGCTGATCCAGTCTTTCACCGGCTTGAAGGTTCTGGTCGTTGGAGATGCCCTGCTCGACACCTATCTGGCAGGTGTTCCCGGACGTCTATGTCGAGAAGCTCCGGTGCCGGTGCTTGATCTGGTGGACCGCAAGGACATGCCTGGAGGGGCCGGGAATACGGCCGTGAACCTCCAGGCGCTCGGCGCCAAAACCACCTTGCTGTCCGTGACGGGGGCCGATGACGAGGGCAGCCGGCTTCGGTCGATCCTGGAGAAGAACGGGATCCGGTCCGACAGCCTGATCGTCTGCAACGACCGCTGGACTTGTGCTAAGAACCGTCTCTATGCCGGGAATCAAATGACCGCGCGCTTTGACCGAGGGACGACGGATTGTCTCAGTACGGCGACCTCGGAGGTCTTCGCCCAGCGGCTCGGAACTCTGTTTCGTGCGGCCGACGCCGTGATCATCTCTGATTACGGATGCGGAGTTATCACCTCCCAGATCATCGAGCACTTGCGCCAGCTCCAGAGCCATTATCCGCGGCTCCTGCTCGTCGATTCGAGAAATCGACTGCTGGATTTTCGTGAGGTGGGAGTCACGGTCGTCAAGCCCAACTACCAGGAAGCTCTGAAAGTGCTGGGCTTTGAGGACCAGCCGGCCGGAGAGAAGCGAGCGGACAAGCTTCTGCCTTTCGGGAAGGAAATTCTTTCATTAACGGGGGCTCAAATCGCAGCTGTCTCGATGGACTCTGACGGCGCACTGATCTTCGAAAGGGGACGCGATCCGTACCGGACTTATGGGCTCACGACTCGGAGCTCTTACGCCGCAGGGGCGGGCGATACCTTTGCCGCCGCCTTCACTCTGGCCCTCGCCGCCGGCGCCGAGACAACTACGGCGGCCGAGATCGCTTCGGCTGCCGCCGCTGTCGTCGTGAACAAGGAAGGGACTGCCGCGTGCCTGCAGCAGGAGCTCCTGGCAAGCGTCTCCTACGACGGGAAATACATCAGCGACCTGAGCCGGCTGGTGTTGACGCTGGAGGCCTGCCGCAGGCAAGGCAGACGGATCGTGTTTACCAACGGGTGCTTCGATATACTCCATCGGGGCCACATCACTTACTTAAACCGGGCGAAGAATCCGGGCGATATCCTGGTCGTCGGCGTGAATTCGGATTCGAGCGTACAACGCCTCAAGGGACCGGACCGCCCGATCAACACGCTCGAGGATCGAATCAAAGTCCTGTCTGCTCTCAGTTGTGTCGACTACCTGACGGCTTTCGACGGCGACACGGCCTCGGACCTTGTCCGGGTTGTTCGGCCGGATGTCTTTGTGAAGGGCGGCGACTATACAAAGGACAGGCTGCCAGAAGCGCCGGTCGTGGAGGAACTAGGGGGAATCGTGCGAATACTCCCCTTCCTGGACAATCGTTCAACCACCCGTATCATTGAACGGATCAAGGTGAAAAGCGCGGTCGCGGAAGCACAGTGAGCTCTCCAGCGCTTTTCCAAGTCTCGATGCCGATTTCATCCTGGAAAAAGGCCAAGAAAACTCTGTGCGTCAGGCTGGACACTGTAGGCGATGTCTTGATGACGAGCCCCGCTTTTCGCGCGTTGCGGGAATCCGGGAACCGGCCGGCCCTGACCCTGCTCACCTCCAGCATCGGCGCGGCTATCGGCCGGCTCATACCGGAAATCGATGAAGTTCTCACCTACGACTGCCCTTGGATGAAAGCCACCGAACCGCGGCGCAGTGCTGAGATCGATGGGGATCTGATCGCGCGTCTGAAAGCAGAAAGATTCGACGCAGCGGTGATTTTCACCGTTTTCAGCCAGAATCCCCTTCCAGCGGCGTTACTTTGTTACCTGGCTGAGATCCCTTTGCGGCTGGCCTATTGTCGAGAAAACCCTTACCAGCTCCTGTCCGACTGGGTGCCGGAGCAGGACTCGCGACATAAGGCGCGCCACGAAGTCCGGCGTCAGCTGGATCTGGTCGCTGCGGTCGGCGCGTCAACCAGAAACGAACGGCTCTCGCTGTACGTCCCGAAAAACGCGGTCGAACGTGTTCAGCAAGTGTTGAGGAAGACGGGGATTGATCTTAACGGCGTTTGGGTAGTGGTCCACCCCGGCGCCTCGGCGCCCTCGCGGCGCTATCCGTCCGACAAGTTTGCCGAGGTGGCTGGGTTGGTCCTCTCCGAGTTGGGGGCCCAAGTGGTGTTTACCGGGGCGGCGTCGGAGATGGCGCTGGTGCAGGATATCCGGCAGAAGGTCCCGCATAGGACTCATTCGGTTGCCGGTCTCCTGAGTCTGGCCGAGCTGGCCGCCCTTGTGCGGTTGGCGCCGCTCCTCATCTCGAACAATACCGGGCCCGTCCATATCGCGGCGGCCCTGGGCACTCCGGTGGTCGATATCTATGCTCTGACTAATCCTCAGCACACTCCCTGGGGAGTCGAGAGCCGGGTTCTCTTCCACGACGTCCCGTGCAAGAACTGCTTCAAAAGCGTCTGTCCCGAAGGTCATCATCACTGTCTGACGCTCGTCACGCCCCGGGCGGTCCTGCAGGCCACACGCGATCTGCTCGAGAAACGGGTTCTGGAACTGGCAAGAGGGTAACTGTTGGCCTCAGTCGACGTCCTGATACCCACGTACAACCGCCCCATGGCCCTCGCTGTGACTCTGACGGGCCTTTTGTCGCAGACGTTCTCCGACTTTCGAGTGATTGTTTCAGATCAGAGCGAGAAAGCAGCGCCGTGGGAACACAAGGAGATCCAGGCGATTGTCCGCGTGCTGGAGGCCCACGGCCAGGACGTGGTCCTGCTCCGGCACCTTCCCCGCCGGGGCATGGCCGAACAGCGCGAATTCCTCCTCGGTCATGTGAACGCCCAGTACTCGCTGTTCCTGGACGACGATCTGATCGTTGAGCCGTACGTCATCGAAAACATGGTCCGGGCGATCGAGGAAGAGGGCTGCGGCTTTGTCGGCTGCGCAGTCATCGGGCTGAGCTACCTGAACGATATCCGCCCCGGGGAACAGTACATCGAGTTCTGGGAAGGCGCGGTGCACCCGGAGAGGGTGCGTCCCGGGACGGGAAAATGGCAGCGTTACCGGCTGCACAATGCCGCCAATCTGTATCACGTGCAGGAACAGCTTGGAGTGAGCGCGACGGACAGGCGCAAGTACCGCGTGGCGTGGACCGGCGGCTGTGTCCTGTACGATACGACAAAACTCAGGGAAACGGGCGGGTTCGGTTTCTGGCGACAGCTCCCCGCCGAGCACTGCGGCGAAGATGTTTTCGCGCAGGTTCGGGTCATGGAACGATACGGCGGCTGCGGCATTATTCCCTCGGGTGTCTATCACCAGGAGCTTCCCACCACGGTACCCGATCGCCGCGTCAATGCTCCGGATGTTCTGAAGCTCGACCAGGATTGACAGCGACCGGGGCCGGGAAGTGTGCGCACACCGACACGGACCGGGCGCCATCCGGCGTCGCTTTGGGCTCGGCCACCGGTCTGGTCAAACCTGCAACTCTGATCCATGCAACTCTGATCCTCGGTCACTATGTACACACTCGGCATCAACGCGGCTTTCCATGACTCGGCCGCCTGCCTGGTCCTCGACGGAAAGGTCCTGGCAGCGGCGGAGGAAGAGCGATTCACGCGCATCAAGCACGGGAAGCGCCCCATCCCCTTCTCGACTTACGAACTGCCCTTCCATGCCATCCACTACTGCCTGGAATACGGGGGCATCAACATCGGACAGGTCGATCACGTCGCTTACTCCTTCGACCCGTTTCTGCTTTTGAACGGCCACCGCCGCGAGAGCTTCCTTCGCCTCCCCATGGAGCCGAGCGCACATCCGCCCCAGGATGGATGGGATTCCGTTTGGGATCCTCTGTTCGTCTGTTCGATCGTAAATGCTCCCCGGCACCTGGCAGGCGGGTTTCCACATCATCTTGCCGGCCGGTTCAAGGGAGCGAGCCCCGAGAAACACTACCGCTGGCATTTCGTGCCGCACCACCTCGGTCACGCCGCCAGCGCTTTCTTCCCCTCGCCGTTCGCCGAAGCAGCCGTCCTGACATTGGATGGCCGGGGTGAGAAGTCGACTACGACATACGGGCTGGGATCCGGTCTCGATTTGAAAGTGCAGTGTGAAGTCCATTTCCCGCACTCTCTTGGCCTGCTTTACGAGAAAATCACGGAATTCCTGGGGTTCTTGCACTCCTCTGACGAGTACAAGGTAATGGCGCTCGCGTCCTACGGCCGTCCGGCGTTTCTGAAGGAATTCAGGCAATTAGTCCGGATCGAGGGAGAAGGCAAGTATTCAGTGGCGCAGGACTACGACCTGGAGACGCTCTTCGGTCCGCGGCGTGAACGGGGCGCGCAATTTGAGCCGCGGCATTTGGATGTCGCCCACTCCCTGCAGAAGGTCCTGGAGGAGACAGTCGTTGAGCTGGCCGACTGGCTGGCCGGCAAGACAGGCGCTGAAAACTTGTGCCTGGCAGGCGGAGTGGCCCTGAACTGCGTGATGAATGCCCGGCTCCGTGACCATGGGATCTTCAGGCGCATCTGGGTGCAGCCGGCGGCCGGGGACGCGGGGACGGCGCTGGGCGCTGCGCTCTGGGTCGATGCCAGGGAGCGGGATGCGCCTGAGCGCGTCTACCGGATGGACCACGTGTTCCTGGGACCCTGCTACAGCGATCAACAGATTGAGAAGTTTCTTCGCTGGTCCAAGCTGCCTTATCGAAGGATGAAGAACACCTGCCGTGAAGTGGCGGAACTCCTCGCCGAAGACAGGATCGTCGGCTGGTTTCAGGGCAGGGAAGAATTCGGGCCGAGGGCCTTGGGCGCACGGTCTATTCTGGCCTCACCGCTTAATGTGGACATGCAGCGACGCCTTAACGAAATCAAAGACCGCGAGGACTTCCGTCCGATCGCTCCCGTGGTGCTGGAGGAGGAGGCGCCTGACTGGTTTGTGGGAGGCGAGCCATCCCCTTTCATGCTCTTCGTCTTTGACGTAAGGCCCGAGCGGGCAGAACAGATACCGGCGGTGAGACACGTCGACGGCACTGCGCGCGTGCAAACGGTCAACCGGCGACAACACCCTCTCTACTATGACCTGATCAAGGAATTCAAGCGCCTGACCGGGGTTCCGGTTCTGGTGAACACTTCGTTCAACACTCGGGGGGAGCCTATCGTCTCGAGTCCCCGCGATGCGGTGGAATGCTTCTGGACCTCACCGCTCGATGCCTTGGCGATCGGCCCTTTTCTGCTCGAAAAGCCGGAGGTCAGGATGTGTCCGTAGCGGTATCTGTGGTCATCCCGACATTCCGGCGGGATCAGCTCCTGGCTCGCTGCCTGGCGGCCGTGATGAGTCAGGACTTGCCGCGGGACTGCTACGAGATCATCGTGAGCGACAATGCCGCCAGCCCTGATACAGAACGGCTGGTTGGCGAATGGGCCCGCCCGGATGGACCGTCGGTGCGTTATGTAGCGGCCTCGGATTCGCGCGGTCCAGCCGCTGCCCGCAACCAGGGCTGGCGAGCCGCCCGCGGCTCGATCATCGCCTTCACCGATGATGATTGCATACCGACTCCCTCCTGGCTGCGCAAAGGACTGGAGGGATTCAATGACGGCGTTGCCGGCCTCTGGGGCCAGGTCGTTGTCCCCATACCGGCGGGAGACCCGACGGACTACGAGCTGGACGCGGCCCAGCTGGAGCGAGCCGAGTTCGTGAACGCCAACTGTTTTTACCGGCGCGAAGCGCTGGAGGCGATCGGTGGCTTCGATGAACAGTTCGAGACAGCCTGGAGGGAGGACAGTGACCTGTTCTTCCGGCTCCTGGAGGCCGGCTGCCGGCTCTCGCGCGTAGCGGATGCCGTCGTCGTCCACCCGCCGCGACGGGCCCGCTGGGGCATCAGTCTCCTGCAACAGCGTAAGGCCATGTTCAACGCGCTGCTGTACAAAAAGCACCCGGGACTCTATCGGCAGAAAATCCAGTCCAAGCCTCCCTGGCGCTATTACCTGAGTGTGATCGCGCTGGCCCTTGGGGTGGCAGGCCTGGCTTTCGGCGTTCCTGTGCTCGTTTTCTCCGGCCTGTCCCTCTGGGCGGCAGTCACGGGCCAGTTTTGCGCCATGAGGCTGGCTCGCACCTCGCACTCGGCAAGCCACGTCCTGGAGATGCTCGTCACTTCGGCTCTCATTCCGCCGATCGCCGTTTTCTGGCGGCTGAGGGGCGCCCTGCGCTTCAGGGTGTGGTTTTTGTGAAACAGGGAGCCTATGTTCGAGAGCATCGACTGGTGGAAAGTATTCTGGCCGGACACCCCTGTCCTCGAAATCATCGTGCGCGGTACCGCCATGTACCTTTCCATATTCGCGCTGCTTCGGGTGGTGCTCAAGCGGCAGGCGGGAAGCGTCGGGCTGCCAGACATCCTGGTGATTGTTCTGCTTTCCGACGCAGCTCAAAACGGAATGGCAGGGGAGTACCAGAGCGTTATGGACGGCGTGCTCCTGGTCGCAACCATTATCTTCTGGAGTTTTGCGCTTGACTGGCTCGATTATCGCTTTCCTGCTCTTCAGCGATTCCTGCGCCCGGCTCCTCTGCCGTTGATTCGGAACGGGCGAATTCTTCGTCGCAACATGCGCAAAGAACTGGTCACGGAGGAGGAGCTGCACAGCCAGGTCAGGCAGCAGGGTTTCTCCGGAATTGGCGAGATCAAGGAAGCCTACCTGGAAAGCGACGGCGAAATGAGCTTCATCCCGTTTGAGAAGAAAGGCTGAAACCGCCCATGATGCCCTTGCCGTCCTACCTGCAGATCGAGCCGGTCGGGCAGTGCAACCTGCGATGCCAGATGTGTCCGATCCAGTATCGGGAAGACGGCCCTCCCTTCGGTCCCCTGGCGTTTATGAAGTTCGAGACCTTCGTCCGTATCCTTGAGGAGTTCGAAGGGCTGCGCGAACTTCACCTCCAAGGACTAGGCGAGCCTATGATGCACCCGCGTTTCTTCGAAATGGTGAGCTATGCGGTTCGGAAGGGGATTCGCGTGACGACGAACACCAACGCCACGCTGATTACGGAGAAACGGGCGGAACTGTGCGTCACTTCGGGTCTGGAGTGTCTGCATGCGTCCTTGGACGGCGCCCGGCCGCAGACTTTTGAAAAGATCCGCGTGCGAGCGAAGTTCGCCAAGGTCCTCAATAACCTCGAGTGTTTTCGCGATGTCCGGAAACGCATGGGAAGCGGGCGGCCGGCTCTTCACATTGTGGTTGTGGCGATGCGTCAGAATCTGGCCGAGTTTCCCGAGCTGGTGAAGCTCGCGTCCCGGCTCGGCGCCGAGGAAGTCTTCGTCCAGCAGCTGTGCCACGACTTCGGCGAATCGAGTCTGCCCGGCAAGTATCGCGAGATGCGCCGCTTTGTCGACGAGCAGATGCTTCAGGGAGAGGACACGGAGCGCGTCGAGTATTATTTCGCTGCGGCGCGCCGGGCGGCCGAGGAAACGGGGGTAAGGCTGCGTCTGCCGCGCATTCGGCCGCTCGCGCACCCGCCCGGTACTCCAGGACGGGAACGGTGCAGCTGGCCGTGGACCGGCGCCTATATCAGTTACCAAGGCTACCTGATGCCCTGCTGCATGGTCTCCACCCCCGATCGGATCAATTTCGGCGCCACACAGCAGCGGTTCCTGTTGATTCATCTGTATACTTTCGCCAAAGTCCAGGGCCCCTTCGGGGAGCGCGGAAAGAATTTTCCATTTTCCATCTGTTATTTTCCATTTGCCATTTCGTCCATAGCTCTGGATGCTGCCTGCCCCGAGATGTCGGCGCGTGCCGTTTTGATCGATGATGGTTCAACGCCGGGGCCGTACCCGCCGCTGTGAGCCACTGCCGGAAGGTCTAAATCATCGACAACTTTTTTGACAAACCGAGGCGCTAAGCGCCTGACTCTGACCCTTAAGCAGAAGCTTCGATCTCTGTGCCACTAATTGACATTCTCCTCCCCACCTGTAACCGGTTTTCTTCGCTCATCATGGTTCTGTCCGGAATCGCTTCCCAGACGGCGCTCAATCGGTGTGCACTCGTCGTCTCCGAGCAAAGCGACGAGAGCGCCGCTGATTCGCACGTCGTGCAGAGCCTTTGTCGTGTCATCGAGGCGCGCCACTCCCCTGTCACGTGGCATCGGCGCACTGTCCGCAAGGGCATTGCCGAGCAGCGTGACTTTCTGCTTCGCCAGTCCGGATCACCTTTTGTCCTTTACCTGGATGATGATGTCTTTATGGAACCGTGGGTCGTGGACCGATTGATGGACACGATCATCGACCAGCAATGTGGCTTCGTGGGAGCCTTTCCCACGGGTCTTTCGTTTCGTGAAGACGTTCGGCCTCATCAGCAGGTGATCGAGTATTGGGAAGGCGCGGTCCGCCCAGAGGTGGTCGACCCTGATTCGCCGCATTGGGGGCGGGCCGAGTTACACCGGGCGGCGAACGCGTGGCACGTGGCGCGCACCCTTCCCCCCGGCGAGCACAGGCTTTACAAGGTGGCCTGGGTGGCGTCCTGCGTTCTTTACGACCGGGCTAAGCTGCTCCAAGTGGGCGGGTTCAAGTTCTGGTCGCGCCTTCCCCGCTATCATTCCGGTGAAGAAGTGCTGGTTCAGAACCTGCTGATGCGCCGCTGGGGAGGCTGTGCCATCCTGCCCTCCGGTACCTACCATTCTGAAATGCCGTCCACGGTCCTGAACGACCGCGGCACTGTCGAAGGGCACGCCCTGTCTCTCCTACCGGAGATGATCGAGCGTTACGCCCCAGAGACCGTTGCCTCCCACCTGACGGCGTCCTCTCGCCTCTAACCCGGACTTCTCCCCCAGGAGGCGTGCCGGGTCACCCCAACCCGTTTGTCGCACAAGCGCTCAAATAAGGGCAACCGTGTGCGGCTCTGTTCGCTTTCGCAGTCCAGCCGTAAAGACCTTGGGCGCCCCAGCGGGCGCGCCGCCCCTGGTGAGAAATCCCGGCTGAAACTTTTTTTGAAGCCTTCCCAGAGGCGGTTGCATCTGTACAGTTTCAATCCCCAAATGGCGACTTACGCGACTCACGAAACAGCCTCGGTCCGATTCCGGCGCCACCTGGCCGAGCTTTTGATGACGAAGCCGGCGGAGAAGCCACTTCCCCGTCTGAGCGCCCTTCAACTGCCGGCCCCCGGGTCACTTCGCTGCTTCTGGTACGACGGCCTTCTGAACAGCGTCTCCGATTCCCTCTCGCTGAATTTTGTCCCGCTGTTCGCTTTGAAACTGGGGGCGACGGCCGGAGAAATCGGCGTACTGAACGCGACGGCCGGGTTTGTCGGCACAATGATGCTGCTGCCGGGTGCGCGCCTGGGAGAACGGTGGCCGAACCGGAAAAGCTTTGTCGTCCTCACCTACAGTCTGGCTCGCCTGATGTTGCTTCTGCTGGCGCTTATTCCGCTCGGAGTGACGGCTGGTGCGGCAGTCTCGTCGATCATTGTCTTTAACTTGTTGCGAGTGGTCTTCGGCAATCTCGGCTTGCCGGCCTGGACGTCGCTGTCAGCCGCTATTGTTCCAGAGGAGATCCGGGGCCGTTACTTCGCCTCCCGCAACGGAATTATCACGATTGCCTCGATCATTTTTGCGCCGCTTGCCGGTTATCTGATCGTCCACCAGGGAGGCGTTCTCGGATATCAGCTGACTTTCGGCCTGGCTTTTGCAGCCGGAGCGGCGGCGATCTGGTTTTATCGGAGAATCGAGGAGCCACGGGCCGCCGAGCCTCCGGTCGTGCGGGGAAAACGCTTTCCTCTTCTGCATCGCATCCTGCAGAGACCTCATTTCGTCCGGCTCTGCATTTACTCCATCTTCTGGAATTTTGCGCTTAACCTCGCCGTCCCCTTCTTCAACATCTATCTGGTAGAGGAAACCACGGGCGACGAAGCTTCGGTCGGTTACCTCGCGGCAATAGGCTCGGTCATTGGTCTCGTTTCCCAGCAGTACTGGGGACGAGTCAACGACCGCCTGGGCGCGCGCAAGACCTTGCTGATCACCGGGGCAGTCATTCCTTTCATCACCTTTGGCTGGCTTTTGGTTCGCTCGCCCTGGCACGTCGTGCCGATCAATCTGGCGTCGGGAATCGTCTGGCCCGGATTCAACCTGGCCACTTTCACGCTCGTCCTTGAAGCGACACCCGAGGAACGACGGCCTCGCTATGTCGCGTTGCTCAATACCCTCACCGGAATCGGTTCGGCCGTTGGAGCAACAGTGGGCGGCTGGATGATCGAGCTTTACGGGTACCAATCGGTGTTCTGGGCTTCCGGCCTGCTTCGGATTGTCGGATGGTTCTTGTTGGCCTTTTTCGTCAAAGAGGCGGTGACGAAAAGACTCAGACTGGAAGCAGAGCCGCAAGCGTAGCGTCTTTTCTGCCGGAACAGACGGGGGCCGAAGATCAGACCGCGCCGCCATGCTGCTTTCGCGGCCCGTCACGAAATCGGACAAAAATTCCCTTTTTTGGTGTCAAATCGTCCCTCGTTCAGTGACTTAACCTTTGTTGAATCAATGATAAAGCGGACGCTTGAGTTTGGCATGCCGGTTGCCACAATCTCAGTATCCGTTTCAAGCATAGGAGGTAGAAGTATATGAAGTCGCCAAAGAAGCTCATGACTCTGAGCGTCATGACTTTCGCGTTGTTCCTGCCAGGCTGCAGTGAATCAGGGATGAGGGCGGATCAGGAACAGGCCGAAGTCCCGGCAGGAACCCAGCTGTACGTCCGGGTCAACCAAAACCTGCCGAGTGAAAGCCAGGGCTGGAAAAGCGGAGACGAGTTCCAGGGCACGCTGGCGCGAGTACTGCAGCTTAATGGCCGGGTCATTGCCCCGGAAGGAACCATTGTCAAGGGTGAGCTGACGAACCGGCTCGATACTGGCGCTGCCCCCGGAACCGACACTCGTACCGGAGAAACCGCGATGCCACAAGGCCGTAGGACCGAGGATCAGGCACGACCGGGCACCGACCGGGGCGCCACCGGAGACGCAACCAAGTCAGGGAGCCGCGCAGACCAGAACCGGATGGGTCTGGAGCTTAAGAAAATTGTTCTTAACGGTGAAGAGTACGATATCGACACTCATACTGTACCAGTGCCCGGGATGACGGCCGAGGGCCAGACCGAAGCTACCAAGGGCAAGAGCCAAACCGGCCGCGGCGCGGACCAGGAAACCATGGCCAAAACGCAGATAGCCGGCCAGGAATTCGTGTTCACGCTTGAAGACAAGGTCGACCTGCCGTCCACCACCAACATGAAGACAGAGTGACCGTCCCTTTCTCCTCACCTTGAGAGGGCCGTCAGACACGGCCCTCTTCTCCACTCCCCTCCGTCTCCCCCGTTCTTTTAGCGCAGCACCGGCCCGATGTGGCTCAGGAACTCCACCCATTGATCGCCGAAAAAGGCCAGGGCCATGAATGACAGATCCGCCGTGACTTCCAGGTGGCCACCCAGCTGGGCAAACCCTGGGCCGAAATAGACCTCGCTGTCCAGTTGTCCTACCAGGCGCTGCCCCGCGGGAACTTCGAGCGTTCGCTCCGCGATTGCGTGACCCTGGTCATCCACTGCACGCAGGGTGAGAGCGAGACTCTCGTTTCTCGGATTCACGAGCACCAGACCCGTACAGAAGCCGGCGTCGCGCTGTTGGAGAACGGCAGGGAAAATCCACCTCTCCGCCCCCTGGCCGCGAAGCGGCGCCACGGCGCGCGCTCGACCGCCGTTCCCGATGAACGCTGCTTGGGCCACCACCTTTGCGTAAATCGCTTCAGCTCCGTCCCGTCCCGTGGCGGTCAACTCCACGTTTCCCGTAACCACTCCCGGAATTCCTTCTCGTCCGAGCAGCGCTCGCATGCTGATCACGGTCGCTGCCTGAGGACCGAGCCTGAGGCTGCGAACCTCGGGTTCAGCAACACCATCCAGGTGCGCTGTAAATTCAAGCCGTATTTCACCCGGATCGACGTTGATTATCTGGATTTCGGTATCCCCGCCGCTATCATCAAAGAAAAAGTGAGGCAGTGACAGCCGTCGACCGCGGCAGGCCGGCTCTCCGGGAAGCCCCGACAAGCTTTGAGAATCAAACGCGCTTATCTCGTAGCCTTCGACCGGTTGGTCGGACGAAGCCACCACATATCCCTTCTCCAGCGCGAAGTCCGGGCCGAAGAGCTGAGGGAGCACTCCCTGAAAGGAACCCAGGGGCGGCAGTACCAGGGTCGTCTTGGCCTGGTTTGATCCATTCTGGCTCCAGGCCGTGACCTCGATCCTAGCGTCCTTCTGCTCCGGGTTGAAAAGAGCGAGAGAGGCAGCGCCGGTCTGGGAGAGGGAGATCGGGAAATAAAGAGTCCGGGACGGCTCAAGCTTCTCAGTAATTCCTTCAAAGGACTTGAGGTCTTTGGTCCCGGCCAGGAAAAACGGATGGACGTCTGAGCTTGACTGCCCGAGCATTACGGTGGTCGAGGCAGGCAGGTCCGGAATCTGATCAGGCAGCTCCGAAGCTTTGCCGTGCGGCATTAGGCCCGCAACCGTGCGGTAACCGGTCTGCGATCCCCGGTCGTCGATGCCGATCAGGCTGGCCTGATCGGGAACATCGCCCAGGTTGAGCAATCCCAAGCCGACAAACGTGTTTTGAAAAGCTGGTTGATCGGTGGCCAGGGAGGCCGGCAGGAAGACTGTTTGCGGAGCCGGAACGCGGTTCTCCTCGACCTTGACTGTCAAGGGGTCGGAAAAAACGCTCTCCAGGCCCTCAAAGTCTACTGCCGTGACAACATAGGTATAAGTAACCCCCTTTTCGACCGTCCGGTCCACGAAGCGGGCTTCGCCGACCAGGGCCGCCGGATTGAGCAGGATGGGCTCGCTTGCTCCGGTTGATCGATAAACGTTGTATCCCGACACGCGTACTTCCGGATTCGGGTCCCATCCGATTTTCACGAACGGTTGGCCTGCCAGGACGGGTGAAAGACTAGAGAAAACAAAAAGGACTAAAAGTGCAAGAATGCGCCAAAACGGGTAAAACATAAAACACCTCGCTGGACGGGCGTATTTTTTCCACCGGAGCAAGGGAAGTCAAGGTATTTTTGTGACGGAGCCGGCGTCCGCCAGCGCAAGTGTTGAAAAGGTGGGAGTAATGCCTCTTGTTGCGCCTAAAGGCGGCACTACAAACAAGACTGAGGTATTAAGGGTGGGAGATTTCTCCCCCCGCGGCGAGACTGTTGAAAGCGGCAATGGACCAGATCTCAGCAGCCCGCCAGCGGGGCAAGGAAATCGACGACCGCTTCCACTGTCATGGGAACGGGGTTACCCGACATGCTGCTGCCCATCGATTTGGCGGCGACCTCCTCGACCTCGCCTCGGGACAAGCGGAGAAATCGCAGGTCACGAGGAAGGGCCAGGGTCTCTTTCAGCTCCTCGATAGCGGCAATCCCTCGCTCGACCGACGACGGCCCGGGAGGTTCGTTGAGGAAAGCAGCCAGGCTCTCCCTCAGCTGCGGTTCCGCCGCGGCCTGGTTAAAGCGCAAGACGTGGGGCAAAAAAACCGCGCAGATGAAGCCGTGAGCTAGATCTTTCGAAGCCCCAAGACCCGACGCGATACCGTGCACGAGCCCGAGGCCCGAATTTGCCAGGCAGACGCCGCTCAGGAAAGCCGACGCAGACATTGCCGCGCGCTCGGCGGCGGCTTCGGGCTTGCGATAACAGGTGGCCAGAGCGACTCGAATCGGCGGCAAGCCCTGCAAGGCAAGCTCGGTGGTCTGCGGGCGTCGTTTGACCGACGCACAGGACTCGATGAGCTGTGTCAGCGCGTCCATGCCGCTCGCCGCGGTCACGGAGGGAGGAGAAGTCCACGTCAATTCCGGGTCCAATATCACCAGTTCGGGGATCAGGTCCGGATGGCGCAGGCTACGTTTCATTCCGAGATCGGGGACCGACAGCACTGCATTACGGGTCGCCTCCGATCCCGTGCCCGCCGTGGTCGGAAGGGCGACGACGGGCAGCGGACGCCGAGAGAGGGTCTCTTGCCCTACGCCTTCCAGATAGTTCCGGACACTGCCCGGATTGGTGGCCATGGCGGCGACGGCTTTGCCGCAATCGATGACGCTCCCGCCCCCGCAGGCCACCACGATTCCCGCTTCGCACTTCCGGCAGGCTGCAGCGGCCTGGTCTACCATCTCCGTCGATGGTTCTCCCGGCACCTGAAACCGCCCGCACGGCCGAAAGCCGGCGGCTGTCAGCGAGGATTCAATCCTGTGTCGCAGCCCCGTCTTCTCCGGATGAACCCCACCAAGCACCAGGAAGACCCGTTGGCTGTCCGGTATTGAGCGGAGCAACTGAGGCAGCTCGGCCATCTTCCCGTTGCCGAAAACCACTCGACGAGGGAGGCTGAGGCCGCTCCGCCGGGCTTCTTCGGCCAGTCGTTCAAGATCAACCGGTGTAGTAGTCACACGTCAAAGATCGCAAATCACAGCGCTCCAGGCAAGTGGCCTGTGGACGAGCCGGCGCAATCCCTCAGTCTTGCTTGTAGTGCCACCTTTTGGGCGGGCTTTTTCGAATCGCGGCCGACCATTGAGAGCGGTCACGGTTCAACAAAGCCTGCCTAAAGGCCGCCTAAAGGCGGCACTACAAACAGAACTGAGGCATTACGAGACGGCGCAAAAAAGGCTTCCGAAGAGGCGGCCTTTTTTGTTAGGATGGCGCCCCGTGAGCGCTTTGGTTTTTCGGCTCGTTTCGCTTTTGCGCAGGAATCTTCCGCGAAGTCTTTCAGTCTTATTCGTTTTCGCCTTTTTCTTCTTCAATAACTCGCTGTACTGGGATCTGGCAGGCTCATTCTCGGCCTCAGTCAGGGACCGGCCAGCCCCTTCCGCAGTCGAACGCCGTGACCGGACGGCGAAGTCGTCCGGATCGGTCAAACCACAGGTAACGGACACGACGCGTTCTTCGACCAAGGCGATTTCGCTTTGGGAAAGGACCGTTCAGGCGGGATCTGCTGAAGAAGATCTTGATAGATGGCACGCTCCGTTCCTTGTCACGCCGTGCCATCCCTAGGCCCCGGAGAGAGTTAGGCGCAACTCTCTCCGGGCGCAGGAGACAGCTGCGGGCTAAGCCCCCAGCCGCCAGACTCGCTACCATTCACCAGCAGCGCCGAGTGCCAAGCCTTTGGGCAGTTTTCGGGCCAGAGGCGCCTCGGGTCGCGGCTTCTCACGGGCCCGCTACCTTTTCCTGGCTCCAATCAGGACCAGAATCACACCGCCGGCTAAGGCGACGCCGCCAAGAATCGGAGGTATCGAGACTCGCTCCTCCTTCTCGGCAGTCGCCTCGATGGGACCGATGTCGGCCACCTTCTCTTTGCTGGTATAGGTGAAGCCCTGATAGGCGAGGACCAACGCCCCCAGGATAATCAGGATGACACCGAGCACTAACGTCGTTCGCATTTAACTCCAGATCCTTTCTCTAACCTGTAGAATGGATCCGAGGACGATGCTGGTTCGTCACAATCGGCGTACTGGGCATTGACCGGCGGGAAACCCCGCCGGTTACCGGTTACCGCCAGTAACCTGATGCCGGGCGAGGTGAACCAACGACGAGGTTTACAACTGGAAGCGTTTCACCTGTAACCGGTGACTGGTAACCGGCAACCGGGCGAGTCCGCCGTTTCCCCCGCTACGCGAATCAGGAATTTTCTCCTCACTTCACGGAACTTGGGGAGCCGGTATCCTTCCTCACCACCTCAGGCTGGACCGTTTCCCGGGCCTTCAGGCTTCCGTAGTCCACTGTCTTTCCGGAACGGCTGATGCTCTGGAAATACAGGGTGTCATCGTCAAGCTCGAAGAGCATAAAGGAACGGTCCTGGTCAAATGAGGCCGCGGTCAGATCGGTCTTCTCCACATCTCCCTTTCGCAGTTTGCCCGCGGCCCCGGAAGTGAAATAAACGATATTCTTTTGCGGCTTGAGCCGCTCATAGAAGTGCTCGTGCCCAGCAATCACCACGTCCACACCATACCTCACAAACAGAGGCTCGAGCACCTTCCGCAACTCGAGATCAGGCCCGTGCCTCCCGCCGGAGGAGTACAGCGGGTGGTGGAAGAAGGCGATCTTCCACAGCTTCGTGGACGCTTTAAGTTCGTTCTCGGCCCATTCGAGCTGCTCGCGGCTCATGTAAGTGCTGTCCAGGGCGAAGAACTGAATCGGCCCCTTCTCGAATGAATAGTACCTTTCGCCGCCCATATTAAAGTTCTTATAAAAACGCTGGTCCGGGTTGTCGTGGTTGCCCAGGGCCGCGTAGAATTTCACTCCAGCGTGGAGCAGGGGTGCATACGGCTCCTCAAACTTCCGGCGATAGTCTTTGGGTTTCTCGGAACCGTAAAGGTTGTCGCCCGGCATGATCACGAAATCGAAGGGGAACACGGAGTGGCAGGCCGCCATCTGCTGCGCCACTTCCCTCTGTTCCTTTCCTCCGGTCCCCGCATCACCCGCCACGGCGAAACGGGTCGCGTCGTCCTTGTTGGGGAGGCGGATGTCGCAGGCGGGAGCGCTTTGCGCCACGACCAGGTCTGTGAGCCTTGAGCCGGGGCTCACGACCATCACGCTCAAAAGAAGAAGGACAGAAAATCTCGGGTTTCTCATGGTTTTCTACTCGGTCTTGTCCTGAGTCGACGAGCCCTTCGCTTTGCTTCGGGCTGGCGACGGGAGGGCGTTTGGCAGGCAGTCCAGAATCATATTGGCTTTGGCATCCCGCAGAATCAGCGTGCCCTGAACAAACCTGTACTCTAGATTATCGGGTAGCTCGGGCAGTCTGAGCAACAGCTCCGGGGGAACCGTGGAAACCGGTTCCATCGAGGGGTAGGCGCCATTGACCGTACACGGGATGTCTTTGGGGCTGGATTCGAGGACGGTTGTTCGGGCCGTGTTTCCTCCTGGTCCCAGCATTTCCGCGCGAATGATCTGTTTCAAAGCCTTGGCCGCCTTAGGCGTAAACAGAGATCCCTGACCCGCGCCGCTTCTCGCGGCCGCCAGCTTCACGCGCAACGTCTGCTGGTGGGCGCGGATCGACTCAGCGTCTTCCTTATCCTTAAGG
Source organism: Acidobacteriota bacterium (assembly GCA_041946865.1). Taxonomy (GTDB): domain Bacteria; phylum Acidobacteriota; class UBA6911; order RPQK01; family RPQK01; genus RPQK01. Next base: position 1,782 of record JBHGBF010000024.1, on the reverse strand, counting down.
GACGGAAGGTCCTTCTCGATCTTTTGCCGAAGCTCCACATAAACTCTGGTATTCTCGATGAAAGAGGCTAAGGCCGGGTCGCTGGCCTTCTCGGCCTTGTTCCCGGCGCCTCGAATCGCCATTCCGACAAGTAGCGTGAGGGCCAGACAAACGATCAACGAGAACAGCATCTTGCTAAATTGCATGTTTGACTCCTCATGGCCGGTGCTTCACCTGCAAGCACTGTGCCATGGGACGAGCGCCGGCGCCTGTAGAAGCACAGCCCCCAAAGCACGGAATTTGAGACAACCGATCACTCGGATCACACGGATCGGGCAGGGCTGTTCCCCAGAGCCAGCCGGATGCCTGCGAACCGGCCTTTCCCGATCCCTGTGATCCGTTGGCGCCTGTCAGAGCCGAGAAAATCGGGAAAAATTCCCCGCCGGCGCACATATCCAACGTCTTTCTAACCGCTTGGACTGGCCTGTGAGTTGCTAGCCAAAGGGAAAGCAGTCAAGTCCTGGACTGCCGCCTGAGAGAGGATTATGCGGTTTGGCAGTCAGCATCGTGGCGTCTTCTTGCTCGCGTTCCTGTCTACCGGCCTGGCGTTCGCGCAGCTGGAGGGACCGCGCGTTCCGGCTGTCACGACGAGAGCCGATTTGTGGAAAAAGGCCAGGCTTCAGAAACAGAAAGCCAGTACCCCGCTGAAACTGAGCTGGGTGGAAAGGTTACTGGCGCACGGGGAAAAGGCCGCCTCAAGTTTTTCGCCTGCCGGAATCCGCCCGACGGTCGGGACCGTCACCAGCGGTTCCGGCCCGTCATTTGGCGCTCGTTTTGGGCTCTTCGACATCGCCCAAACGCCTCTCGACCTCTCCCTTGAGGGGGAGGGTTCCACCCGCAGGTACCAAGACTACAGCGTGAAATTCGGCGAGCAGAACGGCAGGGACACGACGTTCACGCTGCAACCCCTCAGCCGCAGCTTAACGACCGAGTTAAACGAAGGCCCCATGAGGAAAGAACCGGGCAGAACCCTCTTCCTGGACGTCAATTTTCATCATTTTCCCCAGGAGGATTTTTACGGAATCGGACCGGATTCGCGTCGGGACAATGTATCGGATTACCTCTACCGGTGTCTCTCGGTCGTGGGGGTTGGGGGAATTCAGTTCAACAGGTGGCTGGGCTGGTCGGTGCGGGGCGGATTGCTGGCTATCAACATCCAGCCGGGAACCGACGAGAGCAGGCCGGACGTACGCGCCATTTTCACCCCTGGTTCGACTCCGGGCCTTGCCGCCGCGCCTGACTTTCTGCACTTGGAAACCGGCCTTCTCGCCGACTACCGGGACAAGCCAGGCGATGCTCACAAAGGGGGAATGATCGGCCTGTTGCTGGGACATTTTGACGATCGCGGAGGTGACCGCTACGGCTTCCGGAGGATTTCAGCGGAAACCAGGCAGTACCTTCCGCTCTGGTCCGATTATCGCACCTTGGCCTTGCGGTTTTTGACGTCCTTCGACCGGCCTTCATCAGGCAGCGAGGTCCCGTTTTACCGGATGGAGTCGCTTGGCGGCAGCAATTCAATCCGTGGATTTCCCGAATACCGCTTTCGGGACCGGAATCTTCTGCTGATGTCCGCGGAGTACCGTTGGGATGCGGCCGAGTTCCTTGAAATGGTGCTGTTCTACGACACGGGCAAGGTGTTCTCCCGACCCGGGGAGTTTGATTTCAAGGCGCTCGAAAAGGGTTAAGTAACCCCTCAGTTTTTTGTTGGGAGTGTGGCAGCAACGAGGAGAGAGGCGGGTGCTT
>JBHGBF010000239.1:0-8704 GCA_041946865.1 Acidobacteriota bacterium | reverse complement strand
CCACACAGCAGCGGTTCCTGTTGATTCATCTGTATACTTTCGCCAAAGTCCAGTCTTCCCTCCCAAGGTAACACAGGGCAAAAAACACCAGATAAGACCAGCTCCCACAACCGCTTGTAGCCATGTGTTGCCTTGGTCCGATTTATGGACCGTTTTTCGGTCCAAGCCATGCTGAAAGGGAAGAGCAAATGGCACCGCGCGGCAATTTGCCGGGCTTTTCAAAGTGCACCTGGTGCAGCGGGCACGCTCAAAAAAGCCCGTCTGAAGGCGGAACTACGAACTTGATTTTCGGGATACTTCGAAAAACCAAGAATGCCAGGCACAGCCCCCCGGACCTCCGGCCCCCGCGCCTACTGCAACGTCAGCACCGCCAGCTTGTTCTCCTTCTCAAGCGTCACGAAGGCAAACTTGTCGTCAGAGGACAGGCAGACGTCGATCGGCTGCTTGCCGACTTTGAAGCTTGCGGCTTTCTGCAGGTCCGGGTTGAAGATACTCACGGTGCTGTCGCCGGTTTCGACGACTACCAGCTTCCCGGTGTTTGACACGGCCAGCGAAAAGGGGCTTTTGCCCACCGGGATGCGCTTCTTCTCGGTGTTGTCCACGAGATCGATCACCGACACGTCGTTGGATCCGCTGTTCGCGACGTACAAAGTATTGCCGTCCGGCGAAAGTGCGATCCCGTCCGGCGTGATTCCAACCGGGATCTGCTGAATGATTTTCTTGGCAGCGATATCGATTGCGTAGACTTCATTCGAACCGCCGCATACGACATAAAGAAAATCGCCGGCGGGCGTCACGACGGCTGCCAGGGGACGGATGCCGACTTCAAGTTCCGCCACGACCCGATGGCTGGTGGTGTCGACAAAGTCGACTCGACCGATCTTTCCCTTGCCGAAGTTCGTCACGAAAGCCATGGAGCCTTTGGGCGAGACAGCGACGCTGCTCGGCGTGGCGCCGACCTTGATGTCGTCGAGCGTTTGGTAATCCTTGGCATTGACGACCTTGACCAGTCCTGGTCCCATGTTTGTCACGAAGATCTTGTCACCGTCAGGCGAGACGGCTATGCCCAGCGGCTCGTAACCCGCATAAAACGGTCTTCCGACGACGGTAAGAGTGGTGGCGTCGACAACCCAAACCTCGTCCGACGCGAAATTCGTCACGTAAATCAGGTTTCGCACCGGGTTCAAAGCTGCAAAGTAAGGTCCTTTACCCATCTTGATGGTCTTCATCGGACCTGAAGCGGCCGCGGCCACCAGTGTCATCAGGGCGGGGAGAAGAAACAGAAGCGTCCTCTTCATTCCAGGATTCCTTTTCGAGAGCGACATGCCAATACGGTGTTTTTCATCAAATGAATGATCGTGAGCGGTCCTACGCCGCCAGGGACGGGAGTTACGGCCCCGGCCAATCCCAGCGGATCGGTCGGATGGACGTCACCGACGAGGACCGACCCTTGCTTCTCAAGCGTCCTGAATTTGTTCGAATCAGGACCGAACAAGCGAAGCGCCAGATCACGGTCCTGAATTTTGTTCGTCCCGACGTCAATTATAGTCGCTCCCGGCTTGATGAAGTCTTTGGTGATCATGGCCGGCTTGCCGATTGCGGCGACGAGGATGTCGGCACGCCGGCAGACCTCGGGCAAATTCCGGGTCCGCGAATGGCAGACAGTGACGGTCGCATGCTGGTGCAACAGCAACATGGCCATCGGCTTTCCCACGATGTTGCTGCGCCCGACCACCACTGCCTCTGCGCCCTTGATCTCGACTCCTTCGCGCTTGAGCATCTCAATGATCCCCATGGGAGTGCACGGAGCGAGAGTAAAGCTCCCGATCGAAAGAAGTCCGACATTGACCGGGTGAAACCCGTCGACATCCTTGGTCGGCTCCACGGCGCGCAAGATAACGTCCGCATTCATATGGGACGGAAGCGGCAGTTGGATCAGGATGCCGTCGACGGTGTCACTCGCGTTCAAGCGCCCGATCAGATCCAGCAGCTCTGCGGTAGTGGTAGTGGCGGGCAGCTCATGGCTCTCGGAATGCATGCCGAGCTCGGCGCAGGTTTTTGCCTTGCTGCGGACGTAGATCTGGGACGCTGGGTTCTCGCCTACCAGAACCACGGCGAGCCCGGGAATAATCCCTCTCGACTTCAGCTCACTGATCTCTGCGCACAGTTCGGATCGGATTTGCTCCGCAATCTTCTTGCCGTCAAGGATTCGGGTTTCCATCCGGCAGATGTTAGCAGAAAATGCCTCCGGCAAAAGACAAAAGCTTTCATCTTAACTCACCGCTCCCGGCTCCGCCGCGGTCGTCGATCAGACACCTGGATTTCCCACTCTACCTCCTGCTTCAACAAATGCTCGGGATCGCTTCGAACCATAGTCGTGGGATCCGACACTTCCACTTTGACTTGATGGGCGCCGAGACGTAATGCCCCACGGCGGATTTCGAGCGGCAGGTAGGCATCGTCTGGCCCTGCCACCCGGTGTCCGTCGATGTACCAGGTTGCCCGCAAAGAATGAGTAGCGGGGAGAAAGGGAATCACAGACAGTTGCAGAGTATCGGATGTGAGATGAAGACGGGCGACCGGTGGTGAGAACGAATCGACTACCCCTGTGCGCGAGTAGATGGACTTGACCAGTGCTTCGGTGCAAACCTCGCAGAAGGGATTGATCCAGTTCCTCATCCGGCACCAAAACTTGGGCCGGTACCAGCCCTTCTCCTGATAACGGGCGCCTTCGAAAAGTCCAATAACATACCGATAGGATGCTGAGACTGGGGTGGGGATTGGCGTGCTGTCGTCGATCCAGGCCCTCCATTTTATGAGCTCGCGCCTCGTTTCCTGAGTCGTATTCGGCTGCTCAACAACCGGTTCCGGGTCGTTGGGGAAAGGGTCCGCGTATTCGTCCCCAAGACCAGCAAGAGTGTGACCTAATTCGTGCGCAATGACTTCGCCGATGTAGTAGTTCGTAGAACAGACGACCCCGCGTCTGTCTCCCCAGCCTCCGAAGACCGGGTCATTAACGATGAATACCAGGAGATCCCAGTCGGGAAACACCTGTTCAAGCAGATGATAGGCCTTCCCATACCCGTTCTCGATGTCCGGGTCGCGATCATTGGGCGGAATGGTGAGCCCGTGCCCTAACCCATAACTGTCGTAAGAACTGTTGAAATAGGTATCCCTGAAGATCCCTTGAGAGGGATGATCTGATCCCGATTCCCTGGAGGCGACGCTGAGGACAAAAGCGTTGAAATAGTTCCGGTACTCCTTGAAGGGCTCAGATGAAAAGAGCCGGTCGTTTGCGTAAGCTGTGTGGAGCTCGAAGAGCGGAATTTCGGATTCCGTGTAGCCCTCCGCTATGAAGACAATGTCGATTCGCCGCGCTGAGGGACCTGTTGTGAACAAGGTGCGGATGGTCGGGGGAGTCGCAGCAAGCGCCGCCTGTAACCCGACCCAGACACCCACCGCCGGCACCCAGTGTCGGCAGCGCCTTCTATTCCCGGTTCTCATAGCGTACAGTCCCTGGTCATGAAACGCATGACAGCCTGGCCGCCATTCTAATACTGGACTGGTCAAAGTGCTAACTTTTTCGTTTCTTTTCAGAAGCTGTCAGCGATCGGCGATCAGCCTCTGCGCAAGGATCCGCTACAATTGCGTCTTGGCTGAAAGCTGATCGCTGAAAGCTGATCGCTCCCGGAGAGTGAAGGATGAAATGGCGCACAGTAATCCCTCTTCTTTTCGCCTTTGCCGGCCTGGACAGGACCCTCGCCGACGGCCTGATCTTCCCGCAGTTTGTTTCGGGCGAGCTTGGTGATAAGCCGAATTCGACCCGCATTATCCTTCGGAACAACGGCCTGCTGGCTGAAACCGGTCAAATCCGCTTTCTCAGCGTCTCCGGCCTGCCGCTGGAAGTGACGATCGGGGGAGAGGCGATCTCGGCGCTCCCTTATTCGCTTCCGCCCCTTGGGACCCTGGACGTCCGGACGGACGGAACCGGCACGCTCGTAAACGGTGTGGTTGAGGTTCAGGCCGATAACCCAGGCGCCTCGTCGCTTGAAGGCTCGCTGATCTACGAGGTTCTTGGTTCCCGTGTTTCGGTGACAGCGAGTCCTCTGGCCTCGGCGCATCGTCTGTACGTCAGTGTCTCTCCCGACGAAAACACGGGTGTTGCCGCCTTTAACCCGCATGCGACTGCGCCCGTGACCGTACGTCTGAGCCTGCTCGACAATCAGGGTGTCAACCAGACGAGCAAAGACCTGACACTTGAGCCCCGCCAACATTTGGCTCGTCTGCTCACCGAAGCGGAATTCTTTCCAGATTTTCTGCAAAGCCAGCCTGAAGGCTTTCAGGGGACGCTGCTCATTGACGTGACAAGCGGCGACCGTCTCGCCGTAATGGGGCTGATTCAGGATCACACAAGCGGTGCTTTGGTGGCGATGCCCTCGGGGACAGCGACGTTTTCGACCATTGCCTCCGGCCAGATAGTCGATCGGGCTCGACGCCCGCTTCAGTTGCGCGGGATCAATCTGGGTGGCTGGCTCGTTCCCGAAGGATACATGCTGCAGGTTCCAGGCTACGGATCGCCGACGGCTATCCGGGATCGGATCGTCGATCTGATTGGGGAAGAAGGAACCAACCAGTTCTTTGAGCTGTACCGTGCCAATTACGTGACCGAAGAAGACATCAAGCAGATTGCGGCCTGGGGATTCAACTCGGTCCGGGTCCCGTTCCACTATCGTGTGCTCTACGACCCGGTGACCGAATCGTTCCTCGACTCCGGCTTCGGTCTCCTGGCTCGCCTCCTCGGCTGGTGTCGCACGCACGGTCTTTACGCCATCCTTGACATGCACTGCGCGCCGGGCGGGCAGAACAAAGACAACATCAGCGACAGCGACGGATTCGAGGCCCGCCTTTGGACCGAGCAGGGCAACCAGGATCTGACCGTCAAGATCTGGACCGAGATCGCCCGCCGCTTTGCCCACGAAGAGTGGCTGCTGGGATACGACCTCCTCAACGAGCCGGTGCTTCCGTCCGAAGAACCCGAAGGATATACAAACGCGATTCTGAGGGATCTTTACATCCGCATTACGACCGAGATCCGGAAGTTTGACCCGCATCACCTGGTCTTCATTGAGGGGAACCGGTACGCGACCGACTTCTCCCTGCTGACCCCGCCCTTCGATTCCAGACTCGTCTACAGTTTCCACAAGTACTGGAACGACACCTCCTCCTCGACGCTTCAAAGCTTCCTGGCGATCCGGCAGTCATACGATGTCCCGCTCTGGCTCGGCGAGTTCGGGGAGAATTCCAATCAGTGGGGTTACGAGGTGGTGAAGGCGGTTGAGGAAAACCATATCGGCTGGTGCTGGTGGCCTCATAAGAAGCTTGAAACCATCACCAGTCCCCTCTCTGCGAGCAGTTCGCCCGGCTACCAGGCCATTGTCGATTACTGGAATGGCAAATCGGCCAAGCCATCGGCGGAGGAGGCTCGTACAGCCCTTTTCCAGCTGGCGGCGGACCTGGCGTTGGCTAAATGCCGCCTGCTCCCGGATGTCCTGCGCAGCTTGACGGACCCGTCCTTCGGCCAGACTCCCCAGCCGTACGGGGGAGTAAAGGCGATACCCGGGGTCATCAACGCAGTCGATTTCGATACAGGTGCGGAAGGTATCGCCTATCATGACGCTGTTTCCAAGCGGGTCACCTATGACAATTGGAAGGCTTGGAATGAAGGGTGGGTCTACCGCAACGACGGCGTTGATATTGAGAGATCGACGGATCCGGGCGGATTCGGCTACAACGTCGGCTGGATCGAGGACGGGGAATGGTTGAGCTACTCGGTAGACGTCAGCAGTGCGGGCACTTATGCAGCCGACATCCGCACCGCCAGCGCCGGAGGCGGAGGGATCCTCCGCCTCTCTTTGGATGGAACGCCTCTCGGTCCGGATTTGGTCATGCCGCCGACCGGCGGCTGGCAGGAATGGCGGCCCGTGTCGGCAGACGGACTGAGCCTCCCGGCCGGGCGGCACACACTGAAGCTCGAAGCGGTCAAGGGCGGGTTCAACCTGAACCGGCTCGAGTTTCGGAAGACGGGGTAAACGGCGCGCCCCTCAGGCTGCCGCACGCCGGCGCGTCACGCCAAGCGGCTTGATGCCATCACACATCGATAAACTTGTCTTTGTGTGCGGGGCTCGGCACCGGGCAGCTGTCATATCGGCCGAAGATCCTGTAACGGTTTCGAGCAATCAGGTCATAAGCCCAGTCGAGCAGCGGCCCGGGCAAAATTCCGAGGATCGCGGCCAGGCGCCAGGGGCCGCCGAGAGTCTTGAGAACAAAAAGCACTGCGGCTGACCTGGAAAGCAGGGTTGTGGCATTCGATCCGTAATTCGCAAGCACGTACAGCGTTTCGGGCATGCGCGGGTCTTTTCCCTGGTCCCTGAGCAGTGATTGGCCGAGGCTGCTCTGTAGCGAGGCGAACCGGAAAACGCCTGCCGCATCGTGCTTCAAAACGAAACGGTTCAGACGATTGCACAGGCCGCACACGCCGTCATAAAGGACCAGGTGTATAGGCATGCCTCGTATCCCATCGCGCGACTACCGGTTCGTTGCCCGGCTCTTCAGCTGGGCAAGCGATAACGTGATCAGGTGACCGATGGGTTTTCCGCCCCGGTAGGTGATCACGCGCAAGGTGACGGGCGCATCCGGGACCTCGACCGGGCGGCTGTACCTGGTCGACCCGTGGTCGGGCATCGTGTCGTCGAGCGTGTAGTAAATCTCCAGACCCGGAGCCTCCGAATCCAGCGTCAACAGAAGCTTCTCGCCTTGTCTGGACGTTTTGACAATGGCGTCGTACATCGAGCGGGAATAATTAATGTCGGCCATGTCAAACCGGACGAAATGCCGCTCCGCGCGATTCACGAAGCTCTCCCAGTTCTTCGCCTGCCCGGGTGACCAGAGCACTTCGGACAGCGCCCAGCCGCGCGGCCAGGTCATGTACTGAACATGCCGCAGGGTGGGGACATGCTCAGTCCACAGGTTCCCTTGTCCTCCCAGAATGTACCTGGCATCGACTCCTTCCGGGACAGGCTCAAAATGGTAGCATTGACGCATTCTCAGGTTGGAGTAAATGGGCGGGTCGACAGTCGGGTCCCCCTGGCAGTAGTCCAGGTAGGCGAAGGAAACGGGGGACATGACGACCTCATGCCCCAACCCGGCGGCCTCGATTCCTCCTTTGAGGCTTCGCCAACTCATCACCGCGGTTTCCGGGGAAAGCCCAGCCTCCAGGATCTCGTCCCAGCCGATGACTTTCTTCCCTTTGGCCTTGATGATGGCCTCCACCCGGCCCAGGAAGTATCCCTGCAGGTCTTCCACATGCCTGGTCTTCAGCTTCTTCATCAGCGCCTGGCAGCCGGGATCTTCTTTCCAATACCCTTTGTAACACTCGTCCCCGCCGACATGAATGTAGGGTGAAGGAAAGAGCGCCGCCACCTCGGTGAAGACCTTGTCGAGAAAGGCGTACACATTCTCATCCGACGGGTTGAGCGTGTTTTCGATCAGCATCTTGAAAGTGCCGTTGCCATACCATTCAGAAAAACGTGAGCCGGGATTTACTCGAGTCGACTTGTCCTGACGGCAGCTTAACTCCGGATAAGCGGCAATCGCCGCCATGCTGTGGCCCGGAACGTCAATCTCGGGAACGATGGTCACAAAGCGTTCTTGAGCGTAACGAACGATCTCGGCTATGTCCGCTTGGGTATAAAATCCGCCCTCCGTCGCAGGCTCGCCGGGTCGCGGGGCAGCCCGTTCGCCAAAACGCCCGACGCGAGGTACGCGCCACGCCCCGACTTCAGTCAGCTTGGGCAGCGACTTGATTTCAATCCGCCAGCCGTGATCGTCGGTCAGATGCCAGTGAAAAGTGTTGAACTTGAACCTGGAGGCCTGATCGATAAAGGCTTTAACCTCGTCCTTCGTGAAGAAATTCCGGCTGACGTCGAGCATGAGCCCACGCCAGCCGAAGCGCGGGTAGTCAGTGATCCGGGCGGCTGGGATGGTCCAGTTCGCCTTCGCCGCCGCCTTTGCTTCGATCTCCGGCGGCAGGAGTTGAAACAGTGTCTGCATGCCGTAAAACAGCCCTGCCGGCTGATTCGCCGAAATCGTAACGGCCCCCGGCGTGGACTCGAGGACATAGCCCTCTTTCCCAAGAACCAGGTCGGCTGTCTCATTCAGGCGGAGCTGAATTGTTCCCGCGTGCCCCTCGAGCGCCCTGACGGAAAAGCCGGTCGGAATACTTAGCTTACGCGCCAGCATTTCCGCGACCTGACGTCCCGCGGCAGTGTTGTACGAGACAGTCGACTCGCTTGTCAGCGCAAGCGAGCCCTCCAGGAGTTTCACTTCGACCGGTTGAGGGATCAGAGCGAGATCGATCGCGTAAATCGGTGCGATCACCCACAGAAAGATCAACAGAACGGACACGAACGGCTTTGTTTTCATAAGCTTCCTTCAGTAACCTGCGCAATCACAGCGGTTCTCCTGCCTGGCCTCTCCTCCAAGATACCACTGGTTCCCCCGGGCGGCGCGACCGAAGCGGGGCTCTGAGTGCGTAAACACTCCGAAAGCTCCTTCGCGGCGGAACGAGTATCTATACATGTCACTAAGTAACCCCTCAGTCTTCGCACGGCGAGGCTCCGAAAGCGCAGCGTTTCAAAACAGAGCC
>JBHGBF010000238.1:0-8706 GCA_041946865.1 Acidobacteriota bacterium | reverse complement strand
GTGTTTCAAAACAGAGCCGCGGCTGTGGGGCTTCGCCCTGCGAAGACTGAGGGATTACCGTTCGGTTCACACAGCAATAGACATGTGGCGTCCGTAATGGTAGTATTCGAGGTTCGTTCCACTCGGACACGCAAAAAAGACGTCCCCATCGTCTAGCCTGGCCTAGGACACCGCCCTTTCACGGCGGCAACGCGGGTTCGAATCCCGCTGGGGACGCCACTTTTTTCGGTTGATTGGCGGCGCGCTCGCGATCTCTCCGAAAGGGCGTGAGATTTCATGCCGGGACTCCCGTTAGTGCCGGATCTAGACCCAACCCTGTCGACTTAACGTTTCCGCTTGCTCCGGGGCATAAGCGCCAGAAGCTGAGCGGTTCCAGCATTGAAAATTGAAAATCTGATGGAAATCGGGAATTTTCTTGACGGCCTCGGTCCCGGGTGCCACTTCCTTGGTCTGATTTGCGGACCGTTTTTCGGTCCAAGCCATGCTGAAGGGGAAGAGTAAAGTGACCGCGCGGTGCCATTTGCTCTTCCCCGTCAGGAAGATCCGGCGGACGGGAACTAGACCCAGGGTACCTGGAAAACGGTACCCTGGTGTGTCTTGAACTCCTTGTGGAGGCAGTGAACTGTGTCTCGTTAGAGGAAGATAGTGCAGACAACGAATTGGCTAACAGAGTGGAGACATTTAAGCATCGGGCATTCGTGCTCTTAGATCGGCCGAGCGGACGTTAAAGCGGGAGGCAGCCATGGCGATGGGGCACAGCGCGAGACGGCCTATCCGGTGATACCGGGCATGCCAACATTCGTTGCAGCGGACCCCGCCACAGGACGATACGCTCAGGGGAGCAGCCGAAAAGGCTGCAGATCTTGGGGGTGAAAGTCCCCTCCCGCCAATTGCTCGATTCAGGCGGGTACGCGGCGCGACGGCCTTGCGCAGTTGCTGGTCGTTCTGCCGGACGGCAGCCGAACCCTGATCCCCGCCGAATGGACGGACTTGGCCGGGCCGCCGTCTGACCCGGAACTGTCCACGCCGCCTATTTCCTGTGGATACATTGGCTCGATCCCGGACTTGTTGCGTGCCCGCCGTCTGGTCGATGCTTTGCTGGCTCGACTTCGCCCGCCGGAGGAGTCGGCAGCCAGAGCACCGGAGGAGGGGACTAAACATGCGCCAGCCACAACTGGAATTGTGGCCCGACCCGAAGCCGGACCCGCTTGAGCGGCCAACTAAGTGCGCTCCGGACCGCCGCGTACCCGCCGCCAGGTGTCCCGGCGAATAAGGTTCAGCACGGCGGGGTCATCGTCATCGGCGAGCCAGCGTTGCCATTCGAAAATCACGTCGGAGGCTCAAGTGGAACCAGCACCGGAGGGGTTTTGGAAAAGCAGTGGCCGCGGCGCTTGACCAGCGAAAGTCCTCCGCCCGGGACACCATTCGGGCGCGCACGGGGTTTCGGTGAACATGATTGCTCATCCAACAGTGGGCTTGGATAGCCATCGAGTATTGCCGGGAGGCCATCCCGAGCAGGCGTTCGTAAAGCTGGCGGTCTTCAGGGTCGAGAAAGATGTCCGAGCGGCGGGCCCCAGCGGGCGGGAGGATGAAGAGCTGGGGGCTCCGACAAGGGAGTCGTTTGAAATGCTTGAGCCGTTATGCTTGCATGTCCGGTTCTTAGAGGAGTGCCGGGTCGAGAGGCTCCGTTCCCACTCGGTGGGGTTTGGCAGCTTGACGGCGGTGCTAGACTTAAGCTGGAGCGGTGAGCACTAGTCCAAGTACCGGGTTCCAGGTCATTGTCCGGGGCGTCAGGACCTATCCCTGAGGGGACTTTAAATCCTGTCATCAGGAGCGCCTACCTGCTTGTGACGCCGCTCCGCTCACCCGCACATTTGGTACCACGGGACATAATACTCGTTCCAGCGGATCGGCCCTGGCTCTCCTTGCATTGATCATCTGGTGATGAAGCCGCGTCGACCGCTAAACTCGACGTTATGCGGGCAGATACTTTATCGGGGAGGACTTCCTGTGGAAAGCATCCGAGCTGACAGACCATTGATACCTGGTTCGCTGGGCTGCGTCAGGAGTGCACTTGCATCTTTTCAGGAATTGTCGTGCGCGTCGTCTGGTTGCTTGTTATCACTCTATCTTGCGGCTGCGCCGCTGCAAATTCCTCGCAGTGGCACGCAACTCCGGACAAATGGAAAGAACCACGGATCTATCAGACGCCCATTCTCACGGAATATTCCGATCGTGTGTCATTCGATCACCAGCCAACTGAGGATCACTTCAACGTCAGAGTGATTTCACCCAACAACGCATATTGGTTCGCTGAACGTATTGTCCATTCTGAAATGATCCATTACGGAGCACTTCGGGCCTCCTCCGCGTCTCGATTCCCGCCAGCGTCGTATCACGGAGCGAGGTAATGTGGCGCCTGCCAGTCAAAGCAAGTCTTGGGGGAGAACTGATGATCAAGGATCCCCTGTGTTTCGCGGGTGCGGTGCATCGCCCGAAGCCCGAAAGTCGGCTCCAGGGAGAGAAAACGCTCAAGGTCGGGGGAGAAGTAAGTAAAGAACGCGACCTCCGCGCCACCAAGCTCGCCGGCCGTAACCATCATGCGCGACTGCAGCGTGTCAAGGGAGAGCGCACAGTTGAAGTCGCGCAGTCGCCGATTGATACAACTTCTGGGTAGGAGCAAGCGAGTCCGCTCCCTTGCCGGTACAAACCCGAGGAGTTGGGAGTCGGCGTTTGCCTCGCCCGATGCCCCTCGCATCGCTTGTGGGTCCAATACGACGATGGTGGCTCGTTTTTACGCGTTACTCACCCCCAAACGCACGACCTCCTCGTGACCGTAGCCGCCGAGATCGAGGACTTCTGCCCGCCAGAAATGGCCCGAGTGCCAGTACTCGCCAAGCACGCGGCCTTCCACGAATGAAGCTCATCCCATTTGTTGGCCGGGGATTGTACCAAAACCGCAAGGCGGCTGGGAGGGACGCCAGCGCACGGTCGGAAGAGGCGCAGGTCTCACTGTGTCCCGCTTGCCACTGATGATGGTATGACTTAAGGTAATACCATCAATGAAGACCGCGACAATCGCAGTCATCTGGACAAGAAGACCGTCGCCGAGGTGGACCGGTTGGTAAAGCGTGGCCGGGTGTCGATAAGAAGTCTGCTCTCTTCCGTAATTCTTTTCCTGGCCGTATGCGGCGGGCGGGTGGCGCAAACTGAGCTTCCCTTGATGCCAATGCCCGCCTCGGTCACGCGCGGCTCCGGGGAACTTGTCATAACGAGCTCCTTCACCGTATCGGTTTCCGGCGACGCGCGCCTGGAGCGCGCGGCTCAGTGTTTCCTGAGGAACCTGTCCTCGATGTATCATCGCCGGGACGCAGTTTCCCGGGAGCTCGATCTGCTCGGCATGCGTCACAACAGAGCCCGCGGCCAGGCCGCAGGCGGACCTGATAATCGCGGTCGTCCCCGGTGTACAGAAACTGGCAGCGGCGGTCTAACAAGGCGGTCGCTTGAAACCTGGAAAAGCCATCCACGAAGGACACGGGCAGGATGAACCTGAGCATCCTTGATTGGGCGGGAGTTATCGGGTATCTGGTCATCACGCTGGTGCTGGGCCTGTATTTTCGACGGCGATCAAGCGGCAGTACCGAGGACTATTTCGTCTCCGGACGCAAGGTGAGCTGGTGGCTGGCCGGAACCTCCATGGTGGCAACCACATTTGCGGCTGACACTCCGCTGGTCGTCGCCGGCCTCGTTTACACGCAGGGGATCGCCGGGAATTGGCTTTGGTGGAGTCTCCTGCCCTCCGGCATGATGACTGTTTTCTTTTTCGCACGTCTTTGGCGGCGGTCCGGCCTGATCACCGATGCGGAATTCTCGGAAATGCGCTATTCCGGCCGCGCGGCCGCCTTCCTGCGCGGTTTCCGGGCGCTTTACTTCGGTCTGCTGATGAGCTGCCTCATTCTCGGCTGGGTCACCAAGGCCATGAGCACGATTATTGTAGCCACGCTCGGGGTGAGCGAAACTACGGCGCTGCTCATTTGCCTGGTCTTCCTCATGCCGTTCACCGGCCTGTATGTTTCGCTCGGCGGCCTTTGGGGCGTGCTCTGGACCGACTTATTTCAGTTCGTGCTGAAAATGGCGATCGTTATCACGATCGCCTGGTATGCAGTGGCCGAGGTTGGTGGAATGTCGGCCTTGCTTGAGCGACTTGGAAGCATGCGTGCGGTCGTGCCCGGCGCCGGCGATCCCACCGCATTCTTTCCGGATTTCTCCCGTGGTCTAACGGCTGAAGCCCTGTGGCTCCTGCCCGCCCTCACTTTTATCATGAATCTCGCGGTGCAGTGGTGGGCCGTCTGGTATCCGGGGGCGGAGCCCGGCGGGGGTAGTTACATCGCCCAGCGCATCTTCAGCGCGCGCGATGAGCGCAACGGAGTCCTGTCGGTCCTTTGGTTCAACATGGCTCACTACGCGGTCCGGCCTTGGCCATGGATCATCGCCGCCCTGGCGGCCATTGTCCTTTATCCCGGACTCGAGCATCCCGAGACGGGATATATGCGACTCGTCACCGAACACATGCCCCATGCCTGGCGGGGTGTCATCATTGCAGGCTTCATGGCCGCCTTCATGTCCACCGTAGCCACCTACATCAACTGGGGAGCGTCCTATCTGGTCAATGACTTCTACCGTCGCTTCGTTCGCCGAGAAGGGAGCGAACGCCATTACGTGAACGCCTCGCGGATTGCGACCCTGGTTCTGGTACTGGCTTCGGTTTGGGTTTCTGCGCAACTGATGTCCATCGCTGGCGCCTGGCAACTGGTCATGGAGATCGGCGCCGGCACCGGCGCGGTATACCTGCTCCGCTGGTATTGGTGGCGGGTTAACGCCTGGAGCGAGATCTCGGGTCTGACGGCGGCTCTGGCTGTCGCCCTCGCCCTGCGCTGGGAATGGCTCTGGCGGACGATCTCCGGGGGAGTGAGCGCTGCCCCGTTCACGGGTTCCGACCCGGTGCTGTTCGCGAAGACCGCGATAGTCACGACTGCCGTTACCACCTTGGTATGGCTGCTCGTGACACTTTTCACCCGCCCGGAGTCAGACGAAGTCCTGGTCAGTTTCTACCGCAAGGTGCGTCCCGATGTGCGCGGTTGGACGCCGATCGCCCGTCTCGCTGCCGACACGCCTCCTGCGCGGGACCTGGGGCGGAGCGCCGCCGACTGGCTGCTCGGCTGCGCCATGGTTTATCTCATTCTCTTCGGGACCGGGAAGCTGCTCCTGCGGAGCCCGGGAACCGGCGCCGCCCTCCTGCTGGCCGGTTGCGCCGTAGCTGTAATCATCTATCTCCGCATGGCTCGCCGGGATTGGTCCGAAGCGCCTCCGGACAGTCTCGCCGACACGCCACGAGCCGAAGAAAGATCAGCCCGATGACTATGCCGACACGCAATGATCCCTTCCGCCAGCCGCCCGTGGTCCTCGCCGTCGGGGCTCATCCCGACGACGTGGAAATCAGCTGCGCCGGCACCCTCAAGGCCCTGAAGGATGCCGGGAGCCTGGTCCACATCGCCACGATGACCTTGGGAGACTGTGGCTCCAAGAACCTCCCGCCCGACGAAATCCGTCGTGTTCGCCGGGTGGAGGCCGAGAATGCCTGCCGGATCCTCGGCGCGGAGTACCACTATCTTGGCTCTTATGACTTTTGCATCTTCAATGACGATGCGCACAACCGTCGCACGACGGCCCTGCTGAGAGAGATTGCGCCGCAGATCGTATTCACTCACTCCCCCACCGACTACATGCTTGACCACGAGACCACCAGCGTGTTGGTGCGCAACGCCTGTTTCTACTCACCCGTGCCCAACTACGACTGCTCGGCGTTCGGCGCGGCTCGCGCGCTTCCCGCGGTTCCGTATCTTTACTACTGGGACGTTATGGAGGGAGTTGATATCTTCGGCAAGCGGGTCGCGCCCGCCTTTTACGTCGACATATCGGCAGAGATAGAAATGAAGTCGGAAATGCTGGCCGCGCACCGCAGCCAGCGGGAATGGCTGCGGGCGCAGCATGGCATGGACGAGTATCTCGAAACCATGCGCGACTGGGGATCAAGACGGGGACGGGAGGCGGCCAGGATCTCAGGCCAAGCCGCGGAAGGTGACCCGATCGCGTACGCCGAGGCTTTCCGGCAGCACTTGGGCCACGCCTATCCACGAGACAACATCCTCTCCGGCCTGTTGCCTTCGCGCGTCATTCTGAACCCTGATTATTGATCATCAGCGAAAGCAAGGGACCCCGGTTTTCCCATTTGCCGGGATTCCTGCAGCTGAAATGTGTGAGGGGCGACAGCGGGCCATCACCGCTTTGCTTCGGTTCGACATAGAGCTGGATCAGGGATGGATAAAGGGGTTCGAAGCCGTTGCGAGACTAAGATTTCGAACTCATTGGACACGAAATCGATCTATATTGAAGTTCTGCCGCATTCAGGAGAACCGAAGACATGACCTGGTTCAGAACACAATGTTTTTGAAGGTCACCGAAGTCCGGACGGGAGGGCGTCATGCCGCCTCAAACTCTTCAGGTCTCACCCATAATCTTCTTCGCCGCTATCGGCTTGTCCAGTATGTCTTCTGGCGCGACCGAATTGCAGGAGGCCTCCCCCGGCCAGAATCTCCCGGGAACCATCCGTGTGGACGTGACCTTTGTTCCTGTTCCCGTAATCGTTTTGGACCAAAACGGGCGCCCGGTGGCCGACTTGTCGAAAGACGACTTCAGAGTCGCCGAAGATGGAGTACCGCAGGATATCCTCAGCTTCTCCGTATGCGACCTGGAAAAGAAAACAGGCGGACCGGGGCCTGACCGATTGCGGGTCGAGGTGAAACCGGCCACGGGCGGCCAACCTGCGGCGCCTAATCATCGAAAGTTCGTTTTGTTGCTCGGCCGGGGCTTCCACGAACGGTATTTCGACACGATCACACACCTGATTGAGTTCGTTCGCGAGGGACTGGGACCTTCCGATCAGGTTGCGGTCATGGCCTACGGCCGCGCGAGCAATTTCACCCTCGACCACGAGGCGGTCGCCCGGTTGCTGGAACGTTATGCGGCAGCAAGTCCGGAGATTGAACAGGCCGTGGAGCTCCGGGCCCGTGGCCTCGGGGCTGTCTATGGAATCAAGCAGTTAACTCCCAAGCTTCAGGCGCAGGTCGATAGCATCTTCGATACTCCAGGAATCGGGTCGAAGGAAGCTGTCACTGTCGGCAAAACCGAATTGGAAAGGCAGTCGAGCGCCGTTGATCGGGAGGTGCTCGAGAATGAAGAGCGTGCTGCCTTGGACGCGGATCATTCGGCTGATATCTTTGCTGCGGACACGACTCTTCGCCAGACGCACCTCGATGACTTGACGCTCGCCAGCGCCCTGAAGACGCACCCCAGGATCAGCAGCACGTATTTCGATCAGCTGAAATCCGGCTTCATTACGGATTTGCCGTTCGAAGACTATATCGCGCTGCGAGGGAGCACCTCCCAGGACGTGCAGAATATCTTCGCGGCGATCGAGTATCTGCGGTACCTCGAAGGAGAGAAGCACCTTCTCTTCCTCACCGAACACGGTCTGGTCCTACCCCATCTCGAGGGTGATGGGAGCATCGCGAGGGTCGCGAGCGACGCAGGAGTGCGAATTCACTGTCTGCAAACGGGAGGCGTATTCGATTCGGGGAGGGAAGCAGACAACCGGCGAGTCGTCTTCAAAGGCCCGGGGGTCTATCGAAAGCTCGCCGGAATCGACTCTCCCAGCTTTACCAGATTTTTCGGGCTGACCTCGCTCCATCAGATCTCGAGAATGACGGGAGGTCTGGCCTTCGTCCACTCGGATATCTCTCAGTCCCTGCGGACCGTGCGCGAGACCTCCGGTATGATCTACTACCTTGCCTACAGACCCAAGAACCCGACCTTCGATGGAAAGTACCGAACGATAGAAGTTCGGGTGCGGCGAGACGGAACTCGCGTGATTGCCCGAGGAGGATACTATGCCCGGCCTTTGACGGTTCCCTATGATCACGAAAAGTTTGTCACTTATGCCAGGACGGTGGCGGCCGCGAATTACGCAGACCCGATCAGTGACATCCGGGTCGATGCGAAAGTCAGCAAGAAACGAATTGGTGACGGGAAGCTTCAAGTGACTGCGGATATCAAAGTCGGTACGGACCCGGAGTTCTTCGTATCTGAGAACGGTCGTCAGAAGGCACGCCTGTCGGTCAATTGTTTCCTGGTCAAGGATGATGAAGAAATCTTGGCGCAATCGTGGGATACTCTCGATCTCAATCTGAAGGAAGAGACCTATCGAAACGTTTTACGCGACGGGATTCCGATCAGTGAGGCTTACGAGGTGCCCGGCAAAGGTCACCGTGCCCGATTGAAAATCATTGTCTATGACGCGAAGACCGACAAGCTGGGTTCAATTGTGCGACGAGTCTGGTAGTTCGGCGCAGGGAGTAATGGCGGATAACCGGATCAGACTCGACGGATCGGGCATGTGTGGAGTAGCTCGTTCTTGAATACCTGAGCCCTGGTTTTATTTGATCTTTGCAGCGGACCGTCTTCGCAGGGCGCGGCGCCGAAAGCGCCACAGAGCCGCAAGCGCAGCGCTTTTCAGCGGAGCGCGTCGGACGCGTGCCGGAACCAAGATCGATTCGTACTGAAGGCACGCACCCGACGCGCTTCCCGTCC
>JBHGBF010000237.1:0-8717 GCA_041946865.1 Acidobacteriota bacterium | reverse complement strand
GCATGATGAACTCCAAAAGCGCCTGCCGCTTCGCTCGCAGAAAACTGAGCGGTTACCGTTGTCTCCTGAAATCGATTTACCCGGGACGATAATGAGGTTAAGATGTGCGACTGGAACGAGGATTACAGCCGTGGCTCATACGCCTCGAGTACCAGGCAGGAAGAAGTGGAAGATCTATTTTAAAGTTATATTTCCTTCCCTGGTCGCCCTTCTGGTCGCGTTTCTCGTCGTCGTCGGATACATCTCCTATCTGATCATTTTCCCTGAAGTCTCGCTCGAAGAGAATCCAGCGTACTATTCGCTTCTGCAATACAAGGAGATATCAGTCCCCTATTCGGGCGGCTCGGCCTGGTTTCTTGCCGGTCAGGCCGACGCTCCGGCGGTTTTTCTTTGTCACGATTACGGCTTCAACCGGCTTTCGACGCTTAACCTTGCCAACCTCCTTCACGAAGAGGGCTATAACCTGTTTGTCGTTTCCTTCAGGGGACACGCCGGGAAATCCTCGGTGCCGACGTCTCTCGGCCTGCTTGAAGGATCCGATCTGGCGGCGACGATTGATCAGGCTTTGGCATCCGAGGCGGTGGACCAGACACGAGTGGGAGTCTGGGGTGTCGGGCTGGGCGCGCATGCGGCGCTACGCGCGGCACTGGCCGACCACCGTATCCGAGTCCTCGTCCTCGATTCTCCGTACGGCTCGGTTTATGACTTTCTCGATTATCAGGTCACCAAGAGGATAGGCTTCAAGAGCAAGATCTTCGGTGGATCGGTCGGATTGGTCTCGGCTGTCGTTTCCATGAAGACTCCTTTTTCGCTCTACGAGGAGTTGAGGCCGGAGGATTTGGAGGGACGCTCGGTGCTTTATGTGGCCGGCAAAGACAGCCCGACTTTTCTGCAGTGGACACAAGCGCTCCATGATGCCACTCCCGGTGACAAACAGCTTTTGCTCCTTCCACGCAGTCGCCGGTCTTTTCTCGAAACACCTGAATGGGGGGGTTACGACAAGCAGGTAACCACGTTTGTTACGGATCACCTTCCGTTGGCGGTCGAGCGAGTCCCCCAAAAAGGGAACAGTGCCGCAGGGCCTGCGCGCCGGAGGAGTATTGCGAGCAAGCGATAGGGGGGACAGGACGACGAAGGGTGAAGGATGAAAATAAGGAGAAGCAACACGGTGTTCTCCGTCATCCTTCGTAGTCCTGTCCCCCTATTTTCACGGAGGCAAATCATGAAGACAGCAAAAGGCCTGACCGCCTGCGGTCTCGCCATCGTCTGTTTCATATTCCCCTTGAACGCTCAAACCAGGTGGGAGAATCCCGTCAAGAAACTGCTGCGCGAGGGGAAACCGGTCGTGGGGCTGACCGTTACGATCCCCAGCCCGGACGTGGCGCTTCAGGCTGCACGCCTCGGGTTTGACTTCCTCTGGATCGAAATGGAGCATAGCGGGATCACCCTCGAGTCGCTTCGCCATATCATCCTGGCCACTAACGGGACCGCCTGCATGCCCATCACGCGCGTTCCGGTCAACGAATTATGGACGGCCAAGCGCGCCTTGGACGCGGGGAGCATGGGCGTGATTTTCCCCTTCACCTCCACACCCGAGCTCGCCCGCCAGGCGGTGGCAGCCTGCCGGTACCCGCCGGCCGGCCTGCGCGGATTCGGGCCGGGTCTCGCCTCGCTCCGCTGGCCGGCACCCGAAGGATACCGAGCCTTTGCGGACACAAACGTTCTCGTCATCGTTATTATTGAACAAGCGCAGGCCGTCGAGCGGATAGACGAAATCGCCTCGGTTCCCGGAATCGACGTTTTGTTCATCGGACCGAACGATCTGTCCTTCTCGCTCGGACTACAGGGGCGCCAGGACGAGCCGAAGCTCAAAGAGGCGATTGCCAAGGTCCTGGTTGCGGGGAAAAGGCACGGCGTGGCAGTCGGACGCACAGCCGGTCCCGATCAGATCGGCGGGTTGATCAAGGAAGGCTTCCAGTTCTTTCAGGCGTCAAGCGAGCTGGGGATGATGGCGGCCGGGTCGCGAAGCATTCTCGAGGCCG
The DNA here is from genome assembly GCA_041946865.1 of Acidobacteriota bacterium. GTDB lineage: Bacteria > Acidobacteriota > UBA6911 > RPQK01 > RPQK01 > RPQK01. Next base: position 6,675 of record JBHGBF010000237.1, on the reverse strand, counting down.
CCGGGAAGTCCGCTCCCAGCAAAGATCGGCCCATGTACTGAAAGAGTGGCGCGCGGGACAACACTCGTCCCCGACTCGCCGCGCGCTTCCAGGTCGGGAACTGTTCGCGCCCGGTGCGCTCCGCAGTTTGCTGGAACTTATGCCCCAACAACGCCAGATCGGCCTCGTGACCACCACTTCAGTGGTCATTTCCAACATGATCGGGACGGGAGTTTTCACTACCCTGGGGTTCCAGGCGGAGAACATACGCTCGGTCTTTCCCTTGCTTCTGCTTTGGCTCCTCGGCGGAATCGTCGCCCTGAGCGGGGCTCTTTGCTACGGAGAGCTGGCCGTCCGCATGCCGCGCTCCGGAGGCGAGTACACCTACCTTTCCCGCATCTTTCACCCGGCGGTGGGTTTCCTGGCGGGCTGGGTGTCGGCCACGGTGGGGTTCGCGGCCCCGGCTGCCCTGGCTTCCGTGGCCCTCGGCAACTACCTGGCTCGGGTCCTCCCCGTCCTTTCTCCCCTGCTGGTCGCCGTTCTCGCCATAGGCGTGGGGACGGTCGTTCATGTGGCCGGCATTCAGGTCGGCAGCCTTTTCCAGAGTCTTCTTACCGGCCTGAACGTGGCACTGATTCTTTTCCTGGTAGCCTGCGGCTTTCTGCTTTATCGCTCGCCACATTTTTCGTTCACGCCTGGCAGCGCGGATCTGGAGCCTGTCCTGACCCCGATTTACGCCGTTTCGCTCGTCTATGTCCTCTTCGCCTACTCGGGTTGGAACGGGGCCACCTATATCGCAGGCGAGGTCAGGAATGTTTCCCGCAATCTGCCGCGCTCGCTCATCATCGGGACCCTGGTGGTGACGTTCCTCTACCTGGCGTTGAACCTGACCTTCCTGTATACGGTGCCTATTTCGGAGCTGTCCGGAAAGGTGGAGGTAGGCTTCCTGTCCGCCCGTCGGATTTTCGGGGAGGCGGGGGCCAGGTTCATGACTCTCCTGCTTTGTGTCGCGCTTGGCGCTTCGGCCAGCGCGTTCCTTCTGGCCGGCTCGCGTGTAGCGAAAACCATGGGGGAGGATTTTGTCCGGTTGAGGTTTCTGGCCACCGCCAACCGGAAAGGGACACCCATTCCGGCAATCCTCAGCCAGGCGGCTATGGCGATCTTCCTGATCCTCTCATCGGCATTCGAAAGCGTGCTCGTGTACGTAGGCTTTACACTGAGCGTTCTGACCACGCTGACCGTCATCGGGTTGCTGAGATTGAGGCAGGTTGAGGGCAAGAATCGCGAGGGGTACAGCACGTGGTTCTACCCCGTCACTCCCCTGATTTTCCTGGCATTAAGCTTGTGGATGCTGCTTTACAGTCTGGTTAACCGTCCGGTCCAATCACTCCTGGGCCTCGGCACTGTACTGAGCGGCCTCGTGGTGTACCTTTTGGCGGGCCCGGCTCGAGGTCGGGAAAACGTTCAGAAGCAAGCTCCATGAATTTGAAGCGCAAGGCTTTCTTGTGTCTGTTGCTCGGCCTCTCAATTTGGTTTCCAGTTGCGGGTCAAAAGGCGCAGCCGTCGCCTCCAGGCGCCTCTCCTGAATTCGACCAGTTTGCCCATTTCATAGCTGGGCGGCCCACCGGTCGTGCTCCCTGGGCCGCGCTCGAGCGCACTCCATCCTGGCAGGACCATGCTCAACAGTGCAACCGCGCCTGGCTGAGACTGGAACGGAACCAGCTGAGCCGTATCCGCACCTGGAGCAGCGTGGAGCTCAAGGAGGCGATCGCCGAGGGCCGGGCCCTCTTTTACCCTTTCGGAGGTCCGGATTTTCTCTACGCCCAAGCCTTCTTCCCAAGCGCCTCAGACTACATCCTGGTGGGGCTTGAGCCTGCAGGCTCGCTTCCGGATTGGCAGAGCTTTTCCGAAGAGAACTGGGATGAATACCTGACCGAGCTGCTCAAATCCCTTGAAGAAGTCCTCGATTTTACGTTCTTTCGCACCGATGACATGAAAGAACACCTGGAGGGCCAAGAGGGAAGCGGTATCCTTCCGATGCTGCTTTTCTTCCTCGCCCGTACGGGCCACGAGGTGCTCGGGATAGACCGGGTGTACATCCTGCCGAACGGCGAGGTAGGCGCTTCCGAGGACTTTCGTAAGCCGAGAAGGCCCGGGACTCACCTGATAGCCCGGCGAATTCGTTTCCGGGCGCCTTCCGGGGGGCGGCGAAACCTGTATTACTTTCCTCTTGACCTCTCCAACTATTCGCTTCAGCGCCGGCCGGGTTTCGCTGCCTTCCTGAAGAAGCGCCGGCCTCTCAGCTCTTTCGTGAAAGCCGCCTCTTACTTGATGCATCGTCCGGCCTTCTCCGATGTCAGAAGCCTGCTGATCAACGAAAGCAGGTACCTGCTCCAGGATGACTCGGGGATACCCGTCGAGCACTTCGAGGCATCGAAATGGCAGCTGCGCTTCTATGGACGATACGATAAGCCGATCAAGCTTTTTGAGGAGCGCCACCAGCCTGCCCTCGAGAAGCTGTACCGGCAGGCGAAGTACGTGCCGGCGCTTTCCTTCGGCTTCGGGTACCGCCTCTCGGCCGCTCAGTCCAACCTCATGCTCGCCCGGCGGATCGAGAAGCGCTGAGAGCCAAGGAACCGACCGCCCCGCCTGTTGTCCTCAACTGTCACTTTCTCGTCTCTTCCCACGTCTAATGACCAAACGCCGATGGAGGGGAAAGCTTATGATCCGTTCGAGGGTTCTTCTGTTTGCCCTGCTGTTGCTTGTCCCGCTGTTGCCTTTTGGTATCAGGGCGGTCGCGAGCCCGGAAGACTCCCAAGCTGAGACCCAGGTACTTCCGCTCAGAGGGGCCGATCGTTTAAACACAATCAATGCGCAGAGAATGGTCCGACAGGGTCGCGAAATCTTTCGTTTTGACACCTTCGGTGACGAGGATTTCTGGGGCGGCAAGTTGGGCCTGCACCGGGCCATCTCCGGTAAGCATCTCGGTGGTGTGGGTCCTGGAGTCAGCCCGAATACCGCTCTGGCCGTCGGGCTGAAGGTGGACTTCGATCTTCTCCCGTCACACGTCGTTGAAGGGCTGGCGCACGGAGCCGTCGATTTGAACGATCCGGCGACGACTCTGGAGTTGCTGAAATTGAATTCAGTGGTTGGGGTCAAGGCGTTCTTCGATGAAGACGGGAACCTGCGATCCGTCGGTATTCAGTGCGCCCTTTGCCATTCGACCGTCAACGACTCTTTTGCGAAGGGAATTGGGTCCCGCCTGGATGGCTGGGCCAATCGGGACCTTAACGTTGGAGCGATCATCGCGCTGGCTCCGGATCTCAGCTTCTACAGCGAAGCGCTGGGCGTGAGCCAGAGTAAGGTGCGGGAAGTGCTGCACAGCTGGGGACCTGGAAAGTTCGACGCAGAACTCATTCTGGATGGGAAGACGTTTCGGCCGGACGGACGTTCGGCGGCGACGTTGCTCCCGCCCGCTTTCGGCCTGGCAGGGGTCAACCTCCATACCTGGACCGGTTGGGGATCCGTTACCTATTGGAACGCGTTTGTCGCGAATCTTGAAATGCGGGGCAAGGGCAATTTCTTCGACCCACGCCTGGATGATGCCGGCCGGTTCCCGATCGCAGCCAGGCTCGGTCTTGGCAACGTCCGAAACGCAACAGATCGAATTACTTCCAAGCTAGCACCGCTCCACTTCTACCAGCTGGCGATTCCCGCCCCAGAGCCTCCGGCAGGCAGTTTCGATCGCGCGAGCGCCGAACGAGGGAAGGCGCTATTCAACGGGAAAGCAGATTGTGCGCGCTGTCATGTTCCTCCGCTTTATACCGAACCGGGGTGGAATCTGCATAAACCTGAGGAGATCTTTATCGATGACTTCCAGGCGGCGCGTTCGCCAGAAGGACGCTACCGCACATCTCCTCTAAGAGGCTTGTGGACGCATACCAAAGGTGGCTTCTACCATGACGGTCGCTTTGCCACCCTCATGGACGTCATCAATCACTACAACCAGGCGTTTCAGCTGCAGCTGACCGAATCCGAAAAGGAGGACTTGATCCAGTTCCTCCTTTCAATTTAGGCAAGACCGGGTCATTTATGGACTCCGGAGCGCCCGGAGTCCTACAACTAAATTAGAATCTAACTGATATTCCGCTTTCTTCTTTTCCGCATATAATCCCGCTCAACGACCCTTCCGATTCCCAGGCTCACTCTAAGGAGGTTTTACAATGCCAACGAGACGAATTGTGGCGTCGTGGCCTATCTGCGCCATGACCGCCCTTTTGCTGGTTCCCACCTTTGCCTATGCGAATCAATCGGATAGATCCGGACAGAACCCGCCGAACAAGTTTGGCGGACGGTACGAGGTCACGGAGTTGATCTCTGACATCGAGGGATTGGCTGTCCACACCGACGAGAACCTGGTCAACGCTTGGGGAATCACCCATAGCGCGACCAGCCCGTGGTGGATAAACGCTGCTGGAACGGCGCTGTCTCTGGTGAAGAACGGCGCCGGCGAACCCTTTCCCACCGCTTCGCCTCTGATTGTGAGTATTCCGGGCGCCGAAGGGCCTGCGGAACCGACCGGGATTGTTTTTAACAATGTCGGCGGGTTCGAGGTGGCCAGTGGATTTCCGGCCGTGTTCATTTTCGCCTCCACTGACGGCACGATTTCCGCCTGGAACCCGAATGTCAAAGCCACCGAAGCCGTGGTCAAGGTCACCAATCCAGACGGCGCTTACTTCGGAGTAACGATAGCGAGTGACGCAGGAACGAACTATCTCTACGCAGCCAACTTCCTGGCCGGAACCATTGACGTTTTCGATTCCGGATTCCAGAGCGTCGATCTTGGGCCGAATGCGTTCAAGGACGATGAATTACCGGAAGACTTCGCTCCTTTCAATGTCCAGAACATTGGAGGAACGGTTTACGTGATGTACGCGAAACGCGAAGAGGACGAAGCAGAAGAGGTGACCGGCAAGCGGCTCGGCTTCGTCGATGCTTACAGCCCATCCGGCGTCCTCCAAATGCGCCTGCAGCATGGCCCCTGGATGAACGCCCCGTGGGGTATCGCGCTCGCCCCTGATGACTTCGGGCGATTCAGCAACGACTTGCTCGTTGGTATGTTCGGAAGCGGCCAGATTGCTGCGTTTAATCCGGACACCGGGAGGTTCATCGGTATCCTGAAAGGCAAGCACGGGCCGATTTCGATCGACGGCCTCTGGGGTATCGGCTTCGGGAACGACGGCAATGCCGGTCCCAGTACCACTCTGTTCTTCGCTGCCGGTATTGAGGACGAGGAACACGGCCTCTTCGGCACCATCACGCCTTTAACCAAGGAGAACGGTACCGAGAAGGAGCGGTCGGAACGTAGTCAAAGGTAAACTCAACCGCCTTCCGCCCAAACGACAGCAAGCACAGCAAGGACACAAGGACGACCGGTCTTTGGTGTCCTTGTGCCCTTGCTGTCCTTATTGACAACGGCCGGGCTGCCTACCGCCGGCGTCGATTGCTGAATCCCGGGCCAAGCTGGCCCCGGATTTCGCCCGCGGGGTACTGAGCCGTGTGGACGTTCGCGTATACGACACCGTTCAGGAGCGCTTCCACAGCTTCGTCAAACTCGCCGGGAGCGATACCCTGGCCTGACGGGCCAATGATGTCGGCCGGGGTGATGGTGCCGGTGACGGTACCTGATCCTTGAGGGCAGGGATCCTTGCCGCCGCCCCCGCACAGAAACGCTATGACTCCGCCGGCCACGCCGGGCTGGCCCAGGTGGATGTGAGCAACGGCCACAGCCGTTTCGAACCCGGAATAGCTCAACTCATATTCCAGGGTGTCTCCCTTTATGGAGAGCTCGAAAGATCCTTCCGCCGGTGACGAGAGGGCCGGGACTTCCTCATATCCCCTCAACTCGGCCTTCAGCTTCTGAGCCGTCAGCGGGGAGTGAACAAGAGCCACAACCACGCCGGCGGCGACCAGAGTGCCTGCGTTTTTCACAAATCGCTTCATCTTAGCCTCCTTCTCAGTGCATCTCAGCGGGCAAACTACGCCCTCATCAGTTCATCTCGACCTGACCGGACGAGTCTCGGCATTCCTTGGGTTTTCAACGGTAGAATTCAAGAAAGACGGCAAGCAGCACGCTTATTGCTTTTCCGGTCTTGACATTTGCGCACTTAAGTAGTACTAAGTAATCAGTATGAAGAAGGCCCCTACTGCTCAAGAGCTCGAAATCATGAAGATTGTCTGGGAGTTGAAGGAGGCGACCGTGCGCGATGTCTACGAGAAGATTCGAGAGCGCCGGCGTATCGCTTACACCACCGTGATGACCATGATGAAGATCATGGAGAGCAAAGGGCTGCTGAAGAAGACTTTGCTTGGTCGAGCCTACCTGTACACTCCCAGCCATCCCAAGAGCAAAACCCTGCAGAAGCTGGTGATGGATTTTGTGAACCGGGTTTTTAACGGCTCAGCAGAAGCACTCGTGGTGCAGCTGGTTCACGATCGCCGGCTTTCGCCCGAGGAACTGGACAAGATCCGGCAGTCGATCGAGGCGGAGGAATGACGGACCTCGCCTGGTATCTTCGAAACCCCCTCAGCTACAGTCTGCAGCTCTGCATCCTGATCGGGACCGCGGTCTTGTTGGAGCGTAACCCCTCAGTTTTTTGTTCGGAGTGTGGCAGCAACGAGGAGAGAGGCCGGTGC
>JBHGBF010000236.1:0-8721 GCA_041946865.1 Acidobacteriota bacterium | reverse complement strand
TTATCGGTTACCAGTTACCGGTTACCAGTTACCGGTTACCAGTTGCCGGTTACCGGTTATCAGTTGCCGGTTGCCAGTTACCGGTTACGGGTTGACGCGGCACTGCGTCCGCCACCGCTTTGGTTCCCTCCAGAGGCGAGGATTACAAATTTAACAGGCAACCGGCAACGGGTAACCGGCGACCGGCAACGGGCAACCAGTAACCGGCAACTGGTAACTGGTGACTGGTTACCGGCAACCGGTAACGGGCTTTCACCCGAATCTGTTAGAGTAGTTGCGCGATGGACAGCCTGACTCCGATGATGCGCCAGTACCACCAGATCAAGAAAGAGCATCCGGATGTTCTGCTGTTTTTCCGTCTCGGAGACTTCTACGAGATGTTCTTCGAGGATGCGGTGGTCGGGAGTCGGGAGCTGGGAATTACGTTGACGTCCCGGAATACTGATCGGGCCGGCAAACCCATCCCGATGTGCGGTGTTCCCCACCACGCGGTGAACGGGTATCTGGGCCGGCTGATCAAGAAGGGCTTCCGGGTGGCGATTTGCGAACAGGTAGAAGACCCGCGGCAGGCCAAGGGAATTGTCCGGCGGGAGGTGACGCGCATCGTCACTCCGGGAACCGCTATCGAAGACAGCGTTCTTGATTCTCGAGAAAACAACTACATTGCTGCGGTGCTGGAGCTCGAGGGCGTGATCGGGGCCGCCTTTTTGGACGTTTCGACGGGGGAGTTCTGGGCGTGCGAACAGGCGGGCGAAGGCGGCCGCGACCAGGTGTCTCAGGCTCTCATGTTTTTCCGTCCGCGGGAAGTGGTTGTACCCGAGGGAGACCGGGCGAAGCTCGGGCGCTGGCTCGAGGCCGATCCCTCGCTGACGTTTCTACTCACCCCGGAGGCCGACTGGGTCTTCAACGCCGACTACGCGCAGCGGCTGTTACTCGAGCACTTCAAGGTGGCGACTCTTGAGGGATTCGGGATTAACGGACAGCCGGCGGCCACCGGCGCGGCCGGGGCCTTGCTCAACTACGTCAGGCAGACACAAAAGTCGGATCTCGGTCACATTCTCTCGCTCCGGCTCTTTGACAATTCGGCCTATCTCAAGCTGGATGACGCCACGATCAGGAACCTGGAGCTCGTCCGGACGCATGACGGGAACCGTGCCGGAAGTCTGCTGTCGGTCCTGGACAGCTCGAAGACGGGCATGGGCGCCCGTCTGCTCCGGTCCTGGTTGCTGCGCCCAATACTCGATCTGGAGGAAATCGGCAGGCGCCTGGATGCGGTCGAGGAGTTGCAGCTTTCAGCTGCTCGCCTGGACCGAGTCGGCAAAGTGCTCGCAGAGATTCACGATGTTGAAAGGCTGTTGAGTCGTGTCACTCTGCAGACGGCGAACGGGCGGGACCTGCTGGCTCTCAAGGACTCGCTCAAAGCCTTGCCGGAACTGGAAGCGCAACTCGCCGGCTGCTCTTCCTTTCTGCTCAAACAGCCGATCGACCTCCTTGAAACCGTCGTTGAGCTGCTCGACCGTTCGATCGACCCCGATTGCCCGATTGCCATCAGTGACGGAGGTGTGATCCGGACCAGTTTCGATCGCGAGCTCGACGGACTGCGAGCCATTGCGGGATCGGGCAAGTCTTACATCGCGGGCCTGGAAAGCCAGGAAAGGCAAAGAACTGGAATTCCGTCTCTGAAGGTCAAATACAACAAGGTATTCGGCTATTTCATCGAGGTAACCAAAGCCCACCTGCATGCCGTCCCGGCGCATTATATGCGCAAGCAGACGCTCGTGGGAGCCGAGCGGTTTGTTACTCCCGAGCTGAAGGAATACGAAGACAAAGTCCTCGGGGCCGAAGAGCGGATCCTGGAGCTGGAGAAGGAATTGTTCCTGCGGGTCCGAGCCGAGGTCGCGGCCGAGGCGCCCCGGATCCAAGCGGTCGCACAGCAGGTGGCCCGAATTGATGCTCTGCTTTCGCTGGCTGAAGCGGCCCGCCGTGGACGGTATGTCCGTCCCACCCTGGATCTGACGGCCGACCTCGTCATCCGCGGCGGGCGCCACCCGGTGGTCGAGCTTCAAGGAGGCGATCCGTTTGTCCCCAACGATCTTTCCTGCAACAACACCACGGATCAGGTGTTAATCCTAACCGGGCCGAACATGGGTGGCAAGTCCACTTATTTGCGACAGAACGCGCTTATCGTCATCATGGCGCAGATGGGCTCGTTCGTTCCTGCGGACGAAGCCCGGGTCGGGCTGGTAGACCGGGTCTTTACGCGCGTCGGCGCCAGTGACAACCTGGCTCGTGGCCGATCAACGTTCATGGTCGAGATGATCGAGACGGCGAACATCCTGAACACGACCACGCCGCGCAGCCTGATTCTGCTTGACGAGGTGGGACGCGGGACAGCCACTTTCGATGGCCTGTCTTTGGCGTGGTCCATCGCCGAGTATCTGGTGCAGCAGCCTGAACGGCGAGCGAGGACGCTCTTTGCCACCCATTACCAGGAGTTGACCCGGCTCGACCGTTTGTATGCGGGAGTGAAGAACTACTGCGTCACGGTTCGCCGCTCTGGCCACCAGATCATCTTTTTCCACAAAGTCATGGCGGGAGTCGCCAACAAGAGCTACGGCATCGAGGTAGCACGCCTGGCGGGTATCCCCCAACCGGTGATCGAGCGCGCACGTGAGATCCTGACCCGGTTAGAGAAGAAGGATATGGACCTGTCTGGGTCGCGCCGGTCGACCGGCGAAGTGCTGGAGGAGCTGCAGAAGAAGCTATTTTAGAACTGTTGAGAAGGTGATGGGTGCTCAAACGACTCGTTTTCCTCGCAATCCTGGCGCTTCCGTTCTTCGTGGCGCTCGACGAGTCTTCAGTTTGGGATGCGAACGAGGCGTTTTATGTGCAGACCCCCAGAGAGATGCTGGAGCGCGGCGACTGGGTGGTGCCCTATTTTAACGGCGAGCCTCGCCTGAACAAGCCGCCGTTGTCCTACTGGCTGGTCGGTGCTTTCTACCGCCTGTTCGGGGTCTCACTCTTTTGGGAGAGGCTGCTCCTCGCGGTTCTCGGGTTCGGCTCGGTCCTTCTTGTTTACAGCGCCGGAAGACGGCTGTTTGACAGCGAAACCGCGCTCCTGGCGGCAGGGGTTTTCGCGACAACCTTCCGGCTGCTGATGCTGTCCCGGCGACTATTGATTGATGTCCTGCTTCTTTTCTGCCTGCTGGCCGTCCTGGTGTTTTTCCTTGATTGGCTGAAACGTGACCGGCGAGCAAGCCTTTTGATGGGGGCGGTTCTTCTTGGCCTCGCGTTCCTGGCCAAAGGGCCGGTCGCGCTGCTCGCGCCGGTGTTTCTTAGTGTCTACCTGATAGTGAGCGGAGACTGGCGGCGCCTGAAGATCAGGGAACTGGTCCTGCCGAGCGCGGTTTTTCTGGTCGTGGCCTCGTCCTGGTACCTGTTGCTTCTCCTGAAGCTCGGGCTGGATCCCGTGATCGCGTTCTTCCTGAGGGAAAATCTCGGCCGCTTTGCGAACGTCGACTACGGGCCGGCTCGTGGGGCGTTCTATTACGTGGGGGTATTCCTGGGAGATTTTTTCCCCTGGTCCTTGCTTTTTGTGGCGGTGCTTTGCCGGCGCGGGGTGGAGACCGTAAGGGCGGGCGGAGTGCTGCGCCAGGGACGCTGCGCTGAGGCTTTTGTCAATGGCCGCCTTCTCCTTCTGCTGTGGGTTTTCGGCTACATCGTGATTTTCTCGCTGTCCCACAACAAGCAGGAGTACTACATCCTGCCCGCCTATCCGGCAGCCGCGCTCTGGCTGGCGGGCGAACTGCGCCGGCAGGCTTCGCCGCGCTGGCTTTCCGGGATACTGGCCCTGCTGACCTCCGCGGCTATGGTAGCGCTTTATCTTTTCGCTGTCCGAATCCTCCCGGCAGGTCTGCTCTGGTTGCCTCTGCTCGTTTCGCCTGTGGTGGCCGTTTCTTTGGTTTTGCGCCGCTTCGACCTGACGGCCGGCGGGCTTGCCGTCTCTTACGCCCTGGCGTTTGTCTGCTACCTGCCTGCATTTGAGACGTACAAGCCGGTATCGGCCTTTGCCGAGAAGATCAAGCAGGAAACGAAGGCGTTTTCCGCACGGGGGGAAGAGGTCGAGGCGGGCTATTTCAACTTCACTGCCCCGAGCCTGGTGTTCTATCTCAACCGGCCGGTTTTCGAGTCGTACTCCCTCGCCGACGCTGTCAGCCGGGTCAAATCGGGTAAGATGGTCTTTATGATCGTGGGGGCGGAGGACTACAAAGCCTTGTGTGCGGCGTCGGGCCTCGCCCTGCAAATTGTCGATTCCAGACCGAAGATATATACTACTGCCCGTTTTCTGATCGAAGGCTTAAAAAGTGACGGATATCAGATCGACCGCAGCACTCGCGCCGTCTACCTTGTCACCAACAAGGGTCGCAGGCATTCCTCAGCTGTCAGTCATCATCCCGGTTTTTAACGAACGGGAGAACCTCGAGCCGCTACACGAGAAGCTGAAGCTGGTGCTGGACGAGTTGGGCCGCAGCTACGAAATCCTGTTCATCGATGACGGAAGCCTGGACGGCAGCACCGCTTTGTTGCGCGAGATCGCCGCGTCCGATCCAAAGGTCCGCCTGCTCGAGTTTGTCCGTAACTTCGGCCAGACGGCGGCCATGTCGGCAGGGTTCGATCACGCTCGAGGCGAGATCATCATCCCTTTGGACGCCGACCTTCAAAACGACCCGGAGGACATACCGCGCATCATAGCCGCTCTGGAAGCAGGTTCTGATGTGGTCAGCTGCTGGCGCAAGGACCGGCAGGACCCCTGGCTGACAAGAGTGGCGCCGTCACACATGGCGAACTGGCTCATCAGCTGGATCAGCGGCGTCAGGCTGCACGATTACGGCTGCACGCTCAAAGGCTATCGCCGCGACGTTATCAAGCACGTTCGCCTGTACGGTGAGATGCATCGGTTTATTCCCATCTATGCCAGCTGGGCCGGGGCCCGGGTCACCGAACTGCCGGTCAAGCATCATGCCCGGCAGTTTGGACGCTCCAAGTACGGGATTCTTCGAACGGTCAAGGTTCTGCTCGATCTGATCACCATCAAGTTTCTGGGGACGTTCTCAACTAAGCCGATGTATTTGTTCGGAGGCCTCGGTTTCGGCTGTTTTGCCCTGGGTGTCGTGCTGGCCGCAGTCACTTTGTACCAAAGGTTTTTTTATGCGGTCCGGGCTCACCGCAACCCGCTGCTTCTTCTGTCCGTGTTTGTTTTCGTAGTCGGCGTTCAGTTCATTCTCTCCGGTTTAGTGGCCGAGCTAATCGTACGCACGTATCACGAGTCCCAAGGGAAAAGGACCTACATTCTGAAAGAGACGACCCCAACACCGCTCCTGTTGGACCCCGACACACAAGAGACCAGGATCAAAGGAGTCTGAATGCTAACCAGGTTATTGCGAACCAAACCGGTTGAAGAGATTCTCAGGGAAGCACACACAGGTGTCGAGTTGAAGCGGACGCTCGGTCCGGTTCATCTGATCATGCTCGGAATCGGAGCGATTATCGGCGCCGGCATTTTTGTCCTCACAGGAACTGCGGCGGCAGAGCACGCCGGACCCTCGATCATTCTCTCGTTCGTTCTGGCTGGGACCGCATGTGCCCTCGCTGGACTTTGTTACAGCGAGTTTGCCTCCATGATCCCCGTCTCCGGCTCCGCGTACACCTACGCCTACGCCACCATGGGTGAGTTCTTCGCCTGGATCATCGGCTGGGACCTGATCCTCGAGTATTCCTTCGCCGCCTCCACAGTCTCCATTGGCTGGGCCGGTTACTTTGTGGAGATTTTCCAGAGCATGGGGATTGAGCTTCCCACGTCGCTGACGGGCTCGCCGTGGTCCGAGCCGGCCGGTGTATTTAACGTTCCGGCGGCGGCGATCTGTCTCATTCTGACCGTGGTCTTGATCATCGGGATCAAGGAATCGGCCAATTTCAACGCGGCGATCGTCTTCATCAAGGTGGGTGTGGTGCTGCTCTTCCTGGCGGCCGCAGTCGGTTACGTCAAGACCAGCAACTGGAAGCCGTTCATGCCGTTCGGGGTTGACGGGATGGCGACGGGGGCGGCAGTCATTTTCTTCGCTTATATAGGCTTCGATGCAGTCAGTACCACGGCGCAGGAGGCCCGAAATCCTCAAAGGGACATGCCTATCGGCATTCTGGGCTCGCTGGCCATTTGCACGGTCCTTTACCTGGCTGTGGCTGCGGTCATGACGGGGGTGGTCTACTACACGGAGCTGGCGGTTCCGGCGCCGATTGCGCTGGCAATCCGAACGCTCAACATGCCCTGGCTCTCCGCTTTCATTTCGCTTGGCGCCATCGCGGGAATCACCTCGGTCATACTGGTCATGCTGCTCGGCCAGCCGAGGATTTTCTATATCATGGCCAAGGACGGGCTATTACCAGCGTTCGCTGCGAAAGTCCATCCTCGCTATCGGACACCTCACGTGACAACGGCGATTACGGGAACAGCCTGTGCCTTGGTGGCCGGTCTCACTCCGATCAACCAACTCGGGCACCTGGTCAGTATCGGGACGCTTCTGGCGTTTACCTTAGTCTGCGGAGGCGTGTTGGTGCTCCGGTACACGCGGCCGGACCTTCCTCGACCCTTCAAAGTCCCAGGATTTCCCATGGTCCCTTTGTTGGGAATGGCTGCCTGCCTGTACCTCATGGCCAGCCTCCCCACGGTCACCTGGTTACGGCTGGCAATCTGGATGGTCGTGGGACTGGTGATTTACTTCACCTACGGCTACAGGAACAGCCACTTGAACCGGCGGTTCGCGGAGCGCACGGTGGAGGTGAAAGGCGCAAGCGAGGAGGAAGCAGTCTGAAGTGTCAGTCGATATCTACGAACGCATTGTCGAGCTGAGACGAGCCGGACGCAGGGCAGCGCTCGCTACCATCGTCCGGCGACTGGGAAGCACCCCGCGCAAGGACCACGCCAAAATGCTCATCCTGGACGATGGGACCTTCGTCGGGTCAGTCGGCGGAGGCTGCGTGGAGGCGGCGGTCTGGGAGGCGGGTCAAAAGGCCATCGCCGAGGGCCGCGCCCAGCTGATCAAGTACGAGCTTAACGACGACGATGCTGAAAACGAGGGTCTCGTCTGCGGAGGGACCGTGGAGGTCTTCGTGGAACCCCTTTTGCCGGATCCGAAACTCGTCATCCTGGGCGCCGGACACTTGGGGCGCGCCATCTCAGATGTGGTCCAGCCGCTCGGTTTTCAGGTGACAGTGGTGGATGATCGCGACTCGTTCGCAACTCCGGAACGTTTTCCGGGCGCCCGGGTCGTCTGCCGGCCGTTCGACTCGGGTCTGGCCGACCTTGACGTTAACGCGGACACTTTCATTCTCGTCGTGACGCGCGGGCATCGCCACGACCAGGTGGCCCTGGAGCACGCGATTCAGACCAGCGCCCGATACGTCGGGATGGTGGGAAGCCGCAGGAAGATTGCGCTGCTGGTTAACAATCTGCTGGCCAAGGGGCTTCCCGCCGAAGCTTTTCGCAGGCTTTACGCGCCGATCGGGCTGGAGATCGGTTCGGAGACACCGGAAGAAATCGCGATCAGCGTAGCCGCCGAGTTGATTGCGCTGCAAAAGGGAACGCACAAACGGAGCGAAAAGCAGGAGTTTGTGATGGGATTGCTGCAAAAGCGGTAATGCGGTCATCCAGCGCAAGAACGCTTCGACGCGATTTGAAGTGCTGGTCGACTTCCCGGTAAGGTAACAGCATCCCCATGATTAAGGAGGCAGTATGAAGAGAAGTACGAAGTACCTTCCCGAGGGCCTTCACACCGTCACACCTTATTTGACCGTCCGGAACGCGGCAAAAGCGCTCGATTTTTATAAGCGCGCTTTTGGGGCCAACGAGCTCCACCGAATGCCGGGTCCTGACGGGCGCGTGATGCACGCGGCCTTTCAGATCGGCGATTCCCAGATCTTTCTCTCGGATGAGTTTCCCGAAATGCCATCCAGCAAGTCACCCGAGACGCTGAACGGGAGCCCGGTTTCGATTCTCATATACGTCCAGGATGTCGATTCCGTGTTCAACACCGCCACGCAGGCGGGAGGCACGGCGCTTGAGAGGCCGACGAACATGTTCTGGGGAGATCGCTGGTCAACCATCCGAGACCCCTTTGGACATATGTGGCAAATCGCGACCCGCGTTGAAGAAGTGACTCCCGAGGAGATGAAGAAACGTTCAGCGGAGTTCTTTGCGGCTCAATCCAGAAGGTAACAGATCGGCACGAATGAACCTGGGAGCGCGGCCGGCCGTGGCAGTACCGCGGCCGGCACGGCAGGATGCCCTCGGCCCCGTTGGTGACTCTAACGGAATTCCGAAACCGGCAGCGCCGCAACTGGAAGACCCAGCCTGGTCCGCACGACTCTCCGCTCTTCCCCAGCTTTAGTATATTGGAGTGCGGCGACTCGTCGCAGCTTTAGGCGCTTAGCGCCTCGGTTTGTCAAAAAAGTTGTCGATGATGTTCCGGCTGGGTAACCAGCCGTAAGCCGAGGCCTCAGATCCAATCCAATTTGCCATTTACCATTTGCCATTTCCCATTTTCCATTTTCCATTTGTTCGCGAACCCAGGGCTGGGTGATGTCCATGTTCATGCCGCCAAACCCGTGCCGCTGCGAGCGGCGGCTGAATTACTTTGTCGCGCAAGACGACGAGCGCGGTCAAAG
>JBHGBF010000235.1:0-8769 GCA_041946865.1 Acidobacteriota bacterium | reverse complement strand
CTTCGAGGCTTGGTACTCCTCGTTGCTGCCACACTCCGAACAAAAAACTGAGGGGTTACCCCGGTGGACCCTTCATCGGTTGCTTTTCCGTCCTCGATAGCTTACTCTGCTTTCTTTACACCGCCTGCCACGCGACAAGATAGCTGCACAAGGGAGGTGCGATGGATTTGAAGTTCATGGGTACTAGCCCTGTGCCGACGGAGGCTGCGGGCGCTGCTGGCGCCGAGACAGCGGAATCCGACGGGAAGTTGATTGTTCTCACCGCCCCGTTGACAGAATGCATCGACCACGCCGGCTATTTCATCCAGATGGCCATTGCTTCGTTGCCGGCCTGGATGGAATGGGTGATCGACAAGAAATACCCGAGCTGGCGCCAGGTGCAGCGCAACGAGGATGGTTCCGCAAAATTTGTGCCGGCGGGACTGCGCGTGCTGGAACAGTCGCTGCTGCGCAGATACTCGCGTGATGACATCGTCGTCTGTTTTCCGGATGATCTCGACCGTTTTGTGGGTCCAAAAACTCGAGTTATCGGCGTGTCGACACACAATCCCCTGGGGGTGACGTTTGCGGCCGGGGTCTATACGTCGATCTTCGGCAATTCCAAGCTGCCCATCAATTCGGCCCATGCCCGTGCGCTCTTTGCGCGACTCAAGGCCAGCCCACACCGCAAGGGTTTTAAGGTGATCGTCGGGGGCTCCGGAGGGTGGCAGATCAGCCAGACAGATTCTTTTGACGAACTGGGCGTCGACTGTGTGGTCCAGGGGCGCAGCGAGTCAGCCGGCTGCATGGCGCTTTTTGACATGGCTGTACGAGGCGAGAAACTGCCTCACGAGATGAGCGTGGCTCACCCGCTGGACCGGGATGAGATCCTGGTTCCCGAGACCCGGACAACCTTCGGGGTTGTGGAAATGACCACCGGTTGCGGCCGTCGATGCAACTTCTGCCTGCCCGACCTGAACCCCCAGCTCGATATTCCCAAAGAGAAGATTATGGCGGCCGTGCGTGCCAACGTACGGGAAGGAAACAAGCAGATCTCGCTGGCGACCGAAGACTTGTTCATCTGGGGGCAAGTGCGCACCGGGACACCGTTCTTCTTTCCCAACCGTGAAGCCTTGGTAGATTTGTATCGCGACATTGTCCAGACGCCCGGAGTAGAGCATCACATCTTGAGTCACTGCACCATGGCGCCGGCGGTGGTGGACCCGGGGCTTATCCGCGATTTATCGAACATCCTCCTGGACAAGAGCCCGCTTCACCTGCCCAAGTACAGCCGGCACCCCAAGAAGAAGATTCTCTCTCCGCTGATCGGGCTCGAGACGGGGTCGGTCCCGCTCGCCCGCAAGCTGATGCCGAGCAAGGGAGTCCCGTTCGCCATTGACGACTGGCCGAGCGTCGTCCTCGAAGGCCTGCGCATCATGAACGAGAACAACTGGTTCCCGGTAATTACGCTCATGGTGGGCAACCCCGGCGAGACAGACGAGGACGTGAAGGCCACGCTTGACCTGGTTTACGAGATCGAACGCCGAGGGCTTTTTGGCTTCCTGGTTCCATCGGTCTTTACTCCATTGCACGATACGCGCTTGCACGGGAAGAAGGGTGTGACGGAGACCCGGGATCTTTCCGCTCTGCAGTGGCAACTCCTGATGAAGTGCTGGAAGATGAATCTTGGTCCTGGCCAGCAAAGCTGGTGGGGTCCGCTGGCCTGGCGGTTCGGTTCATTCCTTTTGTGGCTGTTCCGGCTGAGGCGGCTCAACGGGCCCAAATTCACCTGGCCGCTCCTCTTGTTCTCCGGGGTTCTTCCCGAGCGCTGGATGGCGAAAATGAAGAAGATCTACATCGGCAAGCCTCTGAAGACCAAGACGCGTGCCGAGTTGATCGAGAGCCTGCGCCCGAATCACAGAGCGTTCGTTCGGGAAGACGTCGCCTAGCGTTGTTTTGCCAAAAAACAGGGTTGACCCTCAATCGGTCCAAAGCCCAGCGACCCCTGAAGCGAAGAGCCGAATCGAGCGGCGAACAAAGACGAGGGGCCGGGGCAGAGCGAATGGGCGGGAAACTTAGCGGCTTCCGATTCGTATAAACTAACATCCCCCTTCAGCCGAGATTGCTCTTGGACCAAGTATGAGGGGGGCAGGATTCTCGTATGAAGATCAGGACTCAACTCGCTTTGAGTTTCCTTCTATTTACGATCGTTCCGCTGGCCGGACTGACGCTCTACTCATACTCGACATCCATCCGCGCCTTCAGGAACGTCGTGCAGGAGGAATCGGCTGGGCTGGCCAAAGAGATGAGCCACCGGATGGAAGCGGTGACACGCGATCTGCAGCAGCGGATTCACCGATTGGATCGACGTCCTTTCTATCAGCTCCGGGCCGAAGGCAAGGGGAAAGACCAGGTTCATCCAGCGGAAGTCTACGCCCAGATCCTCTCGCACATGGGGGATATGGCATCCTACGTGGATTCTCTTGAAATCCCGGCGCCGCCGAGCGTCCCGCCAGCTGCGGATCACCCTCGGGGAGCATTCGCTTCCCCCTCACCGCCTCGGATACACTCCCCGCGAGCTTCCGCTTCTGACCCCGGCGCCCTGGCCATGGTCAAGCCCGGGTCGGACGCTCGCAACCCGGATTTTCCGTTGGGCGGACTGCCGTCCAAGGCCGACGTGGAATCGGTCGTCGTCTACATGAACAACCTTCCCGACGTGATGAGATCCGGTGAAGCCGGCGCGCTCGCAATGAAAGTCGAACAGCAGAAGAACCGGATTGTCCTGAGTTGCCCGGACACACAAGCGCAGGGACTGACAGCCGGCGGCGAGGCGCCGGACAAGCAGGCGACAGTCTATCTGAGCGAAGCGCAGATAAAAAAGATCCAGGCTGAGGCGGCAAAAGCTGCCGAGGAAGCCGTCAAGAACGCCGAGCAGATGAAACGGCTCGGGGCCGCGATGCAGAGGCAGCGCCGGAATGAAGCCGCCCGGTGGCAGCGAAAGGCGGAGCGGATCCGCGCCACCATGGAGTTGATGGTCGCCCAGCAGAATGGAAATTCAGAGAATCAACAGGGCCCGGCGCCTATCAAGGCGCAGATTCGGGCGGACGAAATCCTTTCCCGCATTTTCGAGCGGGGACGGTTCGCCCACGGCGAGATTCAGTTTGCCGTTGACAAGGCCGGAAACGTACACTCACCGGATCCCCCGCAGGCCGCCCGCGTGGAAAAGCTCGGCTTGAAAACCGCGACCGGCAAGCCGGCGACCGTCGAATCGTGCCCGGACGACTGGATCTTTGCCACGGCCTTTGAGCCGGTTTCGGGCATGACTTTCGGGATCGCGCGTCCTATCGGAGGATCACTGCAGCAGATCAGGGCAACAGCGCTGCGGAACCTGGGTGTCGGCCTCGGTTTCATTGCTCTTGCTTTCCTGGGAATCGTCCCGTTGTCCGGGCGCATGACTCGCAGTCTCTCGGCGCTGACCCAGGGGGTCGAGAGGCTGTCGCGTGGAGACCTCGAGACCCGGGTCCCGGTGCGGTCCAAGAACGAGTTCGGAGCCTTGGCGGCCGCTTTTAACCAGATGGCCGCGGACCTCGCCCAGCAGCAGAAACGGCTGGTCGAGCAAGAACGGCTCCAGAAAGAGCTCGAAATGTGCCGGCGCATCCAGGAAGTCTTGCTGCCGCGCGAGCCGCTGAAAGTCGGGTTTGCCGAAGCCCGCGGCATTTCTATTCCAGCCCGCCAGGTGGGTGGTGACTTCTTCAATTACTTTGTGCTGCCGGAAGGCGATGTCGCCGTGCTGATGGGTGATGTTTCGGGAAAGGGAGTCCCTGCGGCACTGCTCATGGCCAACCTTCAGGCGCGCTTGCAGGCGCGTCTGCAGGTGGAACGGAACCTCGCCCGGCTGGCGGAAGAAATAGACGTCGAAATCAGCCGCCAGACCGAGCCGCAAACTTTTGCCACGCTTTTTATGGGAATCATCAGCCGCGAGGGGCGGGTCCTGCGCTGGGTTAACGCCGGCCACAATCCGCAGTACGTCCTGGGAGTCGATGGCCGGCTGCAAGTCCTGAGCGCGACCGGCAAGCCGGTGGGCCTGCTGCCGGGAGATTCCTTTGAGGAGCACCAGACGAGCCTGCAGCCGGGCGATTTCCTGTTCCTCTATACCGATGGTCTGGTGGAGGCCGAGAATCCTCAGGCGGAGGAGTTTGGAACGCCGCGCCTGGAGGCCATCCTGATGAAAGAGCGCGAGTTCAACCCTGACCAGATCGTCGCCGACATCGTGCAGGCGGTCACCGAGCACCGAGCAGGAACCGACGCGGGTGATGACGCGACGCTGCTGGCTCTGAAAGTGGCGTAAGACGCTTCGAACGCGTCACGGTTGTCACCTCGCACTCGCGCGGTCGGGCTCCAGCTGAGACGTGCAATGCGCACACCGAACAGCTTGCAGCGGAATAATCGACAGGCAATACGGACAGGTGCGCGACGTGGGGGTCGCGGCCGCCTCCGGCTGGCGTCGCATCCGGTTGATCCAACGGACCAGCAGAAACACCGCAAAAGCGACTAAAATGAAGTCCAGGATGGTGTTCAGGAACAGCCCGTAGTTGATCGTCGGCGCCCCGGCCGCTTTGGCCTCCGCCAGGGTCTTGTATTCAGGACCCGACAAGGCCACGAACAGATTGTCGAAGTTGACGCGCCCGGCCAGCAGGCCGATAGGCGGCATCATAATATCGTTGACAAACGAGGTGACTATTTTTCCGAACGCTGCTCCGATAATCAGGCCGACGGCCAGGTCAACCACGCTGCCCCGCATTGCGAATTCTTTGAATTCTCGAAACATGGGTTTATCTCCCTGGAAAAGCAGTCTATCCGAGATTGAAACGAAAGGGAAAAGGAGCGGCCAGGCGACGGATCTGGGGTTGAGGGTATGGCCACAGGAAAGAAACGACAACGGGTCCGAGACGGGCGGACCCGTTGTCTGGTCATTGCGGCTTCACGCTGCCTGGCGAATCGGATGCAGCATCACGATGAACATGGCCCCTTCCTTGATGATGTACTCGATCTGATATTCGCCTCGGTCAGCACTGTTGAGCCAAGCCTCCAACTCTTCGAGCGTGGCGAAAACTTTACTCATCGGCGGTAACTCCTTTCGAGATCTCTTGGTGGAACGAGCCACGCGGCAATCGTTGAGAAACATTATGCGGAGAAGGGCTGACAAGAAATGCAAAGCAACCGTCAACCCATTGTTTTTGAGAAATTTTCCTTCTTGGATGCCCGTTGAAAGGAAACTCTACTTTACATTTTATACAAAAACCGGCTTGCAGGTGAAGGCGGGACGGCGCGTCCCTGATCCGTCGACAGGGAGGCTTTAACGACGTTCTTCCGGGAACTGTTCTCACCCGACGCGCTTTGCAAAAAACGCTACGCTTGCGGCTCTGTAACCATCTCGCGCTGACCCATACACGCCCTGGCGGGCAGGGTGCGCCAGCACGGTTCTCGTCGCCTTCTGCGTGATTTGTTATCGACGGATCAGGGGCGCGTTTACCAGGGGTCTACAACCGCAGAGCCCAGGCGGCGCTGCTGCAGGAAACCTGTCAGCCAGGTGGCGGCAACTGCAGAGCTGTGGGGCTTTCTGGTTTGCGTTCACGGTGGGTGAATTATAGTCGCGATTGGCTGACCACCCAACCCGCAGTGATATACTCCGTCCGCATGACAGCGAAACTCTTTGCCCATGCTGATCGGCAGACATCAGTCGTGACGCCGGATGGCGGCCGGAGGCGGGTCCTGAGTTACGGCGGCGGGCTGATGCTCGTTCAGTTCACCTTTGATGCCGGTGTCGCTTCTTTCGAGCACAGCCATCCGCATGAGCAGATTGGCTACGTCGTCTCCGGCGAGATCGACGTGGTCATGGAAGGCAGGGCGCCGCAGCGACTGACCAGCGGAGGCAGTTACTACGTCCCGTCAAATGTGAAGCATTACATTCGGACGATTCTGCCCTCAGTCCTGATTGATGCTTTTACGCCGGTGCGCGAAGACTTCCTCGGCTGATATCGATCAGGTCGATGGGTCGGTGATAGGGCGGCCGGTCGCGCGGGGAGCGATTAAGGCCCGGCCTGGCGGTCGATGTCCCGTGCGGCCTGGCTAAGCGCCCTGGTGGTCTGCTTGTCGGGATTCACAGTCCAGATGAAGTGCACGGCGAGGCCTGCGCCTTTCTGTTCAGCAACCAGGTCGACCCAATATTGACCGGCGTCTTTCGGAATGACCTGATACTCGAGAAAACGGAACTGCTCGAGATTGCCCTCCAGCAACTGCCGGGCGGCTTGGGATTTCTCGCGCAAGAGGTCAAAAGCCCTCTGTTCCTTGGCCAGATCTTCGGGCTCACGTAACAACTTCGGCTTGTTTTCGGGCCTGGTCTCAGTGCTCGATACGGGAGGAGCTTTAACCGCTTTCGCCGTTTGAGGCTGTTTTTTCGCTTGCGCCGGCTTGACCGGCTGGGCAGCAGGAGCCTGTTTTTGGACCCCGGCGCTCGGAAGCGCCGGCTCTTCCTGGACGCGCTCTTTTGAAAGCGTGTTTTCCTTGGCTTCTCCCGCCGGCGCAGGGACCGGCGGCGGCGTGGCCATCTCCAGCTTCGGCGCCGGCTCTTCTTTCCAGGGCGGTGGTTGCCCCTTGTTCGATCTATAAACGAGCAGACTGCCACCGACGCTCAAGAGTATGGCCCCGAAAACCAGCAACCGGACGGGGATTCGTCTGCGGGACTTGGGCAGCTCGCTCAGGAAAACGTCTTCGACGAGCGACGGTGGGTGACTGAGTTCTTCCTCGACACGGCTCTTCACAACCGCTTTCTCACGCTTCCCTGGATCGCTGTACAGATCATCGAGAAGCGAGGGTCTACGTTCCGGAGAATGATCAGCCGCGCGGTGGTCCGCAGGCTGCTCGGGTGTCATTTGCATTGCTACAGTATACCAGCCGGAGTCCCGGCGCGGAGGGGCAACCACAGGGCTTGCACCGGAGCAGCACTAAGCAATCGGGCTGATGCGTACGAGCACCACACCACGTGCCGGAACCTTTGCCTGGAACTCGCCGTCAAAGACGCCCAGATCGCGTTGCCGCCACAAATCGCGCACTTTGCTTCTTCCGCGAATTCCGAGTGCCGGCCAGTCTGCCGTGACAGTGGCGTCGGTGTCCTTCTGATTGAAGAGTCCGACCGCCTTTGAGCCGTCTTCCAGGATTTTGACCATCAGGAACGTGAATTCATCCAGGTGCTGAACGGCGCCGCAACGACCGAGCGGATCCTGGTCAACCTCGATCACTTCCGGGTTACAGAGCACGTTGAGAGTGAAGGCGTCAAGCCGGGTCATGTCTCCGCTGTAAAAGAGCGGGGCGGCCATCAGGCACCAGAGGGACATGAACGCGTACTGCTCGTTGGGAGACATCGGACAGGCTTTCGGCACGCCGCTGGTGCGCGCGTCTCCGATGTAGCCGATCTGGATATAATCGGGATCGTTCCAGCTGCCCGGTTTCGAGTAGGCCCGATGCTCGGTGTTTTTCAGGGCCACCTGAACGATCCGGTCCAACTCGAATCCCAAATCTCCAGCCGTTCTCCAGGACTGGGCGCCGACCTCGGCTCCCCACTCCCAAACCTTGCCCATGCCGTACTGGCAGAGGTTGTAGACGATGTCGCGTTTTTGGCTCCGAAGGATCTCACCCATCAGCCGATAAGGCTTTTGAAGCGTCTCCAGACTCTTGTCTCCTGGGGCGATCTCGCCGTAGGAACACCAATCGTACTTGAGAAAGTCGAAGCCCCATTCGGCAAACTGCCGGGCGTCGGCCGCCTCATGGCCATAGCTGCCCGCATATCCGGCGCAGGTCTTAGGCCCAGGTGAGGTATAGATGCCCGCCTTCAAGCCCTTGGAATGGATGAAGTCCGTCAATGCCCGCATGTCGGGGAAGTACTTGTTGGGAAGGATGTCGCCGTTCACGTCGCGGACGGGGCCCACGCGCTTCGGGTCGAATCTCTTGGGATTCTCGCCGGACGCACTGTTCATCCAGCAGTCATCGATGTTGACATACTGGTACCCGGCGTCCGCCATTCCGCTGCTGACCATGATCTCCGCCGCTTGCCGGACCATCCCATCGGTGATGCGGTTGTAGTGTGCGTACCAGTGATTCCAGCCCATGGGAGGCGTCAAGGCCAGCTTGTCGCCGCTTACGATCTTGAAAGGTCTCGTCGAGTCACCCTCACGGTTCCTGGCGATCAGGGTCACCGGGTACTCACCCGCGGGCGGCGTGGTCCCCGTGATGATTCCCTCCAGCTTATCAAGCGCCAGCGAAGGCGGTAACTTCCTGGCAGAAAAGACCATCGGTCGTTTCCCGGTCGTGGGGATACGGTAGATGAACGGATTTCCCGGACGGCATCCATAGACTTTGGGACCGTTGATGCGGGGGGCCGGACCTGGTCTCGGTGTCAGGATCGCCGCACTGAAGCGGGAGACCGGTGGCTTGCGCGATTTTCGCCTGGCCTGTCCGTTCGCGGCAGCGACCAGCAGCCAGGCAACGGCAAGGATCGATAGGAAGATCACCCATCGCTTCATGGAGCGAGAGGATATCATGTCCGGTGCAATTCCCGGCTGCCTGTCTTGGCATCCAAGGCCTGGCGTGCGGCTGTTTCAGCTGCCGGGGGATCGTAATTGGACAAGACGGTTACGACATAGTCGGGTCCCGTGTCAAGAATGGCGTTCATGCCGGGGTAACCCCTCAGTTTTTTGTTGGGAGTGTGGCAGCAACGAGGAGAGAGGCCGGTGC
>JBHGBF010000234.1:0-8803 GCA_041946865.1 Acidobacteriota bacterium | reverse complement strand
ATTGTCTATAAATCAAAGAGTTGAGGTCACCCCATCAGATAACTAGGAAAGTACCGCTATGGGGGCATAAGCACTAACCCTGATCCGTGGATAAAGGAAGGACGAACAAAGACGGTCTGCGTCCGCACATGGGAAAGCCGCACGGGGGCAACGATTTATCGGATCGATGACGGCCGCAGTGCCTGAAGTTGCTTCGCACCCGGCAGGTGCGTGGGTAGAATGGGGCGGTGAAAAGAGCACGCCACAACTCCCGGACTGAACAGCCCTTGCCGATTGAGATCGACCCCGAGCCGTTGGCGGAGACTTTGACCGCGTTGGGGGGCGTACCCCTGCTGGTGCAGACCTTCCGCTCTCTGGGTCTGGGCGCGAGTGTTCGGCGTGAAGTCCGGGTCAAGGAGCGGGAACGCGGCTGGGACGAAGCTGAGATGGTGGAGAGTTTCGTGGCCTTGAACGCGGTGGGAGGAGAGTGCTTCGAAGACTTCGCCCGTCTGCGTGAAGACGGAGGGCTGAGTGCGATCCTCGGGTACGAAGTCCCTTCGCCGGAGACGGCGCGTCAGTTTCTGTACGAGTTTCACGATGAAGCGAGAATCAGCGAAGCCAAGGGGCGGCGAAGCGGGGATGAGATTGCCTATATACCCGAGGAGAGCGAGGCCTTGAGGGGGTTGGGCGCGGTGAACCGAAGCCTGGTTCAAGAGGTGGGACGGCGCTGTTCCCAGCAGCGCATCGCCACAGTGGACCAGGACGCCACGATTATCGAGAGCCACAAGCGGGAGGCCTTGCGGACTTACGAAGGGGAACGGGGTTACCCGCCCATGCTGGCGGTGTGGGCGGAGACCAACTTGGTGCTGGCCGACGAGTTCCGCGACGGGAACGTGCCGGCCAACATGAATCCGCTGGGAGTAGCCCGGCAAGCTTTCGCGGCTCTGCCGGAGACGGTGACGACGTACTACTACCGGGGTGACTCTGCCTGCCATGAAAGCGATCTGGTCAATTGGCTGCGCAACCCGCGCCGGGCCGGGGGACCCAAAGGAGTGATCGGGTTTGCGGTCAGCGCCCGCATGAGTGAAGGGTTGAGCGAGGCGATCGCTCAGGTGGCGAAAGGCGCGTGGGAAGAGTACGGGAAGTCCCATCCGGTGGAGATCCGGGAATGTGCCGAAGTCAGCTATGTCCCCAGCGAGAAATGCGAACAAAAGGATTTATGGCCCTTACGCTATGTGGCCATTCGGATTCGTGCCCGGCAGGCGGATTTGTTTGATCAGGACGAGTCGGCCCGACATTTTGCGGTAGTCAGTAACGTCTGGGACTGGAAGCCGAGTCGGCTGATCGAATGGCATCAGGAGAAGGCACGGACTATCGAGGCCGTGCATGATGTGCTGAAAAACGAACTGGGCGCGGGGGTGATGCCCTCGAAATACTTCGGGACCAACGCGGCTTGGCGGCGCTTGGCGGTGATCGCCCACAATGTGATGACGGCGCTGCAACGACTGGCGTTGCCGGCCGAGCTTTTGAATGCCCGGCCGAAGCGGCTGCGGTTTCTGATCTTCAACACCCCTGGGCGGGTGGTCCACCACGCGCGCCGGGCGGTTCTGCGGTTGGCCGCTACGGGGGAAAGATTGGCACAATGGCTGGAGGCACTGAGGTCACTCCGGATGGCGGTCTGAAGTGGTCCGCGCTTATCCACGGATTTTCAGACCCCTTTCCGGCCGTAGGGGGCCAAGGGTCTTCGGAGCCCGGTCTCTGCCGGATAGCAACCGCAAAGCCACGTGGTGCTTGGGACTGGGCGGAAGCGATGTCATTGAGCTGACGCCTTGGAAGCCAGTCTTGGGTGATCAAGCCGTCGCCACCCGCCCCTTATCCACGGATTAGGGATGGGAACTCAGCGGTTTCACTCGATGCCGAAAACTGTTAAGCTACACTCTTTGTAAACCACGGAGAGGTGTCCGAGTGGTTGAAGGAGCACGCTTGGAAAGCGTGTGTAGGGGAAACCTTACCGCGGGTTCGAATCCCGCCCTCTCCGAATCCCCCAGCGCATCCTCAAGGACCGAAGAAAGGACGGCTGATGAATCCCAAGAGAATTCAGGACGCCTATCGGCTGGCTGCCGAACGTTACCAGGAGCTGGGAGTCGACACCGAAGCGGCTCTGGCCAGGCTGACGGGCATTCCGATCTCTCTTCAGTGCTGGCAGGGCGACGACGTCGGGGGGTTCGAATCCCAGGGGGCCGAGCTCGGCGCCGGGCTGGCCGTTACAGGTCATTATCCCGGCAAAGCCCGGACTCCGGATGAATTACGAGCCGATGCCGATAAGGCGCTTTCGCTGGTCCCCGGCCGTCACCGCTTCAGTCTTCACGCCAGCTACGCCGAGGCCAGCGGCAAACGCCGCGAAAGAAACGAGCTTCAGCCCGAGGACTTTCGGGCATGGATCGACTGGGCCAAGGCCCGCGGCCTCGGCCTGGATTTCAATCAGACCTACTTTGCCCACCCCAAAGCAGCCAGCGGGTTCACGCTCGCCCATCGGGATGCGGGCATCCGCCGTTTCTGGATAGAACACGGGATCGCATGCCGGAAGATCGGTGCCGCGATGGGCCGGGAACTAGGCCGGACCTGCGTGACCAACCTCTGGATTCCGGACGGATACAAGGACATGCCGGTCGATCGCAAGGGGCCGCGCGAACTGCTGATTCAGTCACTCGACGCGATTTTCGCAGAGGAGATCGATCCCAGGCTTAACGTCGACTCCCTCGAAGGCAAGCTTTTCGGGATGGGCGTCGAAAGCTACACTGTCGGCTCGCACGAGTTCTACCTGGCGTATGCCGTGAAGAATCAGAAGCTGCTGTGCCTGGACACCGGCCATTATCACCCGACCGAGACCATCGCCGATAAGCTCAGCGCAGTCCTGCTTTTCCTGCCGGAAATCGTGCTCCACGTGAGCCGGGGAGTGAGGTGGGACAGCGATCACGTGGTCATCCTGAACGACGACCTGACCGCTTTGGCCCAGGAGTTGGTGCGCGGAGACTTTCTCGGGCGCACTCACATCGGGCTCGATTTCTTTGACGCAACGATCAATCGGATCGCGGCCTGGGTGATTGGCACTCGCGCCACGATCAAGGCCTTGCTCACCGCCCTGCTCGAACCCATCGAGCAGCTTCGCTGCCTGGAAAAGGACGGCAATCTGACAGGACGGCTCGGCCTCCTGGAGGAAATCAAGAGCCTGCCCTCCGGTTCTGTCTGGGATTACTACTGCTGGCAACAAGGCGTGCCGACCGGCATGGGGTGGATGGAAGAAATCAGGCGGTACGAAGCCGAAGTGACCAGCAGGCGATCGTGAGTCATGTAGCATAGGTCGCAGGCGCTGCCGCATCTTTGCGGGAACGACCGGGCCGTCGCGCCATCGCTGTGAATTGTGCCCAGCAAGCATCGGCGGTGACGGCCGGACCGTTGCGCAACAAAAGGCGCCAGACTCGCGGCTCTGCTCGCAGGTCTCTACTTACGGGCCGAGGCTTTCTGGCTTTGCAGCCAGGCGATCAGCGCGCCCAATTCTTCGTCCGTTCCTGTGAAAGCCTTGGGATGCGGCTTACCGTTCGGCATGTTCTTTTTCTTGCGCAACTCGTCCGCGATCACGGTAGCATCCTTACTGGCAAGGCGCCCCGTCAGGTCCGGTCCCTTCATCGCCTCGGATTTGGTCGTTGCCTGGATATTTGCGGATGACACCGCGTGGCACATATTGCACTTCTGACCGAGAAAGATCTGCTTGCCGTCGAGCACCTTCTTTTCCTGGGCCGAGATCAGGCCGATCAGACCTAAGAACAGGACGACGATCGTGAGGGAGGCAATCCGTGGAGACTTCATACGTACTCCTTTCTCACGGAATCGCTTTAGACGGACCAACCACAGCCCCAACTTTTTTGTTCGTGTCGGCCGCGCTGGGTTGGTTCGTGGATAAACCCAGACTACTACGCGAGATGCGTCATCTCAAGAGAGCGAAACACCTTCGGCGCCCTGCTTCTGCCCACCCACTCCCGCCGGAGGAACGAGGCGGCCTGTCGACGGATCCCAGCGCCATACCTGTTCGGGACTTTTCAGGTGAACGCCTCCGAGCCACCGGTCAATCCCCCGCAGCTCAATGTTGTCCTGACGCCCCTTCAAAACCTCCTTGCCTCGGTCGCTGATCCGAATGGTCCACTTCCCTAACACCCGGGGAGGAACTTCCTGGGTCAGGATGCCCGGGAAGTTGTCCATGCGGATGAGCGCATCCTCGCCTTCAGCCAGTTCTGCGAGGTAGGCCGAGAATTGGACGTCCCCCATACCGTGGGAAAACACTTTCTCGCTGTTGCCCACATCGCCGAACAGGTCCGAGAACTTCCGAGGCCCGTCCAGAAGGCTTTCAAGGACCTTCACTTCGACACTGTTCAGGCCGTGCCCGGTCCAGGGAAACCGTTCCAAGTGGGCCGACAGCGCCTTGTGGAGCTGTGGGAGCTCGTCTGTTCCCTGTTCAAGCAGCACCTGGATTTGAGTAGGGTCCGGGCTGCTGTACGCTGACCAGGCCTTCGCAGCCACTTTTCTTTGCTCATCCGTAACTTCCGCCCTATCCTCGAACAGATTGGTCAGCTGTCGGGGACTGAGCGCCCCCAATCCTCGAAACGACTTTAGGCCGGGGAACTCCCCCGGGCAGATGAGAGTCAGCCGGGAATGACCCAGTTCCTTGTCCGAGAACCAATGGAGCAGATACAAAAGATTGAGCTGGCAGAAGAGGTCGAACTCAAACCACAAGACAACCTCTTCATGGTAGGCAAAACTACGCAGGCTCCTTTCGCGTTCTTCCTTGCGCTGAAGGTATTGCTCTTTCGGAATTGCGAAGTGTTTTTGCAGGTACTCGGCGCGGGTGCGCCATGCTGCGGACGTCTTCAGGCAGTCCTGAACGGGTCCTTCGGCGAAGATATCGTCCGCCGCGATCCTCGCACCCCGAATGTCAGTCCGATCCAGCGTTCCCTGTGTCGAGAGACCATTCACGATGTGAAGCATGACAAAAACGAGAGGACTTTCGTGACCCTCCCTCTATCATTGGAGCGTATCAAAACAGCCGGGATGGTAAAAGCGGAGCAAACTACGCTTCGGTTACTTCCTGCCTCTGAAGGCGAGCGGCCGCCTCCGTCCCCAGCGTCGTCGCTCTCTGAAAGAGCGTGGAGTCAATTTGCCGTTGCAGTTCCTCACCTTTGATGAAGCCCTGCTCCTGGGGCGCCGGAAGGAAATGATTCACGAGGGCCAGGAGGCGATTGGTTGCGCCTGGAAACAGACCGTGGAAGCGGGCTATCAGGCTGGCCGGCGCGGAGAGGATTGGCTGCGGCTCCCCGGTCTTCACGGCCCGCACGATCTGACGGGCCGCCCGGACCGCTTCCATGGAAATCAGCGGAAGACTGGCGCCCAGGGCGAACCACTCGAATTCCTGTTTCTGGTTCCCGGCGAAAAAGGCCTGCTGGTAGGACCCTGTCCGCATGAAACCGGGGACAACCGTGACGACCTTGATTCCCTGGTCGTGCAACTCTGCATAAAGACCTTCGGACAGACCGACCAGCGCGAATTTAGCGGCACAGTAAGGCAGCAAGTGAGGGAAACTGATCTTGCCCCCGATCGAGGTGATGTTCACGATAGTCCCGGCTCTTCGGTCGAGCATGGCGGGAAGAACGGCCCGGATGGCGTGCAAAGGGCCCCAGAACATGACGTCCATCGCCCGCTCGAAATTCTCCAGATCCATTGTCTGAATCGGGCCTACTTCCATGATTCCGGCGTTGTTGACCAGGATGTCCACCTGGCCGAGCGCCTGCGTCACGTCATCGATCATTCTCACGACCTGGTCACGATCGCAGACATCTGAACGAACCGGATAGACTTCCAAGCCGAGCGATTCGAGATCCGCCTGTGCGCGGCGCAGCTCTTCGGGGTCACGAGCGCAAAATGACACGCGCGCGCCTTCCCGAGCAAACTCGCGGACGAGGAGGAGACCCAGGCCGCGGGACCCGCCCGTAATGAGGACGATCCGGCCCCGCAGGTCAGCTTGACGAAGCCGGCGGGCAAGGACATAGGCGCCGAGGACGGAACCGGCAGCAGCCAGCCAGAATAGACTTTTTCGCTTGAGTGTCAAGGCAACACCTGTGGGGTTAATCGAAGACTATGGTTCAAGTGTAGCAGGTTCGAAAAGAAGGGGTGAAATCGGCGCCCGGAAATAAGGAATAGGGGGACAGTCTGGTATTTAGTTCAACAGGGTCGTTCCTGCGCTAACGGGCGGGGGCAGGGTTGCCCCAGGCGGATGCCGGGCAAAGGCCTGGAAGAGTCAGACCGCCTCGGGTATATTCTCCCGCGTGAGACGCCGGTCATTCCGAAGGAAGGCGCGGGCAGTAGGCAGGCCCACCTGCGGCGGGCGGTGCAAGCGAGGCCAAACCGAGGGAAAGGTCCGGGTTTCACTGAGCCGGGCCGTTTTCCTCCTGCTCCTCCTGGCGTCGGTGATCAGCGCCCGGGCCGGCACCTTTTCCGGAGAATGTGTCGGCGTGTCGGACGGGGACACAATCAGCGTGATGTGGGAAGACCGGGCTTTCAAGATTCGCCTGGAAGGCGTTGACTGTCCTGAGAGCGGACAGGATTTCTCCAACCGCGCCAAGCAGTTCACATCCCAATTGGTTTTCGGGAAAATCGTCAAGGTAAAGGTGCTCGATCTCGACGTACACAGACGCATGATCGCCCGCATTTACGCCGGCGACAAAGACGTGGGACTGGAACTCGTGAAAGCCGGTTTGGCCTGGCACCTCAGGAAATATTCGAACGATCCCGTGCTGGCCAGGGAAGAGGCGCGAGCCCGGGCTGCCCGGCGGGGACTCTGGAGCGTGAAACACCCAGTTCCACCTTGGGAGTGGCGAAACAGGCCACGGCGAAGGAGCAAGGAGAAGTAGATATCAAAGGGGATTAATGGTGAGGGATTAATGGTGACACGCACCTAATTGCATCGCAAATAGCCGTCAGGGCTAACTGTTTCTTCAGTTCTGGCCCCAATTTCTATCCGGAGGATGTTCTATGGCAAGATGTGACGGCCGGTTTGAAACAGAGCCAGTTTAGCCGGTTTGAGGGAGAGCCACCCTGGGGAGGAGGCGGAGTTGTCCCCGTGGATCCAGAGTTCGGCCTGGACCTTCGGAAGCAGGGAGAAGTCGGGAAGATCACATAGACGGAGTCCTTGGGCCGTCAGGAGGAACAGGAGCGGTCGAGGGCCAGGCGTGTTTGGTGTCTTCCCGGGCGCATTCGATCACGAGGTAGATTTTGTCGGCGCTGTTGACTTTCCCGAAGACGCAGTAGAAGCGACGGTGCGCCAGCGTGAGGGATTTGGTGAAGTCGTACAGGCGGTAGAGGCGTTGGGTGTGATGATCGCGCATCAGGAAGACCGCACAGGAGCGGCACTCGGTCCGGGAGATCAGGGACAGATGATAGGCGCTGAAGTTGAACACAGGGTTTGAGGGGGGCGAAAGCCTGGCTTTCGCCCCGTCCGCAGCGCCGTTGTGGGGTTACCCGCCGGACTCCTCCGGGGCTCGGGCTATCATCACAGCGCGGCGCTTCTTCTGGAGCCGCGCCTCAGGCTTGGTCTTCGGCCTGGGATCGGCTCTTTTTAGCCTTGCGCAAGCTTTCCCCTCCCAGCAGAAAGATCTCGGAGTTCTCCACCAGGCGGTCGGCGATGGCGGTGGCGCTTCGGGCGTCATGCAGGATGTTGGCCCATTCGGAGAAAGGGGTGTTGGTGGTCAAAATGGTGCTGCGACCCGCGGCGTGCCGGGCGGAGGTGACCTGGTAGAAGAGGTTGGAGGTCTGCTGGTCCAGGGACAGGTATCCCAGCTCGTCGCAAATCAACAGGGTGGGGGCGGTGTAGGTTCGCAGCCTGCGGACCAGGGAGAGGTCGACCTGGGAGGCCAGGAGTTGATTGAGCATGTCCATGGCCGAGGTAAACAGGACCCGGCGGTTGGCCTGGCAGGCGCGCCAGCCGAGGATCCGCGCCAGGAAGGTCTTCCCGGTGCCCGGCTTTCCGATCAGAACAACATTGACCCCCTGGTCCAGGAAATCGAGGTCGAGCAGGCGCAGCACCTGGGTCTTGATCTGCTGGCGAGACCTGTGGTGATTGAAGTCGAAAGCGTCGATGTCAATGCACAGGCGTAGATGAGATTCGCGGAAGCGACGTTCGACGGCCCGTTTCTGACGACCCTCGATCTGGAGATCGAGCAGGCGGTTGACCCACTGTTCCAGGCTCAGGGTCTGAGCCGAGGCGTGGGCCAGGACGGCGGGCCATTGGCGAGCCACGGTGGTCAAACCGAGATGGTTCAGACGTTCCACAGTGTCCTTCATGGCTTATTCCTTTCCGAGAGAATCAGGGCGTCGTAATCGAGCAGGGAGAGCGGATCGGTCACCAGTTGGTTCAGGCGTTCGTCCTTCAGGCGCAGCGGAGGCTCAAGAGAACGGGGGGTGTGATGCTGGTGAAGCAGGTTGCTGACATAATCGGCGCCGAAGGCGCCGGCCGCCTGGGCCTTGGCCATAGCTTGGGTGACCGCCGGGGCGCCGTAGAGTCGTACCGCTTCCAGCAGTTGGTCGATATCGCGTGAGAGCGAGCGATCGGAGCGTGCCAGCCCAGTCAGATAGGTCTCGGCCACTGCTCCGAGCAGATCCACCAACCGCTGTTGGGCGACAGAGCGACGCGCGCCCGGCCGATCCGCCAGCACTTCAGGCGGATCTTCCTAGGCGAAGGACTGTGGAGTTACCATTTAAGTGATTTAGTTTAAAGGTC
>JBHGBF010000233.1:0-8843 GCA_041946865.1 Acidobacteriota bacterium | reverse complement strand
CATGATGAACTCCAAAAGCGCCTGCCGCTTCGCTCGCAGAAAACTGAGCGGTTACGAGATGAGGCTTTCGGCCGTTGGTTTTTCCTGGGAGTTGGAGTAGAATTTCAGCCTCTAATCAAGACAGGCGCCGCCGGCTTTCTCCAGGGGTTTGAAAATGGAGAAAAAAAAGAAGATATCGGATTATGGTAGCCAGTCTGCGGGTTTGCCCGACCCGCCACCTGCCTCTTTCACTGTCCCCCCTCCAGCGATTCGCGAACAGCTGGCCAGAATAGTCGCCAGCAGCGGTTTCGCGGCTGCAGAGCGACTGACTCGTTTCTTGACCTTCGCGGTCGAGGAGACGATTAACGGTCGCGGCGGCAACATCAAGGAGTACCTTCTCGGCCTCGAGGTCTTCGATCGAACCGAGTCTTTCGACCCGCGGACTGATCCCGTGGTACGGGTCGAAGCTCATCGCCTCCGGGCCAAACTCAAGGAGTACTACGAAAACGGGGGACGTGACGACCCCGTGTATATTGAGTTTCCAAAAGGGTCTTATCTCCCGGCTTTCTCTCTCAGGAACGTTGAGAGGAAAGCATCTGAAGAAAAGGGGGTGCAAGCAGGCAGCGCCTCTCGACTCAAGTCTTTTCGCATCCTGGTCGTCGTCCTCGCTTCAGTAACGGTGGCAGCCTTGGCTCTGGTTATCTCCTATCGGTCGGGACGAGATGGAATCATGGCGAACAACGTTACGGACAGCGAGGTTCAGCCGGATCTGTCCTCAATCGCCGTGCTCCCATTTGTTGACCTCAGCCCCGAAAAGGACCTCGAGTATTTCTGTCATGGAGTTGCCGAGGAAATCATCAGCGCTCTGACCAGTGTCTCTGGGCTTCGGGTCGTTTCTCGAAGTTCGGCTTTCCAGTTCTCGCCGACCGGCGATGACGTGAGTGAGATTGGAGAAAGACTCAATGTCGGGGCAGTTTTAAAGGGAAGTGTGCGCAGGTCTGGCAACAACTTGCGAATTACCGCCCAGTTGATCAATGCCCGGGACGGATACTACCTCTGGTCGAAGAGCTATGACTCGGATCTGAGCAATGTCCTGGTTATTCAGGACCAGATCTCTGAGTCGGTCATGAGCGCGCTCAAGATGCAATTTACGCGAGCGTCGACGGCGGTACGGAAGAGCACGCACGATCTTCACGCCTACAATCTTTACCTTAAGGGCCGCTACTTTCAGAACAAGCGTTCCGCACCAGGGCTGTTGAAGAGCATCGAGTGCTTTGAAGAGGCGATCAGACTGGACCCTGATTTCTCGCTCGCCTGGGCTGGGCAAGCAGACTCCAATGCCCTTCTGGCCTCGGGCGGATTTACCTCTCCGATCGAGGCTATGCCCAAGGCGAAGGCGGCCGCTCTGAAAGCCCTTCGCCTCGATGAGCAACTGGGCGAGGCGCATGCCTCCCTGGCCTTCACAAAGTCCTACTATGACTGGGATTGGGAAGGCGCTCTGTCCGAGTACCGGCGGGCGATCGAGTTGAACCCCGGCTATGCGACCGCTCATCACTGGCATGCCGGCTGTCTGCGCGCGATGGGTCTGCTCGAAAGGGCAGAAAAGGCCAACCGGAGGGCCCAGGAGCTCGATCCGCTCTCTCCAGCCATAACGCGTGACCTCGGCAGGATCTTTCGTTGGGAAGGCCATTACGACAGTGCTATCGGCGAGTTTCACAAGACGCTGGAGCTGGATCCCGGCTTTTCGTCCGGGTACCTGAACCTGGGATTGACGTACCAGGACAAGGGAATGCCTGGCGATGCAGTCGCGGCTCTTGAGAAGGCCCGAGAGCTGGACAAGGACGATCCTGAGATTCTTGGTGTGCTTGGGTACTGCTACGCGCGCTTGGGCGATAGGCGGAGAGCAGAAGAACTGTTTCAAGACCTCCAGAAGCTTTCCACCCGCAGATACGTTTCCCCGACCAGTGCCGCCCTGGTCTGGGTCGGACTCGGTGAAAAGGATCGTGCCTTCGAATGGCTTGACGAGGCCTACAAAACGAAGGATCCTTTGTTATCCTGGCTGAAGATCGACAGTGTTTTTGAACCGCTTCGTTCGGATCGCCGCTATTTCGTGCTTCTGAAAAACATCAACCTGGAAGCAGGGGACTACGAATAGTCGATCGTCACAATTCCACGATGTAGACTTCTCCGCTTCCTGACATCGCACTCGTAAAGGAAACTCTCCTCCCGTCGGGCAGGAACTTCGGGTGAGGGTGATATTCCTGTCGTTCCCCGGCCCAGTTCACTCCGGTCTGACACAGCAGCTCAGCCTGGACTGATCCTTTTCGGGAGTACCACAGCCCGGTCGTACAGTCGTTGTAAATTTCATCGATCACGAACCGATCCTCCGCCGCGTTTACGGTTCCGTGGCCGGTACAAGGCCCGGCGAGCGCGCACCTTTCTTCTTGCCCGTCAGCGCGAACTGCCCAGAGACCTTGAGGTTGCCGTCCCCCGCTGCAGGTTGCGCAGAGCGTCTTGCCGTCTTCGCTCCAGAAATCGTGCCCAACTCCCTCGAAGTTCGTTTGAACGAATATGGGCCGGTTGCCGGTCCCATCGGCGCGGATCAACCACATTCTCTGCACCCGCCACCAGGGGCCGCCATAGCAGTAGAGGATCAGGTTGGGGTCGGACGGACAAAACTGCGCGTGGGTTCGTGGGGTGTTCCCGTCAAGTAACCGGTTTATCTCCCCGGTCTTGATGTTAATCACGACGAGGGCGCTTCGGATCAGGAACCCCTGTCCAACGAGGAAGTCCTCCTCCGGCTTGTCCTCGAGGAAAACCCCGTCGATAAGAAAGCGATTGTCCGAGCTTACATTGAGTTGGTGTGGGCGAAAACACCCTTCCAGTCGGCAAATGCTTCGTTCTTCAAGCGTGTCCAGATTTACTGTGCGGACGTGATTCCCGTTCTCGATGAAATAGACCTCCTTGCCGTCGGGAGAAATGTGCGACCAGCGAGGAGTCAGGTTGCGGTCCGACTCGGTCAACTGCATGCTCTCGCCGGTTTGAAGGTCCATTTTGAACAGGTTCAACTGCTCAGGCGCACTGCCGCGGTCGGAGCCGTAAACCAACCACCGTCCGTCTGGCGTGGCGGCAGGTTGGGTGAAGTACTGAGCGTGAGTCACCCGCCCGGGCGTATCGGTCATCTGCCAGACAGTTCGGCCCGTCTTCGAGTCCCGGTAGTGGCGCCGCTGATCGGGGTAGATCTTGCCCTTACGACCCGCCGCCTTCGCTCCGCTCAAGACAGTTGGCGCCGCCGAAACGGTCGCGGAAGCCAGCGCCGTCTTCTTCACGAAGTCTCGTCGTGTGACCGGAAAGCCATCCTTCATCGCTGCCTCCTGTCAGCCTTTGAAGCCAACTCATTCAGATAGACCTCGACATTTGTGTAGCCGGCGCTCTTCTCGGCCAGAATGGGGCCGTCAGACGGGTCCTTCGGGTTCAGTTTTCTTGCCTTCTCCCAGTCGTCCGGCATCCCGTCGCCGTCAGTGTCCTCCGGGGCTTGTCCCCCTCTGTAATCCGGCCAATCGCCGACCTCATGTTGCGAGTTGATCAGTCTGCCGGTTCCGTTCTTCACATCCTGGATAATTCTCTGGTCCACCGCGTCCCGCACCGGAACGACGGCGCCCACACTTTCCAGAATCGCTTTATAGGCCTCGGCAGCGCGTGTCGTTTTAACCGGCTCTACAGGAAATGGCGCGGATACGATAGTCACCGCTTTCTTGCCGTCGCGCTCCAGCAGACTGAAGAACTTGGACGGATCAGCGCCGAATTCGGGCCGGCCCTCGACGAAGTTCGCTTCCAGATAATACTGCGTCGCCTCGTTGGCGTCCTTGCTGAGTGTAATTGGCGCTGCCTCGCGTCTGCTGCTCGGGCCGGGCTTGATGTAGTTGGCCACATAATTGACTTTGATCGTTCCGTCGGTGAGTCCGGTGCAGATCTGTCCGTAGTTGTACATCACATTGTTCCGGACATCGAAAGTTGGAAAGGGTGGCTTGAAAAAGTTGTCCCCGAGCCGAGGGTTCCGAGCCGTGTGATGCGCCCACAGATTGTGATGGAGTGAAACTCTCCCGGTCGACCTCAGGAGTGAGCCGTAACCGTGCGCGCCTTTATGGTGATAGCTCTTTGAAAGGCTCTCCGCGATGAGACACCACTGGACCGTGATGTTGTCGACATCTCCGCTGGGTGAAAGGGTTTCGTCGATAGACCAACTCGCCGAGCAGTGATCAAGAATGACGTTTCGGCTGCCGTGGCTGATGCTTATCGTGTCGGTTTCCAGGCGGGTCAAGTCACCAAGACGGCACCTCAGAAAACGGACGATCACGTCATGCGTAACGATACGGAAATTATCATTTCGCAGACAGATCCCGTCCCCTGGAGCGGTTTGCCCCGCGATGGTTATGTACGGTTCCGAAATAATGAGAGGGGATCTGAGAGTAATCAGGCCGCCGACGCGAAAGACAACAATCCGGGGACCGGAGGTTTCGCAGGCTGCGCGAAGGCTTCCCGGACCCGAGTCGTCCAGGTTCGTAACAAGCAGTATTTTGCCACCTCGCCCGCCCGGCGTCTTTGCACCGAATCCCTCGGCCCCTGGAAAGGCGGCGATGGGTTCATTTGGAGCCGATCCGGCCGGAAGGCTGCAGGTCAACAGGTAGAGACAAACGGACAGGATCGCAGCTTTTTTCATGCAGGAATGATAGATCGCCTTCACGGGAACGGAGACAAACAACGGTTAGCGTAACCGTTAAACTACCCAATGAAACACCTTTTCTCTGTTCCCGCCTGATATCTTCCAACCGTGAAAGCAACCGAAGCCCCCTTGGAGACAATCCGCCCCGTGGCTGAGCGCACGAAAACTCTCCCCGCCCTCCGCTGGTGGATCGGGGGACTTCTATTTGCCTCCACCGTCATCAACTATATCGACCGCCAAACCTTGTCTGTCCTGGCGCCCTACCTGAAGCGCGACTACCACTGGACCAACGAGGACTTTGCCTTGGTTGTCATTGGCTTTCGCGTGGCCTACGCCTTCGGGCAGACCGGCGCAGGGAGGCTGATCGACAGGATCGGAACGCGAACCGGTCTGACCGTAACCGTTATCTGGTATTCAGTTGTCGCGATGCTGACCTCCCTGGCCTCGGG
Source organism: Acidobacteriota bacterium (assembly GCA_041946865.1). Taxonomy (GTDB): domain Bacteria; phylum Acidobacteriota; class UBA6911; order RPQK01; family RPQK01; genus RPQK01. The sequence continues at coordinate 3,692 of JBHGBF010000233.1, read as the reverse complement.
CCTCCGTAGTTTCATCGGGTTTCGCTTCCTGCTTGGCCTTGGGGAATCGGCCAACTGGCCTGGCGCGACGAAGGCGGCGGCTGAATGGTTTCCGAAGCAAGTCATTCAACCAGCGATGAATTTACAGAGGTTCGATCGATGACTCTTTCCAAAGACACAGCAGGACGCCGCAGTTCTACACCGCTGCCCCGGTCTGCACCCCGTCGCGTTTCGGCCTCCTAACCGGCATGGTTCCGAATCGCTCCCAGGACAGTCTCCTTGGCGCACTGATGTTCGGGCAGGACAACGACAAGTCACGGGGAATACACGATCACGAGGTCACCCTTGCTTCAATGCTCAAAAGCGTGGGGTATTCCACTGGATTGATCGGGAAATGGCATTTGGGCCATGGGGATCCGCGATTTTCCCCGCTCCGTCATGGCTTTGACAGTTTCGTCGGATTTACCGGCGGCTGTATCGACTACTGGAACTTTACCTACGGCAATGTGCCCGACTGGTACAGGAATGAAAGGAGGTTTAATTGCCGCGGATACGCCACGGATGTCCTGGCGGATGAGGCAATTGCCTGGCTGCGGGAACACCGCACGCAACCTTTTTTTCTGTATCTGCCGTTCAACGCCCCCCACTACGCCAAAGGGTGGGACGCCGAGAAACAAATGTTTCAAAACCGATGTCGGAATCGACGAGTTCATCGAGCTCTGTCGCTTGATAAATACGAAACCCTACGTGGCGGTGAATGCCGGTGACGGAACGCCTGAGGAAGCGGCCGCCGAGGTCGAATACTGCAACGGTGGACCCGGGACGGAGTTCGGAAAAGAGCGGGGCAGGAACGGCCACCCGGAACCCTACAAGGTTCGGCTCTGGGGAATCGGCAACGAGATGTTTGGTAATTGGCAGACGGGGCACGTCGATGAAGAGACCTATGCTAAACGTCACGTGGCCATTGCCAAGGCAATGCGGGCGGTCGACAGCAACATGAAGATTGTCGCGAGCGGCGCCAGATACTGGGTCTATCCTCGGTGGAACGAGGCGCTCCTTAAAATCGCCGGGGATCACCTCGACTATATATCGCTCCACTCCTACGCGAAGAAATACCGTCGTCACATGAAGAAGGAGGATTTGAAAGACCCGAAATTCGCGGAGGAGTTCTACTACTACATCGTCTCGTCACCCTACGGGATTGAAGAGCAGATCGTCGAGACTGACAAGGAGATCAGGAGAATTCTCCCGAAACGGCCCGACATAAAGGTCGCCTTTGACGAGTGGAACTGCTGGGCTTACCAGGCGCCTTACGAGTTGGTCGATTTCCAGTTGAGGGACGCGCTTTATACGGCGGGAGTGTTTCATGCCTTTCGAAGGCAGCACCAGGCCGTTACGCTCGCCAACTTCTCGAAGATTGTGAATGCCCTCTCAATGATCAGGGTTAACCCGGCCGGCATGTTCGTCAATCCTCAGTACCTTGCCTTCAAGCTGTATTTGAATCATCAGGGTCCCGTCCTCCTGGACAATGAAGTCAAGTGTGAGTCCTTCGCAGCCCCCGAATACGAAGAGGGCAGGCCGCAGGCAGTGGGACGGATCAAGTTCCTGGATGTATCGACCACGGCCAGCGAGGACGGGAAGACAGTCTACCTCGCCGTTATTAACCTGCATCGGGACAAGGCCGTAGAAGCGGCCATTTCGTTCGACGCCTGGGAGTTCGCGCCGGCAGTCGGCAGGTATGAGATTTATGACGACGATGACATGGCGGAGAATACCTTCGAAAACCCGAACCGGTTATCCGTCAACGAGGGCACGCTGAGTGGCGTAACGGCGCCGTTCAAGTACACGTTCAAGCCCCATTCGGTCACCGTTCTGGAGTTCCGCCAGGCGGTAGGGCGATAACCAAGCCGGCGGTGACCTGGTCAGGACAGTAGCGTGAGAGGAATAGCATGAAAAAACAGGCAATCTTGTACGCGCTCATCGGTCTCACGTTGAGCATCAATGCTTTCAGTGAGAACCGAGTCGTTTTGAAATCCAGGTCCTTTCCGGGCAACCTGAAAGAGGATGGGTTCTGGGCCGGCCTGTACGCCGCCCGCGACGGCAAAGTCTACATCGGCTTGAACACGGAAGGTGGAGGAAGCGCGCAATTCTATATCTATGACCCTCAAACCGACCAGATTTGCCATAGGGCCGACATGTCAGAGTTCCTGGGGGAGAAGGGGAAGGGTGTTCGCACGCATGCGAAGATCCACACCAGGTTTTGCGAGGACCGCGAGGGAAGAATCTACTTTGCCACGGGCAACATGGGGGCGGGCCCGGCGGCAGTCGATCCCCGCTCCTGGAAGGGTGGGCACTGGTGTCGATACGACCCTCGAACCGGCAGCCGATCTGGGATTGATCGCGCCCCAAAGCGGCGTTTACGGCTTGACGATCGATCCGGTTCGAATGAGGTTGTACGGCACATCCGAACAGGGTCATTTCCTCATCTTCGATATTGCAGGTAAAACGATGCTCGACAAGGGGCGAGTCAATCGCCACGCACCCTCGGCGGCGCGAACAATCGTGATTGACGATGAGGGAAATGTCTATGGAACGTATTGTCCAAATCGTATCTTCAAGTACGACGTAGATAACGACAAGCTTCTCGACCTGTCGGTGCAAATCCCCTTCGATCCGACTGCGGTCGAACAGACCCGCATCTCCATTGCAAAGACCCTCATGAGAGCAGGAGTAGTCTCTTCAGGTTTGACCCGAAAACCGAAAGCGTCATCAACCTCGGCAAGCCAATCGATACGACTGGGAGCGCGCCTGGTCGGCAGTTGCCGATCGGTGAAACAAGCAGCGCCGAAGTGCTGAAAGACAACGGATACGCGACCGGCTGCGTCGGAAAATGGCACCTGGATGGCCCGGACCGTCAAGGATTTACCCCGCCCGGTCCACGACGCCAGGGTTTCGATTACTGGGCGGCCGCCAATATCTGTCACAACTACACAAAAGCGTTCTACTATCGCGATACTCCTCAACGGATAGAAATTACCGGGTACCAACCCGATCACGAGACCGATCTTGCTATCCAGTACATAGAAGACCACCGGAAGGCCCCGTTTCTTCTGAATCTCCACTGGGGGCCTCCCCGGGGTTGGACCTGCGTGGAGGACTGTTGTTTGCGGGGGTTGACGGGAATCCGCGACGCGAAGGCGTCACTGACACGAACAACTTTGGGCCTCGTTTCGGATTTGCGTACAGGTTGAATGAGAAGACGGTTGTACGGGGAGGTTATGGCCTGTTCTACGCGTCGCAGGCCTACCAGACGGATTACATCGGCGAGGTCGGGACGTTCAATGCAACCACCCCTTACACAGGTTCAATCGACAACGGCGCTACTCCGATCACGACGCTGGCTGATCCGTTTCCCGAAGGCATCCGCCAGCCGCTCGGCAGTTCCCTGGGCCTGGCAGCGCTCTACGGTGATTCTCTGACAATGATGGACCAGAACCGCGTGAATCCCTACAACCAGCAGTGGCAGTTGAGCTTTCAGAGGCTGCTTCCCCGCGAAATTCTGGTTGAAGCCGCCTACGTAGGGATGTTGAGCGTGAAGCAGCTTGAGAGTTTCAACTTGAACGAGAAGCCGGATGAGTACCTCGCACTCGGCGCGGCCGGTGCTTTACCAAGCCTCGAAGGCGATGGCGCACTGCTCCGGAAAACACCTATCG
>JBHGBF010000232.1:0-8850 GCA_041946865.1 Acidobacteriota bacterium | reverse complement strand
CTGCGCTTGCGGCTCTGTGGCGCTTTCGGAGCCTCGCCGTACGAAGACTGAGGGGTTACCGTCCTTACGCTTTTTTACTTGCCCTCCGGGAAAAATCGTCAGAGCAGCTGATTTTTGCAATTGGCTCTTTAAAAATCGAGAATTGTAGACACGGCCCCGGTTATACGAGCATTGCAACGCTTGATCACCTTCGCCTATAGTACAGGCTGGCGGATCAAGAGTGAGGTGCTTGGCGCGGAGTGGCGCCAGGTTGATATCACGCCTTCAAAACCGTAAGTCTCTAGTTATCAAGTACGCCCGGGTGGCGGAACTGGCAGACGCACAGGACTTAAAATCCTGTGGTGGTAACCCACCGTACGGGTTCGATTCCCGTCCCGGGCACGTTTTCCCGAAGAAGCCCTGATCCGTGGCTAAAGGAAGGCGCACAAAATCCGGTCGGCGCCCGGATATGGGAAAGCGCCAGTGGGTTTGAACGCGAAACCCGCGATCACAGCGCGTTTTATTGTTCCGACGCTGTATGGTCTGAAGTCGACGGAGGTGACCAGGCATCGCGAAAAAAACCAAGAGAATCGACCGGCTCCCGGCTGCGTGAATCAATGTCACCCGATTGTCACCCGATTGTGGGAGTATCAGCTCTTCTGGAAAAGGCAGCCGCGGAGGCCTGTATGCGAAGGACCGGAAGATCGATCGTCTGGGAGAGAGATGCGCGGCGAAACAACGTTGACGTTTACGCTCCGTGCCGCTGCGGAAGCGGCGAGAAATACAAGTTCTGCTGTCTTCAGAAAGACCGTCGGCCGCAGGCAGGCCGTACAGCCGGGACTTGGGACGATCCATGGCAGGACTTTGGGGTCGGCGGCCGACCGGTCGTGCTCGACCTCGAAGAAGGCGAGCGGCTGAATGCCGAAGGGATGCGGCTGCTCCACCTCCAGCAGTTCGCCGAAGCCGAAAGAAGCTTCCGGGCAGCTATCGCCGCCGCGCCGCTAGTCCCCGCAGTCCATAACAACCTGGCCGTTGTGGTTTTTGCCCAGGGCCGAGTCGACGAGGCGATCCGCATTCAGGAGGCCATCTTGAAAGAGGTCCCGATCGAGAACCTCTTCGGGATGAGCAACCTCGTGCAGCTGTACCTTACGGCCGGCCGCGTCGCCGACGCGGAAGCCGTCGCCAACGACACCCTGCGCCTGAGGCCGCGCGACTCCGGGGCACAGGCCAAGCAGTGCGAAGTGTTCGCGCGACTCGGCCGCCATCGCGAGATTCTTGACGCCGTGGAGCGGTACACCGGCGACAGCGACGGGTTCGTCAGGTACTTCGCCGGCATGGCTGCTGCTAATCTCGGGCTGTTCGATCGAGCCCTGGACTACCTGCAGCATGTGGGGCGAGGCGAGATACTCGGGGCGCGCGCTGCGAAGTACGCCCGCCTCATAAGAGCCGGCCGAGGCCCGGGTACAATCGAGGGAAACTGGCCGTATTTCGAACCGCAGGAGATCATGCCGCGCGACGTGTTCGAGAAGCTGGTGGGGGAGGCTGCCCAAGGAGAACCAGCCAAGGCCCGACTGTTCACGAACCCCATGGTTGTGGACATGGTCGCCGCGTTTCTCAACGGAAGCCGCGGTACGGACCGGGATAAGGACTTGATCGAACTGCTGGGGCGCATGAACCATCCCCGCGCCGTCGACCTGCTTAAACGGATTGCCGAAGGGACCTTCGGCTGCGACGACTTGCGGCTGAGTGCTCTGCGAACCCTGGTCCAGAACGGTGTTTGGGACGGCAAATCGCCCCACAAGATCTGGCTGCGCGGAAATTGGGTCGTCGTCAAATCACAGGAAAACGAGATCACCCCTGAGGCGGCGAGCGCGCCTATGCCAGACGGGTTGTCTCCGCTGTACAAAGCGGCGACAATCGCGGTGCGTAACGGCCAGTGGAAGAAGGGCGAAAGGCTGTGGCGCGAGTTTCTCGCCCAGGCGCCCATGTTCCACCCGGCGTACCATAACCTGGCCGTCGCGTTGGCCCAGCTGGGGCGCAAAGCCGAGGCCGAGACATACTTGCGCAAAGCCATGGAGCTCGATCCGGGCTATGTCTTTGCGCCATGTACGCTGGCCGTTATCTATCTCCGGGAGGGCCGCGTCGCGGAGGCGCGCGAGTTGCTCGACAAGGTGATCGTGCCGGAAAAGGTCCATCCTGGAGCGATGGCGACATACTGCACGGCCCAGACTCAAGTGGCTGCCGCGGAGGGGGATAGCGAGAAAGCGGTCGCCTGGCTCGACATAGCCGCCAAAGTAGACCCCGATAACTCGAATGTCAAAAATCTCCGGAAACGGCTCAAGATTCCGCGGCTGCTCGAGAAGACCCTCGCACAACTGCGGGTGAAGGAGGAGCGGCAGAAACTCGAACGTCGCCTGCGCGTTCTGTCGCAGGATGCGCCGCTGTCTGACTGCTACGGCATTTACTCCGCTGGTGAACTGGCCGGTATGGCCCGCGCAACAGGAGTCGATCTGGCCTCGTCGCAGAAGGAGGAGATGCTGGCCGCTATATGTGCCGCCCTCGGAGATGTGGACAGAGTAGCAGCTATCCGGCGTGGCCTCCGGGCGGAAGAGACGGCGGCGCTGCGAGAGGTGGCGGACGCTGGCGGACGCATGGACTACGAGACATTTACCCGCGCGCACGGCACGGACGCTGACGACGAACCCGGCTGGTCCAGACAGCCGCAATCGCTTCTCGGTAGACTCAAGTGCCGGGGACTGCTGGTCGAGGCGACGGTCGAGCGCCGTCCGTCCGTTTTTATTCCGAAGCAGATTCCGTGGGCAGCGTTCTGAGGCGACCCTTCCTCAACGGACTAAGAGGCCCCCGCAAACCAGCACCAGGCATGATTCAACGCCCGCCTAAAGACGGCACTACAAACAGCCTTTTCCTAAACTGACATAAGTGATGATTTTTTCTGGTCGTCCTTGCCGCTTCCCGTATGGGTGCACCCGACAAGATCCGGGCGATACGAAACTTCGTCCCCTCTCTCTGAAAAACCCTATTTTGTGAAACCCTAAACTAGGAACAGCGCTTGCCCTCACCTTGTCACCGTGTCACCTTGTCACCTTGTCACCGTGCCAACAAGAGTGATGACGGGAGCGCCCGGCATCAAACGCGTGGCGAACGGCCACCAGAAGGCGCTGAAATTCGGGCAGGTGAGTGGGCTTGCTTTTGAAATAGTACAAGTGGCTCGCACAATCGCAGTCGGAGCACCCAAAATTCGGGATTTTGGAGAGGGCAATGGCGCTAACCAGGCCCGCCAATTGGCACTCTTCGAGACCCGAACCGCGAATAGCCAATACCCGAACTCGAGCGGCGCGAGCGCGAAGGTGGTCGATGTGGTAGTGAAAACGCTTGCGCCGTCTCAAATGCCTCTCGATCCGTCTCGTCAGATTCCGCCGGCCAGAGCCGACATAGATGTACCAGCCTTCTGGGAACCGGCGCTCCCCGAGTGATGCAATCTCGATGGTTTGCTCCTGTTCGATCCGCAATACCAGCAGGTAAACCCCGAAATCCTCGATTCCCCTGTCGACCAGATCCCATGCAACCGGAAGTTTCCGGGGCGTTCCCGAAAAGCAGATCTGATCATCGCCCGTCAGCACCGGGTTCAGATTGACGGCGAGAATGTCGAGACGCTCGGACACCGAGCGAAATGCACGCGCAAAAGCCAGGTCGTTATGAAAGTCGGGAAGGAAGAAACGAGCCTCTCCCTGGACGAGGAAGAGGATTCCTGCCCTGTGAGGAGGCTGGGTCGTTGCCAGCTCGATCAGATGGCGGCGTCCGCGCTCCGTACAGGCGTCCGGGAAAAAGGCGATCCCGTGCTCACAGAGTGTCACCGACTTAACTTCCAGGTAGTAGCGACGGTCTCCTTGCCCGAGCAGGAAATCGATTCGGCTCGATCCAGTCTTGTGTTCCTCGCCGACAATGTCCCATTCAACGAGATCTTCGATCAGCTTTCGCCGCAAAAGCTCCCTGACGATCCGGTTGCAGAGCGACGAATTGAGGAACACGGTCCGAGGGGGATCGTCCGGCCACCGTGATTTGAAGCGAGCGCCAAGGGCTTCCCAGACAAGACGCCTGTGGGGACGGGCCGCGAGCAGGAGCTCGGTTCCCGGCAACAGAATCTCCTCCAGTCGCCCGGAGTTTGCGAGGTAGGCAGTCCCCGTCTGGTCACCATCCTGAAAGGCCAGAGAAAAGCGGTTGGCTCGCTCGACAAACTGCGCAGCGCGCAGAGGCTCTGTTAAGAGAAGAGGACTATCGCCTGGATCGCCGCAGCGGAACACGCCCGCAGCTTATCATGGGGCTTCGGTTCGGTGCTTTCGGAACGGCAACGTGCTCACGGCTGCGGCGGCCGACACCGCCGGCAGTTCCCGGAAGGCCTGTCAGTTGCTCTTGAGGAGGGTCAGGTCTTGGGCCAGCAGCAGGAGATACTTCAGATGGCTGGCCGATCCCATGGCAATGGAGCGGAAACGAGCGAGCTCGGCATCCCCATTGCGTCCGCATCCCTCCGTGAGGTTGGCCGGAATGGACGAGCAGGACCGCCGCAGCTGGCCGGTCAAGCCATACAGTTCCGCCCCCGGAAAGGCGGCCGTCACCTGATAGACCGCCAACGTCAACCGGTGTGTCTTCTGCCAGACCTTCAGTTCGTGGAAATCCTCCACGCGCGGCGCTAGCCCCTAACCTTTGATCTTTCCCCTCGGGTTCTCTGATAAGATTCTCCCGTTCTTTTCGTCACGTGGGAACAAGTCAGTCAGCGGGACAGGCGGTTGGTCGTCGACGATTCGGTTTCTGATGAATGTACGCGCCAATTCTGGCGTCGTCGTTCGACGAAGCAGGAGATACTGATCCGAGAGCGGCATTCGGGGATACCCGACAGTGAGATCACTAACTTTTCCGCAAGCCGTCCCAACACGACTGCGCAGAGATGGGAAGCGAACCATGAAAAAGCGAAATCGAAGGACAGCGGCCAGAAACCCGATTCTGCAGAAACCCGCCCGCGAGTGGATTGGAGGGCGATTTCGTCTTCCGTTCTACATCGTCGATCCCGAGCCGGTACGGCCGGATGCCGTCATTTGGGTGGATCAGCGCAGCGGGAGGATTCTCACTTTCGAGGCGGTCGACCCGGGAGCGCCTGATTCGGTCCTTCTCGACCGGCTTGTGAAAGCCCTTGAAGGCCCTCGAGACAACGCTGTCCGGAGACCAACGCGGCTGCGAGTCGCGGAGGAGAGATGGGCTGAGTTGCTGCGCGCCGGGCTCGGCGATGAGTTGGAAGTCCGTGTGGGTCCAACCCCGGAGATCCTTGAAGTCATCAGACGATTCGCCGACGAGGTTCAGCCCGGGTTCAACGCAAGTTATCTCAGCCATCGTCTCTCCCCGGATACTGTCGCCCGGCTGCTCCGGGCGGCGGCGAGTCTTTATCGGACAGCCCCGTGGAAAACCATTACCCACGACGAGTATCTGCTCGCTCTCGACGCCCCTCAGTTCGGCTTGATCGGGGCTTCGATGTCGGTCCTCGGGGCCGCCGGCGTGGTGTACGGCTTCGTTGTTTACGAATCTCTGGCGTCTTTCGACGCGATCGTCCGTCAGGGAGAAGAGCTCCGCCACTTTCGGCCCGGACGCTCGGAGCTGTCCACGCCCGCGTTGTCGGTAACCTTCAACAGCCTCACCAGTCTTCCGACGCAAATGGCGCGGGAGATCGAACGGTATGGCTGGGAAATCGCCGGGCCGGACGCATATCCTCTGGCGATGTGCTTCGACCCAGACAATGTCCTACGTCCAGCGACCGAACGTGACTGCGAGCTTGCGACCGCGTGCTGCCTCGCCCTCGACCGACTGGCCAGAAAGCTGGCTGCGGGCGCTCCTTTTGACCCTGTTTCCGCTCGCGAGACCGTTGTCGTCGAAACCCTGGCGGACCGCCCCTCCGTGACGGTGGCCCTCCCTCTGCTCGATCGTTGCCATCCGCCGGGCTGCGACGCCCAGCCGAGCTGAGATCGAGACCGGATCACGGAGGGTGGTGGTCCGGGGACCGGTAGAGCGGAAACACGAAAAGACAGGTAATATAAGCGGGATGAAGAAGAAGATCAGTACTCCCAATGCGCCGAACCCCGTGGGGCCGTACTCACAGGCCATTCGGGCCGGCGGGTTTGTCTTTGCCTCGGGGCAGATTCCCCTGAACCCATCAACCAAGGAGCTGGTTCGCGGCCCGATCGAGGACCAGACCCGTCAAGTTCTCGAGAATCTGAAGAACGTCCTGACAGCCGCCGGTTCGTCCCTGGAAAAGGCAGTCAAAACGACGGTGTTCCTGAGCGATCTGAACAACTTCGAAGCAATGAACTCCGTCTACGCCACCTATTTCGGCGAGACACCTCCCGCCCGGTCGACCGTGCAGGCCGCGCTCCCCAAGGGAGTCGACGTCGAAATCGACGTCATCGCGCTCGAGTGAAAGAAGAAAAAAGGGTGGGAGAACAATCCCACCCTGGTCGTGGTTAAGAAGATAACCTGCCCGAACGGCAGATGCGAGCGCCAGCGTCTTGCGTTTACTGGACGATCACCGGAATCTGCCGCGGTTTCGCCTCCGGCTTCTTGGCCAGCGTCACCGTCAGAACCCCGTTCTTCAGCTGGGCCTGGATGTCGTCGGGGTTCACGGAAGTGGGAAGCAGGAAGCTGCGATAGAAGTTCCCACGCCACCGTTCCACGAGATGGTACTGCCGACCGTCTTTTTCCTCCTCGACCCTGTTCCCGCTCACGATCAGACGGCCGTCATTGACGGTGATATTCACCTGGTCTTTTTCGAAACCGGGCAGCTCGCAGGCGAACACCAGCGCGTTTTCATTCTCATAGATGTCGGCCGGCGGAATCCAGTTTCCCCCGCTAAAGGTCCGGTCAGCGTCACCGAAGAAACGGGACAGGCTGTCACCGAAGACCTTGTTCATCATGTTCTGTACTTCCTGCAGCTCTCGCAATGGATTGATTCTCATCAAACTCATAGTCCATCCTCCTTTCTTTGTTGATTCTTACTTAAACTGGAGCCCGTTTCGGTTCGGCTTCCAGCGACCTCATCAACATTACGAAAGTGTATTTAAGATTCGTATCTGAGCTTGTCAAGCTCACTGGCAACCGGCCTCACTGACGTTTTCATGCTTCCTCCCGGGGAGCGCCGCACCGGATTGACATTGGCTTATCTAAGATCGCCCGGTTGCCGCGTCAAGCTGGCGAATGTTACGATTGTCAAGAAATGAAGCGAGTATACTTCGATAACAATGCCACCACGGCCGTGGATCCACAGGTCTTCGAAGCCATGAAGCCGTTCTTCCTTGAGGATTTCGGGAACGCTTCCTCGATCCACGCTTTTGGACAAAGAGCACGAGCCGTGCTGGAAGAGGCGCGGCGTCAGGTGGCAGACCTGATCGGCGCCCAGCCGCAGGAGATCGTCTTTACGAGCGGGGGGACAGAATCGGACAACACCGCGCTGCGCGGTATCGCCGGCTACCTGCGCGAGCGGGGAAACCACATCATCACGACCGCCATCGAACACCCGGCCATTCTCCGGACGTGCGAACAGCTGGAGAAGGAAGGGTTCGAAGTCACCTACGTACCGGCCGGCAGGGACGGAATCATCAAGCTGGATCTGCTCGAAGCCGCAATCAAGGACCAGACCATTCTGATTTCGGTCATGTATGTCAACAACGAGACCGGAACCATACAGCCGCTGGCCAAAATCGCCGAACCGGCCAAGAAGCGAAAGATCGTCTTTCACACGGATGCCGTGCAGGCGGCCGGCAAAATTCCGGTCGATGTTAAGGAACTGGGAGTCGACCTCCTGTCCCTGTCATCACACAAGTTCCACGGACCCAAGGGGATCGGGGCTCTTTACGTCCGTCGTGGGGTGCGTTTCAATCCGCTCCTGCTGGGCGGTCCCCATGAACGCAGCCGGAGGGCGGGGACTGAAAACGTTCCGGGCATCATCGGCTTCGGAAAAGCCTGTGAACTGGCCAAGCAAGCCCTGGCCGAGCTCGACACCCGGGTGCGCGGCCTGCGTGACCGGCTGGAGAATACCGTATTGGAGAAAATACCGGACAGCTCGGTGAACGGCAGCCGGACCGACAGAGCGCCCCATGTGACCAATCTCAGCTTCAGGGGCACGGAAGGGGAAGCGCTGCTGATCTCTCTCGATTTCCAGGGAATCGCGGTATCGACCGGTTCTGCGTGCTCTTCCGGCTCGCTTGAGCCCTCTCACGTCCTGCGCGCTCTGAGCATTCCTTCAGACCTGATTCACGGCTCGATTCGGTTCAGCCTGAGCCGCATGAACACCGAAGAGGACGTGGACTACGTCCTGGACATTCTCCCCCAGACGATCGCGCGCATGCGGGAGATGTCACCGCTCTACAGGGAACGCTGACGGTGTATAGCGCGACGGTCCGCCGGTTAGTCGCCGAGCTCCCCAATTCCGGCCGCCTGCCAGGTTCTCCGCCGGCGCGCGTCGAGAACCCGATTTGCGGAGATGTGCTGGAGTTGTACCTGTCGGTTGCGGACGGACGCATAACCGGGAGCCGTTTTCAGGCCGCCGGGTGCCCGGCGGCCATTGCAGCTGGCGCCGCGATCACGATTCTGATCGAGGGGAAATCTGTCGCCGCAGCCGGGAAGATCAGCGTTGAAGAGGTGCTGGATTTTCTGGAGGGGCTGCCGCCGCACAAGCGCCACGGCGCGGAAATGGCAGTCCGGGCGCTCGTGCAGGCACTGGCAGGGGTGCCTGGAAGTTAGCCTCCAAGCGAGGCGCTGGACTTTGGCGAAAGTATACAGATGAATCAACAGGAACCGCTGCTGTGTGGCTGT
>JBHGBF010000231.1:0-8865 GCA_041946865.1 Acidobacteriota bacterium | reverse complement strand
GCGTGCGCCGAGTCCCGTCAGAGCCGCGCGCGAGCGTTTTCCAGCGAAGCAAGCGGGTTGGAACAGCAAGCAGATGGCATGCCCACGAGATTCCAACACGCGTTGGCCATTTGACCAGAACAAATTCATCCTGGGTTGTCTCTTACAGCAGTTGACTGAGCAGCATACGGCTCTTCAGCCGCTTTTCAAGGTGGCTTTCGATCAGGGTCCCGGTCAGTTTTTCGAGCGCCTTCATTTCTTCGGCTGAGAAAGCCAGATCCGCAATTTCCCTGGGATGGACGCGCATCATGTCCCGAAGCTTCTCAGCCGCACCCGGGAAGGTGCGATCCAGGTCGGGCAGAACCCCCTCCAGTTTCAGCAGCCAAAGCTCGAAATATCTTGCCAGGAGTGAGATCGGCACGCACGAGCAGGCATGCAGAACTGCCAGCGCAAGTCGAAACAAGTGTTCACTCTCTTCCTCCTCCCGGGAAAACTCCAGGAGCAGCTCGGCGAAATAGTTGAAGTGAAGGTTCACCTCCCAGCTCAGCTCGTATGAAGGAAAAGCCCTGATGATCTCGGCGCTCTGGATGACAGCCAGCTCCTGGTGTTCCTTTCTGTAAAACACGATCCTGGAATGGGTCAGCAGTTCGAGGGAGCTTCCGAACCGGCTCTTCGGTTTACGCGCTCCGTGCGCGACTCCCCTCAGCTGTCCGTACTTGCGGGTCAGGTAGACGACGATACGGTTGGATTCGGCGAAGGGGTAGGTCTTGAGCGTCAACGCCTCGGACGAATGGACGTTCATGAGACAGGAATATAGTGCAAAAGGACGCTGGCCAGGCCGAGAAAAGACAGAAAGCCCGTTACGTCGGTAAAGGTCGTCAGGATGATGCCCGAAGCGACGGCCGGGTCTACGTTGATCTTCTTTAGGAGCAGCGGGATAACGCTGCCGGTAATACCGGCCACGAACATGTTGATGATCATGGCGCCTGCCAGGACCAACCCGAGCATCGAGTTGGATTTCCAGAGGTACGCGGCCAAACCGGCCACAACGCCCAGCGCGAGGCCGTTTGCAATGCCGACCATGGACTCCTTGGCCAGCGCGGCTTTGCTGTTTGACCAGGTCAGCTCGCCGAGAGCCAGCCCCCGGATGATGACCGTCAGTGTCTGCGTCCCGCAGTTTCCGCCCATTCCGGCGACGACCGGCAGGAAGACGGCGAGAAAGGAAAAGCGCGCAATCGTCGGCTCAAAAACCGCGACGACGCTGGCCGCGATCAACGCGGTCACCAGGTTGATGCCCAGCCAGGGCAAGCGCCTCCGGACGGAAACTCTGATCGGTGTATAGACGTGATCGTGGACGTCGACGCCGGCCATGTGGAAAATGTCTTCCGTCGCTTCTTCCTTGATGACGTCGATGACATCGTCGACCGTGATCACCCCGACGAGCTTGTTTTCGCCGTCGGTGACAGGGATGGCCAGCAGGTCGTAGAGGGCCACCTGCCGGGCGACCTCCTCCTGGTCCGTGTCGGTCTTTACCGAAATGACGCTCGTCGTCATGATCTTCTTGAGGGGTGTGCTCGGCGGCACCATGAGCAGCTGCCGCAACGAGACGACGCCTACCAGGTGGCGCCTATCATCCACGACATACAGATAGAAGACCATTTCCAAATCTTCGGCCGTCTGGATGGCATGGATGGCCTCGCTGACCGCCAGGTCCTCCGAGAGCGAGAAGACATTGGGCGTCATGATCCGTCCGGCCGTCTCAGGCTCATACTGGAGCAGTCCCTGGACGTCGGTTGAATCTTCTACGCGCATGCGCTCCAGCACTTCCTGGGCGGTCTCCTCCGGGAGAGCGGAGATGAATTCGGCGGCGTCATCCGTCTCCAATTCCTGGAGAACTTCCGAGATCTCCTCACTTCTCAGAGGGGCGAGCAGCTCCAGTCCCATCTCGGTGCCCAGCTCGTTGAGCGTCTGCGCGGCCAGGCTCCGCTGTCGCTTCAAGAGGATCGAGAAAACCGCGATCCGCTCAGGTTCGGTCAAGGATTCAATGATGGTGGAAATGTCGGCGGGGCGGAATTTGGCAAGGAGGTTCGACACGTGTGTATGCGCATTTCGACGCACGAGTTTCCTAACGGTCCCGGCCGCCATCTGAGCCTTTTGAGCCTGCATATACGTAAAAGGACGGAAATTGCCTCTCACGTAAATATTACAGGAAAAAAGAGATGGTGTCGGGGAAGCGCGGTGGTGAAAATGCGGACCTGGCGCAAGCGAAACGAGCCTTCGGAGTGCGGAGCCGTGCTCAGCCATCCTTGCGCACGCCGCAGGCCTGGCTTCCTTCGGCTGCTTTATCTTGGCGCGGAGGCGTGCGACGGTTCGTGGCTCTTGCGCTTGAGCAGTTGGTAGCCTTTCAAAAGCAAGCCGCTGGAAACGTACACGGCGGCAATTGCCATCAGGACCTGTTCCGAATAAAGAACCACGCCCGCGACCACAATCGCCAGGGCGAGGACCGTCAGATGGGACTTGCCGCGGCCCAGATTCAATTGCTTAAGCGAGGGATAGCGGATTGTGCTGACCATCAACAAGGCCAGCAGGTAAGTGACGGCAACCAGGTAGAAACGAAACAGAGACGAATCGACCGGGTCACCGAAAATGTGAACCGTGGCGGCTACATATCCGGCGCCGGCCGGAATGGGAAGACCCATGAACGATTTGAGGTTCTTGTTCTGAATATTGAAGCGGGCCAGGCGCATGGCCCCGCAGATGAGAAAGACGAAGGCCGACAGGCGGGCAAAATTGCCCAGTTCCGTAAACCCCCACGAATACAGAAGAACCGCCGGCGCGATACCGAAACTGATCACGTCTGCCAGCGAGTCCAGCTGCAGCCCGAAGTCGCTGCAGGCGTTGGCCATTCGCGCCACTCGACCATCCAGTCCATCCAACACCACCGCGATGCCGATCGCAATCGCCGCACTCTGATAGTGGCCATTCAAGGTCGCCACCAGGGCGAAAAAGCCGGCGAACATGTTCCCGACCGTGAACACGGACGGCAGGAGGTAGATACTGCGCCTCAGTTTCCGCTTTGGATAAAAGACCTCCATCGCTTCCTGTTCGACTGAATTGTGTTCATCCACGTTCGCTAACCCTCTTTCCACCGCGCAATGATACTGCGCCCCGAACAGACCCGGTCGCCTTTCTTCGCCAGCAGATCACAGTTGTGCGGCAAAATCATGTCCACACGGCTGCCGAACCGAATCAGCGCTATTCTATCACCCTTGTTGACCGCGTCTCCCGGCTTCTTCCACGGAATGATTCTGCGAGCCACAATTCCGGCAATCAAGGCAAACGACAACTCCCGCTCGCCGCGAATCGTAATCACCAGTTGTTCGTTCTGGACTGAGGCCCGGTCGTCGGAGGCAATGAAGAACTTCCCTGGCCGGTAGTCCTGGCGAACAATCGTGCCTTCAATCGGCGCCCGGTTCACGTGGACATCGAAAACGGAAAGAAAAATGCTGAGTCGGGTGCTTCCGTCCTCCTCCTGTCGGATCCTGATGACCTTTCCGTCGGCCGGGCTGACCACTACCTGTGAATCGGCGGGTATGGCTCTGTCGGGATCGCGGAAGAAAAAAGCCACGAAACCGGCCAGGAAAATCAGGACGCCCGTGACAAACGGCCAGCCGAGGAACCAGGAAGCAGCTGCCGCGACGACCAAAGGAATGATGAAGTACCAGCCGTCTCTTGCCATCGGCGTAATATGTTAACCGATAAAAAGAAGGCCCGCTTGTCCGTCCACCATCAAAATGAACAGAAAGCGGGCCCGAATGCCGCGTGAAACTTGACGCGCTACCTTAGCGCGTTGTGTGCTCGGTCTGGAAACGCGAGATGATGAGCTGCATCTGGTCTTTTATTGCCAATTTCTTCTTCTTTAGGATTGTTTCTTCGAATTGATCGTTTTCGTTGCGGTGGGGCTTCTGGTGGAGCTCTTGGAGCCTGCGTTCGAAGTTCTTATGTTCTTCCGCCAGTTTGCGGAATTCATGATCATGGTTACTCAGATACTCCTTGATCTGGGTTTCGTCCATCTCAGGCCTCCTTGTAGTGGATTGTACTTGCCAAGCATTGACAATAGACGTGCAAGCATCAGACAACCTCACTGTAACAAAACCGGTTCGCCGCCGCAAGGCATTCCGACCTCGAAACTGCTTGCGGCTCGGACCCTAATTGCTGAAGTCAAAGCGTTTTTGTTTCTGCGTCGCAGGCGCCTGGCTTACTATCTTCTGGAATGAGCGTTCGCAACCAGGACCGACCCGCTGATCGTGCTCCTTCCCGGCGAGAACACTTCCTCGTCCTCGGAACCTATCTGGCGCTCAGCCTGGCGCTGACCTACCCGCTGCTGCTGAACTTGAATACCGCCATTCTGGGTGACGGAGACGCCTGGCTCTTCGTCTGGAATTTCTGGTGGTGGCGCTTTGCCCTCCTCAACGGGCTCGACCCGTTTTGCACGGACTACATCCACTTTCCGAGCGGCATTTGCGCCTATCTGCATACCTGGAACTTCGCCAATACCTGGGTGACTCTGCCCCTGCAGACCCTCTTCTCGGTCATCACCCTTTATAACCTGTGTTCGCTCGCGACCTTTGTCTTTGCGGCCTGGGGGATGTTCCGGCTGGCCCGCTGCCTCGGGGCCGGCACGCCCGCGGCTTTTCTCGCCGGCGTGGCCTTCTCCTTTAACGCCTATCATTACGGCGAGGCCAACGGACACCTCAACCTGATGACCTACCAGTGGATCCCGTTTTTCCTGCAAGCTGTGCTCAAGGGACTGGAAGGATGGACGGTGCGTCGCGTGATGAGTGCGGTCCTCTGGCTCACGCTCGTCGCACTTTCCGACTGGTACCACCTCCTCTTCTGCATTCTCGGGACCGGGGTCCTGGTTTTCGTGCGTCTGACGGTCGAGGGGAGGCGGGCGCTCAAAAGCGCGGCAGGCGCCGTTTTGGTCGGGATCCTGGCTTCCCTTCTCCTGCTTCCGCTACTCGCCGGAATGATAAAGGAGGCGGCTTCAGTGCCTCAGCCAAGCCTGTCGGCCGGCTTCTCGGCTGATCTGTATTCGTTTATCCTGCCGCCGCCCACGTCAAGTTACAGCCGCTGGCTGCGCCGGATGGGCGATGTCTGGTCCAGGTTTACCAGCGAAGCGTCAACGCCCTGGAGTGTTTTCCTGCTTGCCCCTTGGGGACTGGCCCTGCTCGCCGGCCGGAACAGGCGATGGGTCCCGATCTGGATCCTGTTTTTCTTTACTCTCTCTCTCGGACCCGTGCTTCACGTCGCCGGTTACACCGTGGAAAGCGTCTTGTTGCCTTATGGATGGCTCGAAAAGATACCCGGCCTCTCGCTGGCCCGAACGCCCATCCGGCTGCAGGTCATGACGTGGATCGGGCTTTCGCTGCTCTATGGGCTGGGCGCCGTCCGGTTATCAGGGAGGCGGCCGTGGACCGGAACAGCCGTGTTCACGGCGCTCTTCCTGCTCGAAACGCTCTCCATACCTTACGGATTGTCGCGCCCGGATGTCAGTCCGTTCTATACCCGGCTTGGGTCGGTCCCCGGCCGGCTCGAGTTGATCGACCTGCATTACAACTCGCGGGCGCTCTTCTATCAGACGGTCCACGGCCAGAAGCTGATGGGGCTGCCGAGCATCGTGAGCCGGCAGACGTTTGAGGCGCTTCGTTACCTCCAGAAGACACCCGGTATCCATCAGCTGATCGAAGAAAACCAGGTCGCGTTCTTTGCCAACGCCGCTCCGCCGCAGGCTTTGAAGCGTGCCTTGCCGTCGTTGTCGAACCGATCGTGTCTCATCTTCGCCGGATACAGCCAGGTCAATGGGGAGATTCGAGTGGCGAGCACGGTGCCTCACCGGCTGCAGGTCGAAGACCGCTTCTTTGAGGAGAGCCGGCTGACGGTCGCGCCGATAGCCAGCAAAGCTCTATTCGCAGTGCGGGCGGATGTGGGCGCACAGGACCTCAAGGATTCCGCGGCCCCCTTCCGCATCTCGATCAACGGCCAGGAGGTTGGAGGAGGTCCGGAGGAGATTGCTCAACCGATCCTGCCCACGGTACGAATCCCGCTCGAAAGGACCGGTATCACCTGTATCGTCTATCCCGACGCGGCTGTCGCCGCCGCAGTGGCAGCGGACCTGGCGCGGATCAAAGCGCAAGGCTTCGACTGGATCATCGTTCCGTTTTACGGCAACGATCACTACGTGCGGGCGATGGGCCTCAAACCCTCGTATCGCGATCGCTGGCTGTCGGCTTATCGGTTGCGGTAAGAGACGTGAAAGGCTCGAGGCCGCTACGGCCCCAGGATTTTCAGGAAGTCCCAAAAGCCTTTTTTCTGTTCGCCTTCCGGCCGGATCTGCCCCTCGATCAGTTCTTCGTCGGGCTCGCCCTGAAACTCGTCGTAATGGTTCAGGTAGCAGGTCTCGGTCGGTTCCGTGCCGGCGATGAATTGCTCGGGCTGAGTGTTCGGACAGTTAAACGTGGCCAGCAGGCCGGTGGTGGTATCGATATAGCGTGTAACGATATCCTTCGGAATCTGGAACGTCGCGCCTGACAGTTTGCCCAGCCGTTCGGCCCGCTTCATGAACTCGACCCAGACGGGCATCGCGGCGTCCGCCCCGAGCAGATGGATGTCGGAGAAGTCATCGTATCCGACCCAGACGACGCACAGCATGTCCGGCGCATAGCCGGCGAACCAACTGTCATTTGAGGATCCCGTTTTGCCCGCGACCGGAAGCCGGAAACCCTGACCTCTGACCCCGGCCGCCGTCCCCCAGTTGACCGCCGACTCGAGCGTTGAGGTGATCAGGTAGGCGACTTCAGGCGAAATCACTTGACGACTGACGACCGGTACCTCGTATTGTTTCCCGTTCTT
Organism: Acidobacteriota bacterium; assembly: GCA_041946865.1. Taxonomy (GTDB): domain Bacteria; phylum Acidobacteriota; class UBA6911; order RPQK01; family RPQK01; genus RPQK01. The sequence continues at coordinate 1,974 of JBHGBF010000231.1, read as the reverse complement.
CGTATAGGCCGTCATGCCGCGCAACCGCACGACGCGCCCCTGGTTGGCAAAAGCCGTGTAGGCCTGGGTCAGGTCGAGAAGCGAGACCTCCCATGTTCCCAGCGCCAAGGAGGGATAGCCCTGGAGGCGATCGCTGAAACCAAGGGAGTGCGAGAACTGAGCGACAGCCTGATAACCGACCTTCTCAGCGATTTTGACCGTCGGAACGTTGAGCGACAAGGCCAGGGCGCGCCTCAGCGTGACGTTACCGCGGTATCCGCCTCCAAAATTCGTCGGTTCATAGTGCTCGTCCCCAAAGTCAATCTGGTAAGGCGCATCCAGGACGATGCTGCCGAGCGTATACCCTCCGGATTGCAGGGCGGTCGCATAAACAAAAGGCTTGAAAGCGGAACCAGGCTGCCTGAGCGCCTGCACCGCCCGGTTGAATTGACTTTGGCGGTAATTCCTCCCGCCGATCATCGCCAGGACATCGCCGTTTCGCGGGTCAACCGCGATGAGGGCCACCTCCGGCCGGACGCCTTTCCGGTTTCGCAACTGGCGGTCAACCCGGGCCGTTCCGGCCCGCACCGCCTCGACAGCCGCCTCCTGCAGCTCGGGATCAAGGGTGCTGAAGACTTCAAAGTTCTCGGTCTTGCGCCAGTCCGGCACCTCCCGCGTCATGGCTTCGCTCAGATAATCGATGAAATAGGGCGCCTCCGTGTAAAGGTGTCGGGTGCTGGAGACCGTCTTGAGAGGCTCTAGACTGGACGCCTCGGCCTGACTGGAGGTCAGGAAGCGGTCCTGGACCATGCGCTCGAGCACGTAATTGCGTCGACGTGTCGCGGCCCGCCGATCGGCAAACGGAGAATAGCGATTCGGCGCCTGTATCATCCCGGCCAGCAGCGCACATTCCGCCGTGGACAAGTCCCGCAGCTGTTTCCCCAGGTATCCGTCCGCCGCCTGGGCCAATCCGATCATGCTGAACGAGCCGGCCTGCCCCATGTACACTTCATTCGCGTAAAACTCGAAGATCTGCTGCTTGCTGAATCGGGATTCGACAAGCAAGGCTAAGTACGCTTCCTCCAGCTTCCGGCGCATGCTTTTCTTCGGCGTCAGGAAGTAGTTCTTGATGAACTGCTGCGTAATGGTGCTGCCGCCTTGCCACGAACTCCTCGGCTTCAACCCGCGGATGTTGACAAAGGCCGCCCGAGCCAGAGAGGGCAGGTCCAATCCGTGGTGCTCAAAGAAGTTCTCGTCTTCGGCGGCAAGGACGGCTTTGATGAGTTGATCCGGGAAGTCCCGGTAGCGGACGTACTTCCTCTTCTCCCGGGAATTGCCGAACAAATTCGACAGAAACCGGGGTTTCAGGGATATCTCACGCACCATCACTCTTCCGCGCTGCAGGCTCTGGACGGCGCCGTTGTCCAGTCGGATCACCAAAGTCTGCGGCTTTCCGTTCTCGGTCTGGTGCAATCGGACACCGCCGCGCAGCACCTGATACCAGTCCGAGCCCTCCCCTCGATTCTTCTCGGATTCATAACCGCTTTCGGCCAGTTCCTGGCGCAACTCCTTCAGAGAGAGGCGGTCTCCGAGCGAGATTTTGAAGGGCCTGCTGTAGACGGCGTTGGTGTGAGGCTGCTTCTGCAATCGCTCATCGAGAAGGGGTTTGAATCTGATGAAGCCATACAGCAAGACACCCGCCAGGGTTATCAGAATGGCAAGAGACAACACCAACACGATCAGCCGCCAGCGGGAAATCAAAAGGGCGGCGGCAGACAGGATTCTCCGCCACAGGTACTTCAGGGGGATCATCAGGACAGTATATCGCGCCAGCTCCTCCCAGGCGCACAAGCGCCCCGCCCCGGCCACCCCGAGCTGTCAACCAAGGATCGCTTTCCGTTTCTGAAGGACCCGGCTTTCTTACTGTTTTGGCCCCAGATCCAATCCAATTTGCCATTTGCCATTTGCCATTTTCCATTTGTTCGCGAACCCAGG
>JBHGBF010000230.1:0-8873 GCA_041946865.1 Acidobacteriota bacterium | reverse complement strand
GCATTTCAGGCATCTTTTTTCTTATAAATCAAAATGATCTACTTGTCTTGGGACTAGATAAGTCCAATAATCAATGGCACCCGACAAATATAGACCGTCAATGGCAATATAAACAGCTGCTATTACATCTCCCGGAATCAGAGGCTCGTGATCCGGGGTATCCGAATCGTTGCCGAAATAGGTGGCGTGCTTGGACCTTGTTAAGTACAGATAGAGGTGCGTGCCAGCTGGTTGCGGCTCAGATGGGGTGAAGTAGGTGCTCTTATCGGTTGGCTCATCCTCATGAGCGGCGGCAAAGTAGTCGAAGGCCAAGTACGCTGACGAGGTAAGGTTGTACTTAATTCCTTCTTCGTAGGACCAGTATGCGCCAGGAGCCGCGACGAGCACGGCGGACCTCTCATCATCTATATCATGAGCTTTTAAACCATCCATAAAATACGAACTTCCGAGACCCACTAGACCCAGCAAGAAGCCGAGGTTTGTCGAGCAGGTCCAGCCGACATCCAGCCCGTCATCGCGATTCCACAACGTCAAGTAGTCGATTTTAAGAAATCCCCACAGCTGCCCCTGCTGGTCATACACGCCGCCCATCGGCTTGACCCGATAATGCAGGATCGGAGGAATCGGCGGGAAAACGGTCTGCACACAACTTCTTGACTCTTTCTGACCACGACAGCTTGATCAAGTCGCTGACCGAATTTTTGCCTTCTTGGCCGAACGCCCCCGGTATGAAAGCGATGGCGAGTACGAGTAAGGCAGTGGCTAAAGGAGTGATTCTGATTTGATTCATGGCAAAAAGCCTCCTTTCATGACAGGAACCTCTTTGCCGTCCACATGCCTTCTCGCCGATATAGAACTGTGTTGGATCTTATACGACACGAACGGCATGGTCAAGCTAATTCTTTCGCACTTTTCCCCTCTTCTCTGCAAACCCTATGCAGCCATTGCTATCAAGCGATCACGAGGCAGATCGCACCCAGACGAACCGCCACCCTGAAGCCGGCTGGCAAGAGAGACGGGGCCAACGCCAAGGAATTCGTGAAGCTCCATGCTCCCACCATTCACCGCGTCGCTCCGAACTGCTCCAGCGCGGCGCCTTTTACATGAACTTACGCTCTTAGTTCAAAGGCCGGATCTGCCCTTGGCGGCATGGTTCAAGGAAGGGGAGCTTGAGGCCATGAAAGAAAGGTCTGAGTGGAAGGAAGGAATAGGGGAGGGAGGAATTGGAGGTGTTTTATGGGATCGATTTACAGAAGGAAAGGCAGTCCGTTTTACTGGATCAGCTACTATCAGGACGGCCTGCAAAAGCGGGAGTCAAGCGGCTCCGAGAAGCTCACCAAGGCCAAGGAGCTACTCAAGAAGCGCGAGGGCGCGATAGCGGACGGGAAGCCCGTTAACCCGAAGAGCGAAAAGATCAAGTTCAATCAACTAGCCGCGCTCGTCGTCGACGACTACACGATTAACCACTACAAGTCCCTGGAGAGCATCAAAGGCCGCTTGAAAAATCACATCATTCCCGCCTTCGGCCACCGGAGGGCTACCACCATCACGACGGCGGATCCGACCAGTTACGTGATCGAGCGTCAGTCCGAAGGCATCTCGAACGCCAATGTCAACCGCGAACTGAGCGTGATCCGGCGTGCGTTCACGCTCGCTATGAAGGCCGGTCTCCTGTTCCATAAGCCATATTTCCCAATGCTGAGGGAAGACAACGCGAGGCAGGGCTTCTTGGAGCTGGAGCAGTTCGAGATGGTGGTTTCGAAGCTGCGGAAGCCGCTTCAGCCGGTCGCTCGCTTCGCCTGGATCACCGGCTGGAGGATCGCAAGCGAGATCCTGCCGCTCGAGTGGCGGCAGGTCGATTTCAGCGCCGGAACCGTGCGTCTCTTTCCCGGCATGACGAAGAACCGTAAAGGACGCGTCTTCCCGTTTACCCGCGATCTACAGGCCGTGCTGGAAGGCCAATGGACCGAGGCCGTCCGCCTGAAGGCCAAGGGCGTCACTTGCCCCTACGTCTTCAATCGCAAGGGCAAGGTGATCCGGGACTTTCGGTCCGGGTGGCGCAAAGCGTGCGAGAAGACCGGAGTCCTCGGACGGATTCCTCACGACCTCAGGCGAACCGCAGTCAGGAATTTGGTGCGCGCCGGGGTCCCGGAGCGTGTCGCGATGCAGTTGACCGGTCATCTGACCCGCAGCGTGTTCGAAAGGTACAACATCGTCTCCGAAGGCGATCTCCTCACCGCCGCCCGGATGCTGGACAACTTCAGCAGGGCCACAAACACAAACGCGAGCACAGAGCTCCAGCCCGTCCTTAAGACCTCCGCGTAAGTCCCACCTTTTCAATGGTCGCGACTGGCTAGAAAAAATACTTTCGTAGATTTTTCAACTCGAGCGTTATAGCTAACGAGGAGAAAAGATGCGCGAAAGAGGATTCAGTCTGGTCGACCTTATGGTCACTTGCCTGTTGCTGGGAACTGTTGTGGGCATCGGCTTGAACAGCTGGGACACGTTGTCTACCCAACACCGGCTTCAGTCAGCCTGCCAGTCGTTGATATCGGATCTGTGGCGCGCCCGGGTCGCTTCGCTGGCAGGCAACCTGCCGGTTGCGATTGAAGTCCGGGGCGACCGGGCAGCCTATTCGGTGGTGGAACACGGCGAGACCCCCGTGTGGCGTGAGCTGCCTCCCGGAGTCCGGTTCAGCGACCACCCCAAGACGAAAGTCACTTTCTACTCGCGGGGAAGCGCGGTTCCGGGTGGAACATACACGCTGGAGAATCCGTCGGGAAAGCTGCGAGTCATCGTGGCAGCGAGCGGGAGGTTCCGATGGCAGCGCCTCGAGTAGCTTTCCCCGGGTTTTCCGGCAGTCGAGGTGTGAGCCTGATTGAAACGCTCCTTACGGCTCTGGTGGTGACCGTTGCCGTCGCCGGCCTGTTGCAGTTCACCGCCCAGATACTGCTCTGGCACGGAGTCAATCAGGCGGTTTCAAAAGAGGCCTTCGAGCTGTGGAACAAAGGAAGGCAGCTGAGGCGCGCTCCGCCCGATTCCCCGGACACCCTGGCGCCCGTCCCAGGCGCACGTCCGCTCCGCCGTTTCGTCCTTAAGAATCGCTTTGGCCGGGAGTGGGAGGTGTTGTGTGCGGAAAAATAAAGGCTCGACCCTGGTCGAGGTCTTACTTTCGCTGGCAATCGGCTGGGTCATCTTCATGGCCTTCCTGGGCGCTATCGCCCCGGTTCAAAGCCTCAGCTGGGACCTGAGCGCGCTGCATGACCGGGATTCGACCCTCTGCCTGGCCCCGCCTCTGCTATGCAAGTGGACCGCCGCGGCAGGCAACAATTGCTCGAAGCACGAGTCGACGTGTTTGCGCGACGGGGGCATGCTTCACGTCAAGAGCGACACGGACGGATCGAAAGGCTTTCCAGACGGGGATCTGGACGAAAGCTACGAGTCGATTTCCATCAGGCATAACGGAGCCGACCTCCAGATCAGGAGCGCTGGCGGATCTTTTCAGCCGGTCTTCCGGAACGTTAGCACGTTCGAAGCCGACACGACCGATCCACTGCTTCTGAGTGTGAAGCTCGGCGCCCAGACCGACAAGACGCTGATCCGGATGCCGGAGACCAGCCCGAGGGAGCTGTCTTTCCAGGTCTATCTCTGGAACCGGCGGCCGAACCTGTTCGAGGAGAATCCATGAGCCGAACACATCCGCAGGATTCCGGATTCACGCTCATCACCGTCCTGTTCATGATCCTGCTGGTCCTGTCGCTGAGCATTTACGTCTGCCTGATGTTGGCTAATGAATCGAACCTGACCGGGACACTGGACAGCCAGCTGTACAGCCTGATTCTCGCCGAGAATGGCATCGAGTACGCGCGCAGCCTTTTGCCGCACCTCGAACTGGACGAAACGCTCAACGGACCCGACGGCAAGCATTCGGGGACCGGACAGGCCGAGTGGCGCAATCCTCTGTCCTTTGATGTTGCCCGCAAGGTGGACCCGGAGTCGTGGTCCGTCGAACGCGATGACGGCTGGCCGGTGTACGACGGCAAGCTCCTCCTCGCCCAGGGCCATGACGCCCCCGGGGACGGCCGGTTCTACATCAGGTTTTCAAACGACCCGGCCGAACCGGCTGCGGACGACCGAGACGGCGTCGTCCTGGTGCGCAGCATGGGTATCGTCCGGTCTCGGAGGAACGGGCTGTTCGAGGCGGCGAGAAACAACGCCACTTTGGTGGAAGCAGTGCTCAGACAGGAAAGGGTCTTCGACTTACAGGCGGCAATGGTGCTCTTCGGTGAGAGCGGTAACTTCGACTTGCCTCACAAGGGATTCGAGTTGGACGGAGGAGAAAAACCGGGGGTGGCGGGCATCGGCGGCCACAAGCTTATCCCCAGCCTGATCAACTCCCTGGGGCCCGGCGCCATCGCCCGGATCAAGGGTGCCGGCAAGACCCCTTCGGTCCATGATATGACTGCCGTCTATGCCACCTCCCCCCTCTATCGCCGGGTATTTGACGCCCGTTTTTGGAAGCACTTCCGGGATCAGCTGCCCGCCTTCACCGACACCCGCCTGCCTGGGATTCGTTTTTACCCGGAGGGGGGTGCGATCACAGGATCTTTCGAGGGATTCCTGGTAGCCTGTGGCGACTTCAGCCTGGCGGGTGTGGACATCGAAGGAGTGGTTCTGCACCTGGGCGGCGGACGCCTGACTCTCGGTGCTGATGCCACCATAAGGGGTGCAATTTGGATGTCAAACAGTACGGGGGAAAGCAAGGGACAGATGCTTCATGAACCGCTCGCCCTGAAGATTTTTGACTCAGTCGAGGTCATCTACGATGCAGGCGCGGTGCGGCGTTCATTGACCCTGTTGCCGCCGACCCAGCTTGGTTGGCGGATTTTGTTTCCCGAAATGAAACTCTAGCCTTATAATCACTGAAAGGAACGGGGGGTTTTCCTATGAGACTCTTCCTGCTGGCCATCCTGTTACTGTCAGGCTGGGGAATGGCCCAGTCCAACGAGCCTTCCTTGGCAGAGCTGTCCAGACAGGCGCGGGAACGCAAGGCCAAGACTCAGAAACCGGCACGTTTGATTACCAACGCCGACTTGAAGAACTTTCAGAATGCCCCGGTGAGCATGAGCAAAGCCGCGGAGCAGACCAAGCCCGCGGATGAGACCAAAGCCACCGAAGAGAAGGCGCCGCCAGGCACTTCAGAGGCGGATGCGTATGCGAAGCTGCTGGCAGAGTGGAAGCCGAAGTTTCAATCAGCCGTCTTGGACTACAAGAACGCCGTTAATAAAGGTCAGGTCCTGCAGTTACGTCTGAACAACATGTACAACTCCTTCTACGCACAGACGGATGACGCCGCTCGCGCCAGGTTTGGCGCCGAGGTCGAGCAGACAATGAAGGAAATCGAGAACAACAAGCAGGAAGTAGCCGCGGCCGCAAAGGCGATTGACGTTCTGAAGCTCGAAGCACGCGCCGCCGGCGTGGAAGAAGGCGATATCGCCGCCATGGTGGGCGAGCTTCCGAAACCCGCGAGTATCACGGACCTGGAGACGCTGGAACCACAGACCCCGATGGATCCCCCGCAGGGAGGGGTTTACGGTCCCTGATTCGCCTAGGGGCTGAACATCCCCGGCAATCCAACCGGAATCGGCCAGCCGACCGGTTGTTTCGCGCCCATGCGCGTTAATCCCGCCTGGCCAGATGCAGCGCGGCAATCCCGCCGGTGAGCGAGTAACGCCGGACGTAGCGTAACCCGGCCCTGGCTGTAATTCGTTCCAGTTCATCCTGTTCGGGGAAGTCACGCACCGACTGACAGAGATACGAGTAGGCGCCCGGGCGCCCCGAGATCCACTCTCCCAGCTTCGGAAGCACCCGGCTGAAATAGAACAGGTAGGCCTGGCGGACAACTGGAAATCGCGGCTGGGAAAATTCGAGAACTGCCAACGTTCCTCCCGGCTTCAGCACCCGTCTCATCTCGCGCAAGCCGTGTTCGTAATTCTCCAGATTTCTAAGGCCGAAAGCGATCGTCACGGCATCAAACACCGCGTCGCCAAACGGAAGCGACAAGGCATCGGCTTCCACCAGGCGCATCCGTTCGAGTAAACGCGAGGCGGCGGTTTTCTCAGCTGCCAGACGCAACATCGGGTGCGAAAAATCGCAGCCGACCACCCAGTGCGAACGCGCCAGCAGGAGCGCCAGATCGGCAGTTCCGGTGCAGACGTCCAGGATCAGCCGGTTCTCGCCGGCCTCACGGGTGACGCCCCGTACCGTCCGCCAGCGCCAATACCGGTCAACTGACAGCGACAGCAGATGGTTAAGCAGGTCATAGCGCGGGGCAATAGCGCTGAACATGCTCCGAATCTGCTTGGGTTCCTTGATGGCTTTCATGGGCGAGGATTGTCGGCTTTCGACCCGAGCTGTGCGTGTTGTTCGTTGATTTACTCGTTGGGTCAGAGTCTTCCGCTCACGGGAAACACGGATCGCACGGATCCGAGAGCGCTGCACGTCCCACTCCTACCCGCGAGCCGTGATCCGACCCCAGATTTCACGCAGTGTGGCCTGATCCAGGTCACTCTCAACGGTAGTCTTCCCGATGTCTTTCAGCAGAACGAAGTTGATCCGATCGTGCTGCCGCTTCTTGTCTCGCGCCATGGCCTGGAGGACTGAATCCACCGAGAGGGACGCGATGTCCGGCAGCGGGCCGATTCGGCAAATGGCGGTATTCACACGTTTGACTGTCCCGGCATCGAGGTAGCCGCGACGCTCGGAGAGGAGGACCGCCGCGATCATGCCGTAACCGACAGCTTCTCCGTGGGTGAGACACCCGTAGCCGGCGGCGGCCTCCAGGCCATGCCCGAAGGTATGCCCGAAGTTGAGGATCCGACGCAAATCGGCTTCGTTTTCATCGAGAGACGTGACTTCCGCCTTGATTTCGCAACACCGACTGATGACGTTTTCGATGACATCCGGCTGGCGCGCCTTGATGTCCTCAAGATGAGCCTCCAGGTAGTCGAAGAAGTCGGGATCATAAATCAGCCCGTACTTCAGGACCTCGTAGGCGCCGGACTGGAGCTCCCGGTCAGGAAGTGTGGCCAGGGTATCGGTATCGATACAGACAAGATGCGGCTGATAGAAAGCACCGATGAGGTTCTTCCCTTGGCTGTGATTCACGCCTGTTTTGCCGCCTACGGAGCTGTCCACCTGTGAGAGCAGCGTCGTCGGAATCTGTACGTAAGGGACACCCCGGTGGAAAGTGGCGGCGGCAAAGCCGGCCAGATCCCCGGTCACTCCCCCGCCCAAGGCCAGGATGGTGGACTGGCGATCGGCGCCCTGGGCAATCAGGTAAGTGTAAATGTTCTCCAGAGTTTGGAGATTTTTGTATTTCTCACCGTCCGGTATCAGAATCTGAGTGGCTTGAAAACCGGCGCTGTTCAAGGCTTTCAACAGCTCCTCGCCATGAAGCCTGAACACATTGCTGTTGGCGATGAGAAAAAGGCGCGTTCGAACTCCGTACTGGCGGAGGAGCTCCGGAAGCCGGGCCAGCAAGCCCGAGTCGATCAGGATATCGTAGCTTCTTTCGCCGAGATGGACGTGAACGGTTCGCATTGGTACCGGCAAACTGCCTGACAGACCGACAGCTGAGAGACTGGCAGCGGAAGACTGACCTGGTCTGTCAGTTCTCTCAAGCGTCTCAGGTCCCTTAGTTCCTTATCTTATACCAGCATACCCTCAAGGGGGCTGCTGGCCGAGGCATAGAGTTTCTTCGGGATCCGGCCCGCCTCGTAGGCCAGGCGACCGGCTTCTACCGCGAGCTTCATGGCGCGGGCCATCCGCACGGGATCCTTGGCGCCTGCAATTCCGGTATTCATCAGCACGCCCGCAGCTCCCAGCTCCATCGCAATGGCCGCGTCCGAAGCAGTCCCGACCCCAGCATCGACAATCACAGGAACGGAAACTGTTTCAAGGATAATCCTGATGTTGTTCGGGTTTTGTATCCCCAGGCCCGAGCCGATCGGTGCTCCCAGAGGCATGACCGCCGCCGCACCCGCCTGTTCCAGTTTCTTGCAGACAACCGGGTCATCGTTGGTGTAAGGGAGGACCACAAACCCTTCCTTGACAAGCACGCGCGTGGCCTGGAGCAAGGCTTCGTTATCGGGGAAAAGCGTCTTCTCATCGCCGATGACCTCAAGTTTTACGAAATCCGAGAGCCCTGCCTCGCGGCCGAGACGTGCGTATCGGATGGCGTCTTCGGCGGTATAGCAGCCGGCCGTGTTCGGCAACAGCATGATCTTCCGGGTGTCGATGTGTCCCAGAAGGGATTCTTTGCGCCGGTCCCGAATATCGATTCGGCGGACCGCCACCGTCACCATTTCCGTCCCGCTCGCCTCGTGAGCGGCCCGCATTGTCTCGAAGTCAGTGTATTTTCCTGTCCCCAGGATCAACCGGGAACGAAACTCCCTACCCGCAATCACAAGATTACCTGACATTTAAAATCGTTCTCCTCCGCCCACAAAGTGCACCACTTCCACCTGGTCATCGGGCTTCAGCAGATGCTCAGCCCATCGGCTGCGGGGGACAATCTCGCGGTTGACTTCCACGGCTACGCGGACCTTGTCAAGCCCGAGTTTCTCGATCAGAGACTGCACCGTGCAGTTCTCCGCCACCGTCGTTTTCTCCCCGTTAAGCGTTATTAACATGTAGGCGGCCTCAAGATGATAGCTTGGCCGGCGTCGGTCTGCAACCCGCTGACTTGCCACTTCCGCCACTTAGATTTGCTCTTGCACCCTCAGCCCGTGGTGTGCCCCCCTACCCCAAGGCCCATACGCCGAAGGCGTAAGGACTTTGGCGAAAGTATACAGATGAATCAACAGGAACCG
>JBHGBF010000023.1:0-37853 GCA_041946865.1 Acidobacteriota bacterium | reverse complement strand
GCACCGGCCTCTCTCCTCGTTGCTGCCACACTCCGAACAAAAAACTGAGGGGTTACCGCGTTCGACGCGCCCGATCCGGCCGTGTGGGACCCCGCCTGGGCTCTTTCGGCCACGGTGGTGCGACATCCGACAGAGCGCAAGCGCAGCGCTTTTCAGCGGAGCGCGCCGGGTGTATGCCGTCCAAGGGTTGATCGATCGAAACGGGGACGCACCCGACGCGCTCCGCGAAAAACGCTCCGCTTGCGGCTCTGTGGGAACAGCTTTCTGCTCCGCGATCTCTTATCGCCGAACAGGGGGACGTAGGCACGTTAGAGATCCTTCACGCCTGCGCCGGAGAAAATAAAGACTAAAGCCGAGACGCTGAGCATCACGCCCAGGATCATGAGCGTGACGGACGGCGAGTAATGGGAAGCGAGAAAACCGGCCGCCAGGTTGCCGAGCGGCATGCCTCCGCGAAAGGCGAGCATGAAAATGCTCATCACCCGGCCCCTCATCTCTTCGGTAGTGGCGAGCTGCACAAGCGAAGTGATCGAGGCAAAGAGCGTCATCAGGCAGACACCGGCGAAAAACAGGATCAAATAGCTCACGAACAGATTTCGCGAGACCGCAAACAGGATCAGGAATGAGGCGAAAATGAGCTGGACCCTCAGGGTCAGGTAGCCGCGCTGGTTGACGGATGAGAAGGCCGCATAGAGCAGGGCGCCGCAAACGGCCCCGACACCGGACACGGCCATCATAGTCGAATACCCGGTTGAGCCGGTGTGAAAGGTGTCCTTGGCGAATACGGGAAGAAGCGTGACCAGGGGAATCCCGCAAAAGGTGGTGACGAAGCCGAGAACACTCAGTTGCCACAGCGCGCCCTGCGACTTCACGAAACTGAAGCCTTTTCGCATCCCCGACCAGACGGAATCGCTGGTCGGGTCCGGGCGGAAAGACGATCGGATCAGGTAAAGGCTCACAATCACGGCCAGGAACGAGACGCCGTTCAGGGCGAAGCACAGCGTTGCTCCGAAACCGGCCAGCGCGGCGCCAGCCAGCAACGGGCCCAGGACCCTGGCAAGGTTGAACTGAATTGAGTTGAGCGCAATGGCATTCGCCAGGGTGTCGCGATTGACCAGGTTCGGAATCAACGCCTGGTAGGCCGGGGCGCCGAACGAACGCGCCGTTCCTACAATGAAAACCAGGACGAGAAGGTGTTCAATCCGCACCCACCCGAAGTACACCAGGACGGTCAGTATGAACGCACAGGTCATCTGCACGTATTGAGAGCCGAGCAGCATCTTGCGACGCTCGACCCGATCGGCCACCACCCCGCCCACCAGCGAGAACAGGATCAGCGGAAGCTCGCCGAGAAAACCGGTCAGACCGAGGTAGAAAGCCGATCCCGTGAGACTGAGGACCAGCCACGACTCGGCCACCATCTGCATCCAGGTCCCGGTCGTCGAGGTAAAGGCGCCGATCCACATCACTCGAAAGTCGCGGTAACGAAAGGCCTGAAACGTTCGGGCAAGGAATCGAGGCGCCGGCGCCGTTTCCGGTGACGCCTGCGGCGCCATGCTGGCTGCAGCCTCGTTTGGATCGGTCATAGACTTTCTATTATGCCGGAACAGAACCGCCAGCGGGTAAGGCGGTAGATGCGCCGGGGTAATCCGGGCTCTTTCTGCCTGCAAACCGGCGCATACAAATAGCGAATTTGCAACCCCTCGGCCTCCGCAGGACATGGCTCCGAAAGCGCCACAGAGCCGCAAGCGCAGCGCTTTCCAGCGGAGCGCGCCGGATGCGTGCCGGAACCAAGATCGATTCGTACTGAAGGCACGCATCCGACGTGCTCCGCTGAAAAGCGCTGCGCTTGCGGCTCTGTGGCGCTTTCGGAGCCACTTCCTGCTAATTTTTTAGCAAAGCTTGGGAATTCGAACACACATCGGCTACAATGACCGGATGCGGCGCGCTGCTTTACTTCTGATCCTTTCCGGGGTCCTTTCTCCGTTGCGAGCCGAACAGGAAGTCATTCCAAGGCCTGAGAACCCGACCCGGCAGAGGCGCCAGTTGACCGAATGGCGAACGATCCCCGTTAACGAAGGCACCGCCGTCAAGGTCCAACCTCTGCCTGAAGTGATATTGACCTTCTCCGAGGTGGTCAAGAAGGGGTCGATCACGTTCCGCCTCCTGTTTGACGGGCCGAAAGCTTCCGCCGGATACCTGGTGGGCTCTCCTCCCGTGTTCCTGGAGATCGCAGGCGGGCTGGAGTTTAAGGGCCCCGTCGGGATCTGCATCACCTTTGCGCCCGGGTTGTTTCCGGATCTTGGCGCTGACCTGCGTGTCCTCCAACGGGAGGAGAAGTCCTGGGTCGATGAGACTCGGACACTGGATCGGGAAAAGCATGTGGTGTGCGCGGAGCTACCCAAGCTGGGGCTTCTCCTCCTGGCCGTTCGCAGCGTGCACGGCCTGTATGACGACCTGGCAGCCACGATGCGCCTGATTCCGAGCGAGGAACTGCAGCAGGACCTGGCCGAACCCGTGCTCCAGAGCCGGGAAGCGGCCTCAAAGGGGGACAGGGTGACTTTCGAGCAGCGGCTGAAAACCGTCAGAGAGCAAGTAGCGGCGGCAGGCAATGACAAGCTGCCCGTTCAAGTGCGGGACTGGATCACCTACTTTCTGAACCGGCTCGACGCCCGGGTCACGGATAAGCCCGCAAGAGACTGAGTTTGCGGCCACCCCGGGCGTCCTTCTCCAGGGATTTCACGAATTTCACGAGAGGGGCGCACGCCGCCCGACCTCACTGCTGCGAAATCGCCGCCCCGATGGCCGTCAGCCTCTCCGCCACGGCCTCGTAACCGCGCAGGATGACCTCAGCGTGCTCGATCGTGGTTGTCCCTTCCGCACACAGCCCGGCAACGACGAGCGCCATGCCGGCCCTGATGTCGGGCGATTCCAGCCGGATTCCGCGCAGTCGATGGGGACCTTCCACCAGGACGCGGTGGGGGTCGCAGATAGTGATGCGGGCCCCCATCCTGACCAGCTTGTCGACAAAGAACATACGGGCCTCGTACATCCAGTCGTGGATCAGGCAACTTCCGGCGCCTTGTGTGGCCAGGACGATAACGAGGCTGACGAGATCCGTAGGGAAGGAAGGCCACGGACCGGCGGTGATCACGTTCGGATTCGTGATCACTCCGCCGCTCACTTGGAGGATATCCTCGCCTTGCCGTATGAAAGTCAGGCCGAACCGGGCGAGCGTTTTCTGGAAGCCGATCAGGTCGAGCTCCCGAATCCCGTGCAGGCTTGTTGCCCCGCCGGTGACGGCGGTGGCGATCGCAATGGTTCCTGCATCAATGAAATCCGGGGGAATCTCGAATTCGACGGGGGCGCTTTGAGGCTGGACGCCCCGCGTGACGCGAAAATAAAGGGGATGAGTCTCTATCTCGCAACCTAGCAGCCGCAGGAATTCGATGAGGGCAACCACGTGAGGCTCGCGGGCGGGATTGCCGATAAGCCCGGCGCCGAGGCTGGCAAAGAGAATAAGGGCGTTTTCGGTTGCGGTCACAGAGCTTTCTTCCAGGAAAACCTCTGGTGGTTTCTCTTCCAACCACTCGAGGCTGATCCGCCCGAATTCCTCGACGACCGAGAATCCGGCCGCCTGGAAGACTTCCCAATGCATGCTGAAGGACCGCCGGCCGATCGGGCAGCCGCCCGGAACCGCGCAGGTCAGGCTGCGAAAACGCGGGCCGAGCACACTCAGCAACAGAACCGCGCCGCGAAGCGATTCAACCAGGTGATCCGGGAGGTCGGCGCTGGAAAGCTCCCGCGGATCAAGCCGCAGGGTCGTCTTGTCCCATTCCACTGTGACGCCGATGTGTTCGATCATCCGGACGAGGTTCTGGACATCGGAAATGCGCGGGATGTTTTTCAGGGTAACCTCGTTGTCTGCCAGGAGAGCGGCGGAGATCAGTGGCAAGGCGGCATTCTTGTTGCCTTGGACCGGGTAGTCGCCTTTTAAAGGGCGCCGTCCCGCAATCACGAATTTCTGGTTCATGGTGAAATCAGTGATTTCCCTCCACAATCAGTATCTCAGGTTCCAGACGTACTCGAAAGCGATCCCAGACTCTGTGCGCGTATTCGTTGGCCAACGCCAAAACGTCCGCGCTCGACGCAAGCCGCCGGTTAATCAGGAGGTTGCCATGGTAGTCGGCAATCAGAGCGTCGCCGCGAGTCGCGCCCTTGGCGCCCACTTCCTCAAGCAGCTTCCCGGCAGGGATCTTGCCAAACTGAATGAAACTATCAGGAATCCCGGCAAGCACCTCGGGGGAGAGCTGGCTGACGAGAATGTTTTTAAAGAAACTGCCGGGGCATCGCAAGCCGATGGGGTACTTGATCAGTCTCTTTCGCAGAATCTCCTCGGATTTGGCAGCCAGGTTGGCGGTCGTGGGCGTCAGCCGGAGACGGCAGCTGAGCACGAAGTGATCGCGACGGTCTTTTAACACGCTGTGCCGGTAGCTGAATTCCATCGCCTCGCGGTCGAACGTCCGCACGCCGGCAGTAGACCAGGTCGTCACCTCGATGATCGATTCCCGAATCTCCTGACCGTAGGCCCCGGCGTTGCCAACGATCGCGCCCGCGACTGTTCCCGGAATGCCGTACATGCACTCCAGTCCCGCCAGGTGCATCCGATTGACGCGCTGTATGACCTCCCCCAGGTTCTCACCACTGGCTACGAGCACTTCGTCGCCCGAGCGCTCAAAGCCGAAGAACCGGTTCTTGATGACGAGGCCTCGGAAGCCGGAATCGGGGAAAAGGACATTGCTGCCTTCGCCAAGGAACAGGAAAGGAAGTTCGCGCTCGGTTGCCCAAGCCACCGCGGTCGCGAGTTGGCCGACCTCATAGACCCGGGTAAACCAATCGGCTGTCCCGCCGATCCTCATGGTGGTGAGCTCAGCCAGCGAGACCCGGGGAATGAGTTTCAGTTCAGCCATGGCTCCCTGCCCTGATTGTCTCGAGACCATGGGCGTGCGGACCGGTTTCCCGCCTTCGCAAGAGGAAGGCGAACAGCAAACCGAAGAACCCCAGTGAGGAGAAAATCCACATGCCTGGCGCGTAACCATCGGGATTTGAACTGCTGGCGCGGGCCAGGTCGTTGGCCGTCCCGATCAGAAGATTGAATGCGGCCAGGCCGATGTTCTGTATCATCGTCATGAGTCCGTATGCGGTCCCCAGCCGGTTGGCATCGACCAGGTAAGCGACTGAGGGCCACATCACGGCCGGAATCAGGGAGAAAGCGACACCCATCATGGCCATCGGCACATAAAGACTCACCCGGCTGTAGGCCATGACCAGGTAGACCGGAATCAGAAGCGCGGAGCCAAACATCATGAAAAGCGAGCGCCTGCCCAAATTATCGACCAGCAAAC
The DNA here is from genome assembly GCA_041946865.1 of Acidobacteriota bacterium. GTDB lineage: Bacteria > Acidobacteriota > UBA6911 > RPQK01 > RPQK01 > RPQK01. Next base: position 32,448 of record JBHGBF010000023.1, on the reverse strand, counting down.
CGAACAGAGGAGTGCAGATCATGGCAAACAGGGTGAGCATGCTGACCAGGAACCCGGCCGTCTCGCGATCCACCTGGTGAGCCTCGATGAAGAACTTAATGGCAAACGTCTGAAAGGGAAAGATAGCCGAATAAAAAGTGATGCAAAGAGCCACGACGTACCAGTAAGAAGTCCCGAAGCGAAAGGCGTCGGCGAGTCGCACCTTGTCGGTCTGCCCCGCCTGCCCAAGCTCGTATTTCCGCTCCGCCTGCGACTCGAGCAGTGAGTAAATGGCCGCCGCCCCGGCACATACGACCCCGGCGCCCGCCGCGATCAACAGGGGTCCCTGCCAGGTTTGATAGTAATCCCGGGCCCAGGAGGGCGAATTGAAGGCGGCGAAAGACCCGAGTCGCGCCAAGGTCAGGTTGAGACCGAAGGCGAAGCTGAGTTCTCTGCCCCGGAACCATTTGGCGATGGCGCTGTTCACCGCTACGGACATTGATTCCGCGCCCAGTCCGAACACCAGCCGCCCGGCCGCCATGACCGCCAGTTCGCCCTTGAAGGCCGTCACTGCAGAGCCGGCCAGGCACAGAAAGGCGAACAGGAAAAGCGATCTCTTCGTCCCGAACCGGTCGATGATTATTCCGCCGATGAGGACCATGAAGATGTTCGGGGTGCTGTAGATCGCATTCAGGAGCCCGATATTGCTGTCGGAGAAGCCTAACTGCCTGGCCAGAAGGTCGGCCAAAGGGCTGATGCTGTCGTAAATATAGTACTGGCCGAACATGGACAGGCTGATAAACACCAGCACGATCCAGCGGTAAGCGGGAGGAGGCGGGACGGGCGCCATGGGAGAGGCGTTTGTCATTAGTGTAAGTTCAACACGTTCAGTGCTCGCTATGGCCGGAGCGCAGGCCATCTTGCGCTGGGGCCCCGAATACAGGCCAGAGACACCTGCGATCCAAGGGCGCTCTGGATGCGTCGCTCCGCAGAAAACGCTTCGGCTCCCGGTTCTGTGTGCTAGAACGCGGCCGTCGGCGGCGCCGGTTCATCGGGCGCGCCGGCCTTCTTGAGCGGAACCATTATCAGGTAGCCGATAAGCACCGCGAACACCGCGATCGCGAGCCATCCGGCAACCGGTTCGAATGCCGCCCAGGCGGGGAATTCCGGCTTGCCCACGGTACGGTCTCGAATGAAAACCACGGCGGCAATGACCAGCCCCATCAGGGCCTCGCCGGCGATCAGACCGGAGGCGGCCAGGATCCCGGCGTTCTCGACTCGAGCCTTCTGAGCCTCATTGTATCGGCGTCGCCCCGCAAGCTTGTCCACGATCCCCTTGATCGTCCCGCCGACGAAGATGGCGAAAGTCGTTTCCAGAGGCAGGTACATACCGACGGAAAACAGCATCGGGCTTCTGACCTTTAACAAAATCAGGGAGATGCCCATGGCCATCCCGACGATGATCAGCGGCCAGGCCATTTCTCCGCCGACGATACCCTGGGACAACGCCGCCATCAGGCCGGCCTGCGGGGCCGCCAGGTTGGGGCCGCCGAAGCCACCGCTCTGTGGATTCTGGGCCAGGTCGGCATTGTGAAGCACGTAAAGCGGGAAGAACATGACGAGTCCTGCCAGGATGACGCCGATGAGGTCGCCGACCTGCATCTTCCAAGGCGTGCCTCCCAGGATGTGCCCGACCTTCAGGTCCTGCAGCATTTCGCCGGCGACGGCCGCCGAGACACAGCCGATTGCCGCGACGCCGAGGACTGCCGCCACTCCTCCGATGCCCGTGGAGCCGACGACCACCATGGTGAGGGCGGCGACAACGGTCGTGGCCAGGGTCAGGCCTGAGATCGGATTATTCGAGGAGCCGATCATGCCGACCAGGTTTCCCGAGACTGCCGCAAAGAAGAATCCCGTTATCAGCATGACGATGGCCGCCAGCAGAGCAGCGCCGATCCCACCGGTGAAGTAGGAGTAAAGGGCGATCATCAAGGCGAAGACAACCGCGATCCCCAGGAGAACAACCCGGAAGTTGAGGTCACGTTCAGTCCGTAAAGTGGTGGTTTCCGTGGCGGCGGACTTTCTGACGTCGGCGATGCCGCGCTTGATGCCGACAACGAGATTCTTCCGCATGCGCCAAAGCGTGTAGCAGGCGCCGACCAGCATGCCTCCGACCGCGATCGGCCTGACGATCCGGCGGTACACATCCCCCGTCAACGCCCCCCAGTTGCCGTCGAACTGATCGATCAGGCTGGGACCGAGAAAGTAAACGAGGAGAGGCACGAAGAGTCCCCAGGCCAGAACTCCGCCGGCAAAGTTCAGCGCGCCAAGCTCGGGACCGATAATGAACCCGACGCCGATGTAAGCGGGGGTGGCGGCCGGCGCGGTGATGGTCGTCACGCCGCCGGCTGGGATCGAACGGTTTGAGGTCAGGCGTACCAGGCTTTCCCCGATGCGGCCCACACCCACCTGAAAGCGGTTGACAGCGTAGTAAACACCCAGCCCGTCCAGGGTCTCGGCATCCAGTCTGCCGAGAAGGCGGATAACAGCGCCCACTCCCATGGCCTTGAACAGCTGCATCGCCGCTTCGGCGCCGCGCTGGCCGGCTTTATGAATTTCGCCTGCCGCAACAGATTCCGGGAACGGGAGCGTGGGGTCTTCCACCATGACGCGGCGGAGGACCGTGACAAACATGATTCCGAGAATTCCGCCGAGAATCATCAGGGAAGCCGCCACCAGATATTCGGCGAGCAGACTTTCAGCCTTGAAGTGCCAGATTCCCAGCATGACAAAAGCGGGGATGGTGAAAATCGCGCCGGCAGCGACGGATTCTCCAATGGACCCGACGGTTCGGGCCATATTCTCTTCGAGGATCGACCCGCGGAACAGCTTCAGCACAGCCATGCCGATGACGGCCGCGGGGTACGTCGCGGCGATTGTCATCCCCGCTTTCAAGCCGAGATAGGCGTTGGCCGCGCCCAGAATCACGCACAACACAAGACCGATCAAAAGGGCCCGGGTCGTGAACTCCTGCATGCTTGTCTGGACAGGCACATAGGGGGCATGTTTCGGCGTCTGGCTTTCATTGGTCTTGATCTCCGCCATAGGGTCTCCCTCGTCTACTCAGTATTCAAGCGCCACCAACCAAGAATAGCCGGACTTTAGCACGAGTGCAGGAGAGCGGACAAGCAACCGAGAGCGGATCATGGCTTGGCCGCGGCCTGCGCATAGACATCGTAGTCGGCCTTTGAAAACAGGATGAGGCGAACCTCAGAAAGGTTCAGCTTTGGCGCTTCTTCCTGGATAGTCCTGACAGCTATCTTCGACGCCCGCTCCACCGGGAATCCGTAAGCACCCGTGCTGATGCTGGGAAAGGCCACCGACCGGCACTCGAGCTCGGCCGCGAGTGCCAGGCTCTTGCGATAGCACGACGCCAGGAGTTCGTCTTCGTTGTGAGTGCCTCCGCGCCAGACGGGGCCGACCGTGTGGATGACGTACTTTGCGTGCAAGCGTCCGGCCGTGGTCGTTACGGCTTCGCCGGTTGGGCAGCCGCCCTGCTTCGCCCGGATTTTGCGGCACTCCTCCAGGATCTCCGGGCCGCCGGCCCGATGGATGGCGCCGTCGACTCCGCCGCCGCCGAGAAGGCTGGAATTGGCGGCGTTAACCATTGCGTCAACTTCTTCCCTGGTAATGTCTCCGATCCTGAGAGTCAGTTTGGTTTGACCGATTTGCTTTTCCATAGGCTGCCTCATTTCTTCGCAAGAAACACCGCCGACTCCTGCCCGAGATATCCGTAGTAGCGCGACCAGTAAAGCATCGCGTGAACGTCGTGAAACCCCAAATCCGCCATCTCATGAAGTAATTGCCAGCCGAAATGGTGGAAACAGAGAATGTCTCGTTTCCCGAACGGGTCTGAGTGGAACTCGGGTGGCAGCAGGTGCTCGATGGACCCGTCACCGCGCAGGCGTGCCCTCGTGACGTTCACTTCCGACGTAAGAACGAAAGGGCTGGTGAAGACAAACAAGCCCGGGGTTTTCAGACAACGAAAGCATTCGCCCAAGGCGGCGAGGTAGCTAGGAATGTGTTCGAGCACTTCGAAACACAGAATTGCGTCAAAGGCGGCATCGGGAAACGACAGCGCCGAGAGGTCTTCATGGCGAATGCCGCGCCAGTTCCGTTGGCCCGGCCGGAAAGAAGGACCGAGAAACTCGCTTCCCACCACCGACGTAAAGCGGCGGCACAGCACACGGTAGAGCGGGCTTTGCCGCTCAGGCAGGTAAACCACACCCGAACGTGACTGAGCGCGATCAAAAAACAGGTGGAAGCAGGCGCGCAGCCGAGCATTGAGCTTGCAGCCGGGACAAAGAAGGTGCTCGCGCCAGTTGGGTGTGTCCTGAGTCTTTCGCTCCTCTTTGGTGAAACGGACCGCGAGCTTTCGGCCGCGGCCGCACACGTAGCAGAACGCCGGCACGTCGAAGACCTCACCGTCCCTGATCAGGCGACGCTCTTCGTCTTGTCGTTCGGCCCGGACACGCGCAAAAGCCTCGAGACAGGCGAGGTAGTCAGCACGGGAGTTAAGCCTCGTAAGGTCGAGCATTTTCAAGCGCTTCACTTGCCTACACGGTCGTGTTTTCGATAGGCTTTGCCACGGAGCCGGGTGATGCCCAAAAGATTAGCTCTTCAGTTGATTTTGTCACTGACGATTATTGTGATCATCGTGGTGGGTTTGTCCAGTTATATCAACGTCAAGACGCAGGAGAAGCAGCTGCTGGACTCGATGATTCTGGGCGCCGACCAGTTGTCGCGAGGCATTACGAGCGCCACCTGGCACGCAATGCTGGACGATCGCCGTGAGGCGGCCTACCAGGTGATGCAGAAGATCGCCGAGAAGCAGGGAATCAACCGGATCCGGATTTTCAATCGTGAGGGCCGGGTCATGTTTTCCACGAATCCGGCGGAATACAACCGGCAATACGGGAAGGAGGCCGACGCCTGTTCGCTCTGCCACTCCACCTTGCCGCCGAAAGTGGAAGTCGAAATGCCCTCGCGAGCCCGAATCTTCCACGGCGCCGACGGCTCACGCAAGCTCGCGATGGTCACTCCGATCTACAACGAACCGGCGTGCAGCAGGGCCAACTGTCACGCGCATCCACCGGAGACGAAGGTCCTGGGAGTGCTTGATGTTGACCTTGATCTGGACCATGTGGACCGGGAGCTGTTGGGAATCAAAGTGCGCAGTGTCGGCGTTACTCTCGTCGCCATCGTTTCCATCGGCCTTTTTATCGTGGTGTTCACCAAGCGTTTCGTGGATGCCCCGATCCGCCGGCTCATTGACGGGACGAGAGCGGTCAGCAACATGCAACTCGATCATCCGATCGAGATTCATTCGAGCGAGGAATTGTCCGAACTGGCCAAGTCGTTTAATGTCATGCGCGAGCATCTGAAGCAGGCCATGGCCGAGTTGAACGAGTTGAACCAGGGCCTCGAGAACAAAGTGAGAGAGAGAACCGACCAGTTGGAGGTCGCGCATCGCAAACTTATTCAAGCCGATCGTCTGGCTTCTCTCGGTCAGCTCGCAGCCAGCGTGGCGCACGAGATCAACAATCCGATTTCCGGCGTTCTCAACCTCTCGATGCTGATGCAGCGGATCATTAAAGACAGCGGAATTCCGCCCGAGAGGCTCCCGGAATTCAGGAAATACCTCTCCCAGGTCGCGGCTGAAACAGCGCGCGCCGGTCGAATTGTGGCCGACCTTCTGGCCTTCTCGCGGCGCTCCAAACCGGCCGCAGCCGAAGCCGACCTGAACAGGATCGTCGACACCACGCTTTCGCTGGTCGATCACAAGCTGCGGTTGATCAACATTGAGATCGAGAAGGATCTGGCGCCCGGTCTCCCCATGCTGGTGTGCGACGCGGCGCAGATTCAGCAGGTCGTCATTAACCTGGTCTTGAATGCTGCGGAATCGATGACCGGCAAACCCAAGGGTAAAGTCATTGTTCGGACGCACCGGGCGGGGGAAGCAGTGGTGCTGGAGGTGCAGGATAACGGCGAGGGTATCCCGCGGGAGAACCTCAGCAAGATTTTCGATCCGTTTTTCACAACGAAGGAGGAAGGCAGGGGGGTGGGGCTCGGGCTGGCCGTCGTCTATGGAATCGTCAAGTCTCATGGAGGAGAAGTGGAGGTGGACAGCACTCCCAAGGTGGGAACGGTCTTCCGTGTTACTCTGCCCCTGATCAGCGATGAGTCGACAACGGGAAAACAGGGGCTTTCTGAGCTGAAGCAACCGGCGTGAGTCTGATTTACCTGACCAGGGTAGGGACAGTCGAGGAGGGAGTGCTGGATTTCCTCCAGCGCGGCCTCGCGGGAGCTTTCGGGCTTCGGGTCGAATGCCTGGAACCTCTCCCTGATCCGTCCTATGCTTTCGACCCGAAACGACGTCAGTACAGCTCGGTGGCCCTGATGCACGAGTTGATGAAAGTTTGTCCGGGTCCCGACGTAAGAGTTTTGGGCGTGACCGAAAGAGACCTTTTCATTCCGGTCTTGAGCTTCGTTTTCGGTCAGGCGCAGCTCAATGGACCGCTGTCGGTGGTGTCACTGGCGCGCTTGCATCAGGAGTTTTATCAATTCGCTCCTGACACCCGGCTTCTGGAGGAGCGGGCGCTTAAGGAATCGATGCACGAATTGGGTCACACGTTTGGCCTCGTCCACTGTCCCGAAAAATCGTGTCCGATGTCCTTGGCGACGAACATCCGGCAGCTGGACCTGAAGAGAACCGAGTGGTGCGTCAGTTGTGAGATACTCCTCCAGGAAGCGATCGTGGAATGAGCTGAGAGGGTAAGGCATGAAGAGTCATTGGGAAATCCTGGTCGTCGACGATGAGGAGGTGATGCGCGAATCGCTGGCCGCCTGGTTAAAGGAGGACGGCTACCGCGTCGACACAGCCGCATCCGGCCGGGAGGCGATCGAGAAGGCCCGAGCCAAGGATTACGCCATCTATTTCGTCGATTTAAAAATGCCGGGCGGCATCGACGGCATCGAGACCATGATGCAGATCCGAAAACTGCGGCGCGACGCTTCCATCATCATCATTACTGCCTATGCGACCGTTGACACCGCGATAGCGGCCATGAAGGAAGGCGCACAGGAGTACATCGTCAAGCCCTGCAACCTCGAAGAAATCTCGCTCCTGGTAACGCGAATCATCAAAGTCAAGACGCTGCAGCGCGAAAACGAGATGCTGAAGAAACGGCTGCGCAAGACGTACAGCATGAACGACATCATCAGCAAGAATCCGCGGATGCAGGAGATATTCCGGCTGATTCGCGACGTGGCGAACCTGCGCAGCACCGTGCTGATCCAAGGCGAGAGCGGCACCGGCAAGGAACTGATCGCGCGAGCCATCCATGCCTCGAGCGATCGGGCCGACCAGCCGTTTGTCGGAGTGTCGTGCGCCGCGCTGGCCGAGACCCTGCTTGAGTCCGAGCTCTTCGGGTACGAGAAAGGCGCGTTCACCGGCGCCGTCTCCCAGAAGAAAGGAAAGTTCGAACAGGCCGACCGGGGCACGATCTTCCTCGACGAAATCGGCGACATTTCGCCCAAGCTGCAAATGGACCTGCTGCGCGTGCTGCAGGAGAGAAGCTTCTACCGGGTGGGCGGATCGGAAGAGATTCGTGTGGACGTGCGAGTCATCGCCGCCACTAATGTCAACCTGCAGGAGGCGGTTCGGGAAGGCCGCTTCCGCGACGATCTGTACTATCGCCTGAATGTCATCAACATCCAGATTCCGCCGCTGCGCGAGAGGCTGGAGGACATTCCGCTCCTGGCGCGGCATTTCATCGAGCAGCTCAGCGTGGAGGTCGGCAAAGACGTCGAGGACATCTCCGAGGATGCCTTGCAGCTTCTCCTGACACATTCCTGGCCGGGGAACGTCAGGGAACTGGAAAACAGCATCGAGCGCGCCCTCGTGACGTCGAGAAGCCGCCTCCTGACCCGCTCCGACTTTTCGTTCCTGGCCAAGCAAGTGGAACAGCACGATCCCTTCTCGATTCCGGTCATGACACTGCAGGAACTCGAAAAACAGGCGATAGAGTCGGCAATCAAGCGGACGCGCGGGAATATCAAAGAAGCCGCCGCCCAGCTGGGGATCGAGCGTTCAACGCTCTACGACAAAATCAAGAAATACGAGATTGTGAGGTAATGACGAAACGGACTTGTCCCCGAACCAACACGAACAAAAGGGTCTTTGTTCGAGTTGGTTCGGGTTGGTTCGTGGAAGTCGGTTTCGTCATCAGGGCTGCAGGAAGAAACTGCTGCAAACGTGGTCCCAGTCGCCGGACTGAAAGGCGCCTGAGAGGTCATTGACCAACTCCCCGCCGTCAGCCAGTACTGCTCCCACTTCAGGGCTGGAGGCAAACGCCTCGAGGCGCTCCAACTCGTGGCGAATCCACGCCTCAACCTCGCCCCCGTGAAGCAGGTGACGCGCCTGGGAGAGCGGCGAATCGGGCCGCAACCGGAGGTACCACCCCTGATCCTGGCCTCCGACCGTCACGACCTCTCCCGAAACAGGAGCGAGGACCCTGACCTCGGCGCCCGACTTGCGCGCTGTCCAAGCCGTGGCATTGACTGTCAGTTGCTTTCCAACTTCCGGTAGCTCGACTAGATCCGGCGTTCCCAGCAGTCTGCTCGCGAAATCATCAAGACCGACCAGGACGGTACCGTCACTTTGTGGTTCTACCCAGGCATGTCCGCGGTGGTAGAGGCGCGCGGGCGGATAGCAAAGTCCGGCGACCTGCTCCGCCTCCGAGGAGCAGGGATGTTCTTCACTCATTACGGCGTGGGTGGCGCAATTGCAGCAATCGAAGGCGTTCGGGCAGATCCTCCCTTTCAGCTCTCCGGTCATCGCATGCCGGCAAGACTTCTCATCCGGTACCAGGTCCTGAAATTGATGATGCCAGAACATAGCCTCTTTGTTCTGGCTGCGCAGGCGTAACGCCGATCTCACGAATCCCAGGGCCGAGGTCCCGAAGATCACGAAGAGAATCGTGAAGAAAGTGCTGATGAAAACCAGGTGTCCGAGCTGCCAATGAAAACCGTTTATTCCCGGCAACATAATTCTGACTCTCCTTTAGGTCGTTTCCACTAACGCTGAATCCGGTACTGCTATCGCTCTTGAAGTTGCCCTCACGGACCGCTTTTCTTCGGGAAACAGATTCAGATAGCGGTATGAGAAGGAGTAAAGAATGACGCCGTAGGCGATCACAGCGAGAAAGGTCGCTACCTCCTGCCAGCTCGGCCAGTAACTCATGAAGCGGTCGAACGGCAGGGTCGGCAAGGCCAGCGTCTGAATCGTCATGACAAAACGATTCAGGCCAACCCCGACGCACACCAGGACCGCGGCCGCTACTAACAACCAGTGCCGGCTGCGCAGCCGGCTGCTCACCAGGACGACGGCGGGCACCAGGCCGCAGACGATCAACTCAGTAAACAAGATCCAGCTCCCGAAAGGTCTCCAGGCATAGAACGCAAATGGATCCGATCCGAGTGACACAGCCGTCCGATTCATCCAGATCAGGGTATCCACACACTTCAGGACGAGGTAAGCGGACAGGATAGTCCCTGAGACGCGGCCCAGCAGGTGGTCGAAATCCGGACTGACCAATGTCTTCTTCGTGAGCTTGGAAACAGTCCAGACAATCAGCATCAGAAAACAGGGGCCCACCGCCATGGCCGACAGAATGAACAGAAAAAACGTGCTCGGCCAGATCGCTATGCCTTCGCGGAAAGCAAAGGGACGGCCCTGGAGCACCCCGTAAAGGCCGCCGAGAGAGCCTTGGTGGAAGAAGGAGAGGAAAGTCCCCACTCCCGCCAAAACATACATCAGCCGGTGCATCTCGAACTCGAATAACAAAAACGATGGAATGCGGCGGAGTTTCCGGTTCTTGAGAAGCAGCGGCAAGTACTCGATGAGCAGCACGCAAAGGTAACAGCTGATGCAGAAAGTGACTTCGGTCAGCATCGAGTGAACATTCGGGTGCCAGAACGTGAACCAGGCGCGCAGCGGCTGGCCCACGTCCACGGCCAGCACGGCGACAGCCCCGCTGTAGCAGGCCAGTCCCACGACAACCGCGCTGTTGATGACGGACTTCAGTTGTTTCCGGCGCAGGACGTACAAGAGGAATCCGGTGAAAAAGGCCCCCGCGCCGAACGCAATAATGGTCAAGTCAAGGAAAATCCAGAGCCCGAAGGCAAATCGATTATCCATGTTCGTGCGGTTAAGACCTGAAACCAGGCAGGTCCCGGCCGCATATGCCCCCGAGGCAAGAATTGCTGCCCAAGGCAGTATCCACAGACTGAACCTCCAGAAAGAAGTCCGGTCCAGTCCTCGGGCTATCAAGTGCCTATCCAACTGTTGCCTCCTTTGATTGCTGTAACTCCGCCTTCAGTCTCTCGAGCTGTCAGGCGGACGTGTTCACGACCTCAAGTTCGCGATACCCCCCGCTCCGCCAACTCGTGGACCCAGCGCCGGTTGGAGTGATAGTAGATTTTCGGATCGGTCCGCAGCCGCTCCAGCAAGCGAAAAGAGTTTTGCGAGCGGGCGAGCCGAGATACTTGCGAATCCGGATCGGCCAGGTCGCCAAAAGTCAGGGCGCCTGTCGGGCACGCCTCGACGCAGGCCGGCTGGTAATCTTCGGGCTGCGCCTCGCGGCGCCCTTCGGCGGCTGCCTTGGCACGGGCGGCCTGCAGACGGGCATGGCAGAGATTGCACTTCTCGACCACACCTCTCATCCTGGGCGAGACCGCCGGGTTAAGAGTCTTTGCGAGTCCCTCCGGCCAGACAGGATCCCACCAGTTAAAGTAGCGGGCGTGATACGGACAGGCTGCCATGCAGTAGCGGCAGCCAAGACATCGCTCGGGCATCTGGCTTACGATTCCTGTTTCCGGATCCACGTCGACCGCCTGTTGTGGACAGACCGCCACGCAAGGGGTCTCGTGGCCGCACTGCTGGCACAGGACGGGAAGGTAAACCGTTCGCGCCTCCGGGAAAGCCGCCCCGTTGCTCGCCTTGTAGACCCTGATCCACGTCACCCCTTTCCGGTCATCCGCTTCCTCAGGTACGGGCGCAACGTTGTTCTCTACGGCACAGGCCAGCATGCAGGCGCCGCATCCATTGCAGCGGTCAAGGTCTACGGCCATGCCGTACCGATGGGCCGGGCGGCCGTCTTTTGCTTCTCGATTTTGCTCCGCGTTGTCAGACATCGAACCTCCTGATCTTTGCCGGCGTCGGCCGCCATGCAAAGTCTTCACTGATATCGCACAAATCTCGGGGATCATCCGTTCCACAAACCGGCACAAACGCCACACCGGGGACGGCGGTCTCGTCGATCCGAACCCGGACGGCGAGCCTGCCCTTACTGGTTTCCAGCTCGGCCTTCTGGCCCTCATGCAGACCCAGCTGAGCAGCCGTGGAAGGCGATATCAGCGCGTCCCCCGGTCGCGGATAAAAATCGGATTCGCGGGTCAGCTTACCGGCTAACGGCGAAGCCGCGCCGAGCGCCAGGATGGAAGTCCTGAAAGGCATGAGCGTAAGGGAACTCTCGTCCGACCTGGTCGAGACCTCTATCGGCCGGTTCAGGGAACCCTTCAGTCTTCCCCAGGTGTCGGCGCTCAGATAGGGGGAGCCGGCGAAGTCCGGTTTGGCGGCTTCAGCCGGTGAATCAAGCCAGCACGCGCCCGATCTGAACGCCTTCACCAGCTCTTCCGCCGAGGAGAAATCGGCAGTCGCCTTGCTCGCGCCGTCCGGGTAGCTGTAGACCGAGCCTCTCTTCGAATTCCAGACGGCCTTGATTCGGGCCTCCGCCAGAGCATCGACAGAAACGCTCTCCCACTCCAGCCGGGCGGCTTGGACCAGGCGGTTGACCCACTCTACCGGCGAGCAGGCCGCCGGCGGCGCCGGCAAAAACGGAACCGAGAACGACAGGGAGGCTACAGGCGAGTCGGCCGGCGTCGGGATCTCCTCGAACGCCTCCAGGTACATGGGAACCGGCAGCACGTAGTGCGAAAGATCGGAAAAACCCGTGGCCAGCGAGGTAAATGACACGACTGCGGCGTTCTGCGGCACCAGCTTCCGGCTGATGGCCGAGCTTGGGAAGGATTGTCCAAGCACGGAGGTGTCAACGATGAGCAGCGCTATCGACTCATCCGGGATCTGAGAGATCTCGGTGGGGGATGCCAACCCGGCTGCTGGCAGCGTGTCGACTTCCGGGATACTCCGCCGGGGGACGAACACGCCCTCGCTTCCCGCCGCCCCTGTCAGGAGGCTCAGGAGGTTGACTGCGACGATCTCGTCCGCGTCAAACAACCCGCCTGCGAGCGCCAGGCCGGGAAGACGGGTTGCGATCTCGCGCGCGACCCTGGTTACTGATTCCGCGTCGATTCCGCAGATTTCAGCCGAACGCTCCGGGCGCATCGCGACTGACAAGTCCCGGAAATCGGCAATCTCGTTCAGCCGGTTAACCAGGGGTGACAGAGCAGGGTTGAACAGCCGGTCGCGCAAAATCACGCTTGCTATCCCCAAAGCGAGGATCGGCTCAGTGCCTGGGCGCACCGGCAGCCAGGCATCGGCCAGCGCCGCCGTGTGTGAGTAACGCGGCTCGATCTGCGTGACTCGTGCCGCCTGATCCGGCTGGCGTTTTCCGGTCAGTCGCCCCGGTGTTCCCCAGCCTTCGAACCAGTCGGCGCCAAAGCTCAAGATGGTGCGAGCGCGTTCGAGGTCGATCCCGATCTCCGGATACGCCTGGCCGCCAATCCCGCGGAAAACACGCAGGCTGCTTTTGAGGTCAGAAGATGGAGCGACATAAGCGCCGCCGGCGAATTGGGCCGCGAAGCGCCGGTAGGCCAGCGAAACGGACCGCCCGGGCAGTGAGTCGATAATCGCCACGCGGCCCGCGGCCGGATCAGCTTTGAGCCGGCCCAGGATGCCGGCGAGGTCCGCTACAGCCTGTTCCGGGGAAAGACGAGCCGCTTCCTTTGCCCCCGCAGTCCTGCGCAACGGTTGGAGGACGCGCCCTGGAGAGTAGGGGAGATGATGGCCTAGAAGCCCGCCCGGGCAGAGAAAGCCGCGGCTGGTCGGATGGCCGGGGAGGCCGGACAAGCTTATCGGCTGCGCGCCGACACAACGCGCCTTGACCCCGCATCCCGCGGGGCAGAGCGCACAACTCGTATGCCGGATGACGGTCTCGCCGCGAGGCGGCACAGGTATCCAGGACCAGTTTTGTGTCCAGATCGACACGTCGTCGAGGACTTTCCAAGGCAGCGGACTAAGGACCGTGCCCAGAGCCGAGCCTCCAAGGAACTTAAGCACATTCCGGCGATCTATCAGGCCTGTTTTCATAATCCTTTCCTTGATGCGTTCTTCGGGCGGGTTTTGATACGGAGCGGAATATCCACCGCTCAACCGCCCAAGCTTGTGGATTTTCCGGCAGCTGCTACTTGTGGCAACCCAGGCAACTGGCTCCGGCGCGCCGCTCCGCGTGGCAACGCTCACAGTCGTCCATCTTCATCCCGTCCCATGGGGCGGATCGGATGCCGGAGACAGACTGGCCCCAGATGTTGCGGCTGTAACCGCTGATCCGGTTGCGCTGGTACGGCGGGAGAGTTTCGGAGCTTCCGTGAGGGCCGTGGCAGCGTTCGCACTTAATGCCGGCAAGCTTCACATGCTGAATGTGCGAGAAGTAGACGTTCTGGGGCTGGCGTGCGTAGACCAGCCAGGGAATCTCACGCTCTTTGGAGATGTAGTTCTCGAAGAGCGCTTTTTCCGCTGCAGACGTCCCCTGTGGCTCCGAGTGACAGTTTACGCAGTTTTCAAGCGGCGGGATGCCACAAAACGTTCCGTCTTCTCTGAACCCGTGGCAATCTTCGCAGGACATTCCCACCTGCTCGCCCGTATGGACTTTATGGCTGAACTGAAGGGGCTGGTCAATGGTTTCATATAAGGCCAAAGGAAAGACAAACCACCCAACTCCGAGCATCAAAAACAGCCCGAGGATAAACGCTATACTCCCATGCAACCGCACTGCTACCTCCTGTGTACTTCACGTTCGGGCCTCCAGGCGCAGGGCTGCGTTTCAAAGCGCCCGCAGCGGCTCCGCGCAGAGCGCTGAAACCCACGCTACGTTAAGTCGGCCGTAAGAAACTCCTCGAAGAGAGACAACAACTCCTCTCGTGACAGACGTTCGATCCAGGTCTGACCCGAAGGCCGACCCGAACTCAAGATTGGCTCGCCGTCGCTCCCGGGCACGTGCTCTCGTATCCAGCTCTCCAGGCGGCGACTTTCTTCCTTCATCCACGATGTCGCTTCGGCGCCCCGCAACAGCTTCTTCTCCACCTGATCCGCATCCTGCAGTTCCCCCTCAAACAGCCAGCCCGCTCCGTATGGGTCTTCCGTCAAAGGCGACGTTCGAGCGCGCAGATAGAGGTTGGCCGCCCTGATGGCGATCGCCGCGGGGAACGTCAGCCGAAGATCCACCCCTCTTACCGTAAGAACGACCGTGGGCCGGTATACGCCGGCAACGGCAAGAAAGGAGAGTTGGTCCACGCTGTGGATCATTCCGGCGAGAAAAGCGTCGATGCCGATCTGGCACTGGCGGGTGCCGATCTGGTCCATCCACATGTGGTTCCGCGCATAGCCCAGGTGCGCCGGGAGGCAGACCCCGGGGGCCAGAGCCGTCCCGGTGTCAGCCTGCGCCACCGGCACCGCTTCCCGGTAGAGATCACAGTACCGATAGGCAGGACGCCCGCACCGAACCAGTCTCGGTTCGGAGGCCGGCACGAACTTCTTGAACGCCCCGGCGGTACAGTACTGAACCAGAGACTCGTGAAGCGACGGGCAGGCGAGCGAGCGGTCTCCCGCCGGATGGCCTTGTCCCGTCGCCGCTTTCCTCAAAACCGGGCATGTCGGGTAGGATGGTCCCGAACAAACCTCGTGGGCCGTGTCAGCCACATCCAGAAGGATCATCTTCCTGTACCCGGACAGGCTGCAAAACTTAACCCGTTGTTCCCTAAAAAAGGGGCAAGTCATGAGGCGCCTTGGCAATGACAAGCAACTCCGGTTTTCGAGACTCTCGATCGGCTACTTCTTCTTGGATGGGACCTTTTCTCCGCCGTCGGCCATAGTCAGGCCCAAGCCCTCCACTGCATAGACGTGGTCGGCATCCGACACCCGGGTCTTCCGCTCCCGTCGGACCCGGACTTCATAGATCAGCGCCCGGGCCAGGAGAACCAGACAAACGAGCGTCACCAGGCCAAGGATCACGTTGGTCACATTCAGCCAAACCGTTCGGGGGTCGCCAAAGTCAAACACGTTGTTCCTCCTTCTTGCTCGGCCCTTTCAAGGCCGCCGCCTGCATGCTTCTTCATGCACTCACAACCGGACTACAGCAAGAACCGTGCCTGGAGGGAGGACGTACGCCAAACGGCTTGGGGAAGACGCTGTCTTGTCGACATTTAAAAGCGAGGGACAGCAATCGGCCGCTTGGATTCAGCTGCGAAAATGTGTAGCGTAATCGGACACGCTGGTGTACGAATCTGCCACACGTCTTATCGGCGGATCAGGGGCTGTAATGCCTCAGTCTTGTTTGTAGTGCCGCCTTTAGGCGGGCTCTTTCGAGCCGCGGTTGACCATTGAGAGCGGTTACGGTTCGAAAGAGCCCGCCTAAAGGCAGCACTACAAACAAGACTGAGGCATTACCGGGGGGTTTTCGTTCCTCCTTGTCGCACGCGATGCAAACCAGCTAGAATGGGCTTCCGATGGACGAAGGACTGATAGTGCTCTTAGGCACGGCCGTTGGAATCGGGTTCATCCACACTCTGATCGGCGTCGATCACTCCTTGCCTTTCGTGGTGCTGGGCAGGGCCCAAGGCTGGTCGGTTCGAAAGCTGCTCACGATCACGACGCTGTGCGGCGTGGGACACGTTCTGTCCTCGGTCCTTCTCGGCCTGGTGGGTATCGCACTCGGGATTGCCGCCGAACGGCTGGAGTGGATCGAAAGCCGACGCGGTGAAATCTCGGCCTGGCTCCTGATAGGATTCGGTCTGGCCTACGCCACCTGGGCGCTGTACCGGTCGATCCGCAACCGGCCGCACCGCCACGCGCATTTCCACGTCGACGAGCCGAGTCACGCTCACGAGCACCGTCACGAGAACGAACACCTGCATCCGCACCAGCTCGACCGGCGGGCGCTGACCGTCTGGACGCTCTTCATCGTATTTGTTTTTGGTCCCTGCGAGCCGCTGATTCCGCTGCTGATGGTTCCGGCCTTCGGGCACGCGTGGTACGGGGTAGTCCTGGTGGCCGTGGTTTTCGGTGTAACGACAGTGGGGACTATGGCGGCCGTAGTGCTAGCCGGATTCTATGGTCTGAGGCCCTTCTTTTTCTCCTTCTTTGAGCGGCATGTCCATGTCGTCGCCGGCCTGATGATCGCGGCCAGCGGGGTTGCCATCAAGGCGTTCGGACTCTAGGCAGCAATGGAACCTGATCTCGAAAACCGCGAGCTGGCCGACCTTGGTGAGCTTGATTCAGAAACATTCCGCAAGTGGGGTCACCGGATTATCGACTGGATAGCCGATTATCTGGAACATCCCGAGAGGTATCCAGTGCTTGCTCAGGTCGAGCCGGGGGTGATCCGCTCCCGGCTGGCCGCGCTTCCCCCGGACAATCCGGAGCCCATGGGGGCGATCATCGATGATGTGAAGAACGTGATTGTGCCCGGCTTGACTCACTGGAATCACCCGGCTTTCATGGCCTATTTCGGGACCAGCGGTTCGGCGCCGGGGATTCTGGGAGAGCTTTTCGCTGCGGGGTTCAACGTCAATGCGATGCTTTGGAAGACTTCCCCTGCCGCGACCGAGCTGGAAGAGGTGGTCCTCGACTGGCTGCGCGAGATGATCGGGCTTCCAGCCGGTTTTTCCGGGATCATTTACGATACGGCGTCCATGTCGACCATGCACGCGATCGCCGCGGCTCGCGAAGCGGTCCCCGGGCTCAACTGCCGGGAGCTTGGGCTGTCCGGCCGGCCGGATGCCGGTCGTCTGCGCCTGTACACCTCGGAGCAAGCCCATTCCTCTGTGGAAAAGGGGGCGATCACGTTGGGAATTGGACAGGCAGGGGTCCGAAAGATCCCGGTGGACGGCGAGTACAGGATGCAAAGCGCCGCCCTCGAACAGGCGATACAGGACGATTTGAAGGCCGGATGGACTCCTTTCTGTGTGGTCGCCACCGTCGGCACCACTTCCACGACTAGCATTGACCCTGTCCCCCGGATCGCTGACATCTGCCGCAAATACAACGTCTGGCTTCACGTGGACGCCGCCTATGGCGGCGCCGCCGCTATCGTCCCGGAAATGCGATGGATCCTTGATGGTTGCGACCGCGCGGATTCCCTGGTGGTGAATCCTCACAAGTGGATTTTCACGCCCATGGACCTGAGCGCCTTTTATACTCGGCGCATGGACGTCCTCAAGCAGGCGTTCAGCCTGGTGCCCGAATACCTGAAGACGGGACAGGATGCCTCCGTTCGCAACCTCATGGATTACGGCGTCCAGCTGGGGCGACGCTTTCGCGCCCTCAAGCTGTGGATGATCATTCGCACTTACGGGCGCAACGGCATCACCGCAAGAATCCGGGAACACATGCGCCTGGCTCGGTTGGTGGCGGAATGGATCGATGCAGATCCCGAGTTCGAGCGGCTGGCCCCGGTCAGGTTCAGTACAGTCTGTTTCCGCGCCCTTCCCAGGGACGGCGAAGACGCGGGCAAGCTGAACGAAGCGCTGTTAAATGCCGTAAATGCGAGCGGCCAGGTGTTCCTTTCGCACACCCGTCTCCACGAGAAGTTCACTATCCGGATGGCCATCGGGAATATCAGAACCGGCGAGCAGGTCGTACGGCGCGCTTGGGAGCTGCTGAAAACCACTCTGGGACAGGTCCGACGGGTTAGCGATTAGCGATCCCTGCTACACGTTCTTTCCTCTCCTCGGTATCAGCGAGGTCCTGCCGTTCGCCTCTTTGAGGAAAGAACCTGTAACAGTAGAACCCACCGATTATTGCGAGGAGCGCCCCCCACCAGATTCCGGCGTGCAGATGGTTCAAAACGACCTGATGTTCGGCAGGATAATAGTAATAATAGATCCCGGTTCCCAGGATTAGGACACCATAAATGGCCAGAATCAGGCCGATAAAGAACCAGATTGATATTCTTCCTTCCGTCATAGGGTCCGTCCTGACCGGATTCTACATGGCCTGGCCGGCGCTGGCAATAAAGTTGCTTTGAATCTGGCGCCCAAATATTGGAAAGTAGGAGGAGGTCTCCCTGACGGCAAAGCGGAGCACCTGGAGCAACTTATGCCGAAACTGACGGTAGAGGGGTACGCCACAATTGATGTGGTTGCGGGTAAACGCCTGGTCCTCGCTATAGAAGAAGACGCGGGTGTCGACATCATGCATGCGTGCGGCGGAAACGCCCGTTGCACGACCTGTCGTGTGGAATTCCTTGAGGGAGAGCCGGAATCGATGACCAGAGCCGAGAAGCTGAAGCTGGCCGAGAAACAGCTCAGCGGCGTGCGCCTTTCCTGCCAGATTGCCTGCGAGCACGACATGAGAGTCAGGCCGATCAACCGTCTGGAAACCAGTGGTCGACCCGATCCCGGGCCGAAACCCGCGCCTGAAATCATTCCTCCTCCCCAGTGGGCGGCAAGGGGATGAAAGGCAGGCTGATAAACCGACAGATTGACAAACCGGCAAACGGCCGGATGGACGCAAGTCGCCCCGCTCACAGTCTCTCGGTCTGTCAGTCCGCCGATCTGTCGGGAATTTTAGGAATCCTGCATGGAGATTATCGAGAACGTTCTCGGTCGAGGATTTTTGTACCGTCGCAAGGAAAGCCTTGGGGAGGTGACCTACGATCTGATCGTCTTCCGACGGGGCATGGAAACCGGAGTGACCGGGCGGCTATCCTGCTCCCTGGAATGCCTGATCAAAGCTCACCAGGCCCACAAGCTAACGCTGCGCCTCGTCGATGGCCGCCAGGTGAAGATCATGATCAGCCGCGTCGATTTTCGGACCGAGACGGCGAATTTCGAGGGGATCGGCTGGTTCTTCTAAGTCTGAATCTAACCTTTCCTCCCGAACATCTATTAGACTGAGTGTCGGATGAAAACCATGGACATTCTGACCGAAACCCTGCGCAATCAGCTTCTGGAACGGAAGCATCGATTGAACAAGTTCGCTTCGGCCGCCGGACCCGACAATCTGCTCCATCTTCTCAGACAGGTTGACGCGGCGTTGGAGCGGCTGGACGAGGGCAGCTTCGGCATTTGCGAGGTCTGCCATGAGGAGATTGAGCCCGAAAGACTGCTCGCCAACCCTCTGGTCCGTACCTGTCTGGGTGACCTGGACTCCAACGAACGAGAGGCGCTGCAGCGCGACCTGGACCTGTTGGCCCAAGTGCAGGAGAACCTCCTCCCGCCGCGCCATCAGCAGTTCGACGGATGGGAGGTCTGCTTCGACTACAAGCCCTTTCGGGTGGCCAGCGGAGATTATTGTGACGTGATCAGCGGCCGCGATGCGCTTAACGTCCTGATAGGAGACGTTTCAGGCAAAGGGGTGGCCGCATCCATGCTGGTCGCTAATCTGCACGGACTCTTTCGGACCCTTCTCCCGGACGGCTGCAACCTGGCCGCCTCGTTGGCGCGCGCCAACCGCATCTTTTCCGAAAGCACCATCATTTCCCATTACGCGACGCTTCTGGCCATGCGGGCCGAGCCCGAAGGCCGCGTCTCGGTCGCCAACGCCGGACACTGCACTCCGTACCTGATCACCCGGGAGAAAGTGGTTCCGATTTCTTCTGCCAGTCTCCCCCTGGGTGTCTTCGCGGATGCGTCCTTTCAGGTCTCGGAATTCGAACTGAAGCCGGGCGACGCCGTATTCGCTTACACGGACGGCCTGTCCGAGGCCAGGAACGAGATGGATCAGGAATACGGGTCGGTCCGGCTGGAGGGGTGGCTGAGAACGGCGTCGGGCCTCACTCCTCAGGAGATGGTGAAAGGCTGCCTGGCCGATCTCGAGGCATTTCGATCTGCGACCGGTCTGGCCGACGACTTGAGCATTCTTCTTCTGATGCGGCGGTAGGGACGGCGTGCATCCCGGAATTGTGTCCTTTCAGCCCGCTCTGGTCACGTTCCCAGAACTGCATGTATGATGGCTCCCTATCGGTATGTCAGTACGCTTGCGCAAGCTCCTCTGGCAAATCATTCCAAAGCGGAATCGGGAAATCACGCTCGACACCTGGAACGGACGCTTGACCTTCAACCGGCGCGATCGGGTCGTTGGAAAGATGCTGTACACGCGGCGGGAGTTCGAAAAGTCGAGCATGTTGCAGGTCCTTGATTTGCTCGACTCCCTCGGTCTGGGCAAGCGAGGCCTGGTCATCGACGTGGGCGCCAACATCGGGATGATCGGCATAGGTTTTGTTGTAAACGGGCTGTTCGAAACCGCCCTGGCTTTCGAACCCGATCCGTATAACTTCAGCCTGCTGCTCGGGAATGTTCGCCAGAACGGCTTGGACGACCGCATTACCTGCTTTAGAGTGGCGCTATCGGCGCAGGACGGCAATGCCGACCTGGAGCTGTCGGAGTCCAATTACGGGGATCATCGCCTCAGAGGAGCTCGGAAGGCGCCCGGCGGGTTTTACAAGGAAGAGAACCGGCGGACGATCCAGGTACCAGTCAAACGTTTCGATACCGTAGCGGCGACTGAGAACCTGCGACTCGCCGAGGCGGGGCTGGTCTGGATCGATATTCAGGGCCACGAAGGCTACTTCTTTCGAGGAGCGCACTCGATCCTCGGCCGAGGGATCCCGATCGTGACTGAATTCTGGCCTTACGCGCTGAAGCGATCGGGCATGCCGGTCGAAGAGTACACCTCGCTGGTCACGTCAAGCTTCTCCCGCTACGTTCATCTTCTGAAGGACCATCACGAATCGCGCCCGATTTCCTCGTTTCCTGAGCTTTTCGACATTTATCGCAAGCCGCGCGAAATGGGGACGATCATGCTGCTGAAGTAAACCGATTTGCGGTTTCCTGAGCTGGCGTCGTTGCCCGGGTGACTAAATCCCTGGTCTCGAATACACTAACGACTTCGGCCATGGACAAAGTCATCCGCTGGTGCCTGTTGCTTGCCGTAACCGCGACCCTGGTCTCGGTGTTCCTTTCGGGAGTTTTCCTCGGTTGCGCGTCCCTTGCCTGGGCCTGGCAGTGCATTTCCCGGCGCCGCCTCGTCCTGAGCCGGCCACGCTACTTCCCCTTTGTTCTCGCGTTCGTAGGGGCTGCGCTGATCGCCATGGTCTTATCAGAAGACTTCTTTCTGAGCGCGCGCTACGCCAGGAAGTTCGTGCACTTCTTCGCAATTGCGCTGGTCTTCACCTATTTCGACCGGGAGCAGACGGCACGAGCGACGAAAGCTGTCTTTCTCGCCGCCGGTTCGAGTGCTGCCGTCGGCGTCTTTCAATACTTCGTTCTGCACAAGGTGGAATTGCTCGATCGGGTCACCGGCTTGATGAGTCACTGGATGACGTTTGGCGGACAGCTCATGATCGTATCGATTGTCCTGGCCGCTTACGTGATCAGCCTCTTTCAGCCTCGGATAGCTCCCGGCCAGTCAAGCATCCGGGCCGGCAGGACGCGCTGGCTCTGGCTCGCGCTCCTGCTGCTGTTGCTCTTTGCGCTCTTGTTGAACATGACTCGGAGCGCCTGGATAGGCGCCATCCTGGGTTTGATGGTCGTCGTCGCCCTAAGAAATTACCGCCTGGGCCTTCTGGCTGTGGTCGTGATTGCCCTTGCCTGGTTTGTACTCCCCGGCCGCTTCAAGGACCGGATCACGTCCACTTTTGACCCGGCCGACACGACTAATCGGGTGCGGGTAGAGCTGCTCAGGACCGGGGTCAACGTCATTCGATCCCACCCGTACACTGGGATAGGGCCGCGTGTGGTCTCGCGCGCGTTCCCGCGTTACCGCGTCAGCCGGGAATTCCCTGACTGGGCCTACCAGCACCTCCACAACAATGCCGTCCAGATTGCCGCGGAAATGGGGTTTCTGGGTCTCGCCACCTGGTTGGCGATCTGGGTGAAGATGGCTTGGGACCATGTTTCGTTCCTGAGATTGAGCGCCAGGAGGAGGGACCGGGCCCTGCTTGCAACAACGCTCGGTGGTCTTGGGAGCCTCCTCGCTTTCCTGGCTGCCGGCCTGTTCGAATACAACTTCGGCGATTCGGAAATCCTCTTTTTACTTCTTTTTATGGTGACTGCGCCTTATGTCTGGGTCCGGTCATCACCAGCGGAAAAGAACGCATAGCGCGTGGGACCTGCAAGCGTCACAGGTCCTATAATAGGAGGCATTATGAAGAGCATCCGCAGAAGGGACTTTATCAAGACCGTTTCGACTGTGGCCGCCGCTTCAGCCTTCCCGGCCATCGTTTCGGGATCGGCGCTTGGGCTTAACGGAAGTGTGGCGCCGAGCAACCGTATCGTGATGGGCTGCATCGGTGTCGGCGGGCAGGGAACATTTAACATGAAAGCCTTTCTGTCCGAGGCCGATGTCCAGGTGGTAGCTGTCTGCGACGTCGACAGAGATCACCTGGAAAAAGCGCGGCAGACGGTTAACGAACGCTATGCGAACCAGGACTGCAAGACCTATGCTGACTTCCGCGAGTTGCTTGCCCGTGCGGACATCGATGCGGTCACGGTCTGTACGCCTGACCACTGGCACGGCCTGATCTCAATCGCGGCAGCGAGAGCCGGGAAAGACATTTACTGCGAAAAGCCCCTGACCAATACGATCGCCGAAGGTCGGGCCCTTTATGACACGGTGCAACGCTACGGTCGCGTTTTGCAGACCGGAAGTCATGAACGCTCGCGCCCGAACGCGCGGTACGCCTGCGAGCTGGTTCGGAACGGGCGGATCGGGAAACTCCATACCATTTGGATCAACCTGCCCTGCAATGATCCGCACCACATCGAGATCCAGAAAGACATCGGTCCGCATCCGCCTGAACCGGTCCCGGAGGTCCTGGATTACGACTTCTGGTTGGGACACACCCCCTGGTACCCGTACACGCCTAAGCGTTGCCACTTCCGCTGGCGTTTCATCCTCGATTACGGAGGGGGCGAGATGACTGACCGTGGCGCGCATGTCATCGATCTCGCTCAGCTGGGAAACGGGACCGATGGCACCGTTCCGATCGAGCTGGATGCCCGGGGAGAGGCCCCTGCCGGCGATCTTTACAACGCCTTTTTCAACTACAAGTTCGAGTGCCAATACGCCAACGGGGTGCGTATGATCGGGACCACTGCGACTCCACGCGGTGTCAAATTCGAAGGCACGGACGGCTGGATTTTCATTCACGTCCACGGCGGAAATCTGGAAGCCGAGCCAAAGTCCCTGTTGAGGGAACAGGTGAGCCCGGACGAAATCCAGTTAGGTCGCAGCCCGGGACATCATCGCGACTTTCTTGACTCTGTGATCACCAGGAGAAAGCCGATGGCGCCGGTGGAAGTCGGCTACCATACCGCGGTGATCTGCCACCTTTTGAACATCTCCATGCAGCTGGGTCGCAAGATCAAATGGGATCCGGAAAAGGACGAAGTGATCGACGATCTGACCGCTCAGGCCAGGCTGTATCGCGCCATGCGCGGCCCCTGGCATTTGTAAAACCATGGAGGTTATCGTGACTGGACGACTGATAACCGTCTTCATCTTCTTCTCTATTACGACTGCTTACAGCCTTGCGGATAACGATGTCTACACCAGGCTCCTGAGCTTCAATTACGGTCAAAGCCGTGAGGCCTTCTGGACGATCGAAAAGCGGATACGCGAAGCCAACGATCAGCAACGCCTGGAGATCGAAAAGGCCCTTCTGACAGCGCTCCGGTCTCCGGAGGCGACTGTGGCCGCGAAACAATCGATATGCGCGCTTCTGACTAACATCGCCTCTTGCCGGAGTGTTACGGAGCTGGCCTCTCTGCTCCGCGATCAGCAGACCCAGGATGCCGCCCGTGGCACACTCCAGGGGCTGGCGTGTCCGGAAGTCGACAAGCTGTTTCGGGATGCTCTGGCAACCTCGAAGGGAGCGGCGAGGCTGGCGCTCATCAGCTCCATTGGAGCCCGGAAGGACCGCGGTGCTGTCGCGCTGTTGGGCGCCCTGCTGAACAATTCCGATCTGGCCGTAGTTGAAACGACCCTGGCAGCGCTGGGGCGAATCGGCGGGGACCCTGCGGTAACCCTTGTCGGGCAGGCGGTGGTTCCTCCCAGTCTGCAGGCCGCCAAGGCCGACGCTTATTTGAAATGCGCCGAGTCATTTTCCAGGGAGGGCCGGCCGTCCCGGGCCGAGGAAATCTACCAGAAGATTCTGAAGGACCCGACAAGCGGATCAGTGGCGAGAGCCGGAGCGCTCAGGGGACTGGTCCTGGCTCGCCGGGAGGCGTCGCTCGACCAACTTCTCGATGCCCTCAAAAGCAAGGAGGTCGAGCTGAGGCAGGCTGCTTCCCGGCTGGTGAACGAGGTGACGGGGCCGAAGGCTACCCAGCGGGTGCTCGAGGTTTTGCCTGCCGTTCCGCCGGACACACAGGTCTTTCTGGTCAGCGCTCTGGCAAACCGAGCCGATCCGGCCGCGCTCCCGGAGCTGAAGAAGCAGAGCGAATCGTCCTTCCAGCCTGTGCAGCTGGCCGCTCTCGAAGCATTTGGGAGACTGGGCGATCAGACCTGTGTCGAAACGCTTTTCCAGGCTTCGAAGCGTCCGGATCCGGTAGGAGCGACGGCCGCGGACAGCTTGAGGTTTCTGCGCGGCCCGGGAGTTAACGAGTCAATCGCTCGGTATCTCAAGGATTCAGACGCGGCGCTTCGCGTCCTTGCACTGAAAACCCTGGCAGCCCGGCGGTTCCCGGCAATCGGCGATCGGGCTTTCGAGCTGTTGAGTGACCGGGACGCCCGGGTCCGGTTCGAGGCCTGGCGGACACTGGGCTCGGCGGCCGGTCCCGGCAGTCTGCCACGGCTCGTTTCCGAGATGCTGAAGTTAAGCGAGTTGCGCGAGCAGCAGACGGCCGAACAGGCGGTCCAGGCGACCGCTATGCAGCTGCCCGAATCGACGCGGCTCCAACCGCTTACCGACGCGATGACGGCCGCCGCGAATTCGTCCCAGCGCTGTTCCGTGCTGCGGGCGATGGGGCGAATTGGGGGAGAAACGGCTTTCGCTACTATCCGCACGGCTCTTTCCGACACCGACCCTGCAGTTCAGGACACGGCAGTCCGTTCCTTGGCAGACTGGGGAGACCTGACGACAGCCGCCGATCTTCTTAAGCTGGCCAGGAGCGCCTCAAGTCCGGCCCATCGTATCCTGGGGTTTCGGGGCTACGTCCGGCTGGCCCGCTCTCTCGACAGGGGAAAAGCTGAAGACCAGGTGACCATGTTTCGCGAGGCCCTCGGAATTGCCGAACGAGAAGAGGAGAAGAGGCTGGTCCTGGGCGCGCTGGGAGGAGTGCCGTCAGTCGGGGCGCTCGACCTGGTTGAACCTTATCTGGCCGATCCGGCTTTGAAGAATGAAGCGCAAGCCGCCTGTCTTCGACTGGCCCAGTCGGTCGCCCGACAAGAGCCCGGGCGGGCAAGGGCCGCGCTCTTAAAGTTGCTGGAAACGTCTGAAGACCCGGCCTTGCGCCGGCAAGCACAGGACGGGCTGAAGGAATTGGAAAACTGATCCCGCGGAAGGAACGCGAGACGAATACTGGCGCGGCGAACAGCGGAATGCGATGAGATGACCGAAGTTCACGCTTTTTCTGGACACGTGCACGCATTTGGTTCTGGGCTTTTCCGCGGCAGGGGATAAGACAGTGCCACTGCCTTTTCATCGCTTTGCTCACCAGGCAATGGCGACCTATTTTGAGGCCATCATTGACGAGGATGACGCCAGGTACGCTGAACAGGCGGCGCAGGCGGTCTTTGCGGAGATCGACCGGCTGGAAACACTTCTGACGCGATTCCGGCCCACGAGCGACTTGTCGCAAGTCAACCGGCTTCAGCCCGGCCAGTCCGTTAAAGTAACGCTCGACCTGTTCGAATGCCTCGCTATCGCCGAGGAGATGTACGAAAAGACGGGAGGGGCCTTCGACCCTACCGTCGGGCCGTTGATGAGCTCGCTTCGAGGCGAAGACGGTGTTCTTCTGGACATCACCGATAAACAGCGGGCCGAAGCCCTGGCTCGAGTCGGCATGAAAAGGATCGTGCTCGACCGCCAGAATCTGACCGTCGGCCTTGCTCCCGTTAAATCCTCGGAGCAGGCCGGTCCGGCCGGGCTCGATCTCGGCGGCATCGGAAAAGGCTACGCGCTCGATCGAGGCGCCGAGATTCTGCGCGATTGGGGCATCGAGTCCGCGCTGCTCCATTCGGGGACGAGCACTGCTTTAGCCATTGGGTCTCCTCGCTCTTCAGAGCCGGGCGAGGAAGGTTGGGTGCTCGGAACCGGCGGCGAGTGGCGTGAGGCAGTCGGTTTCGGCACGGTACGGATCAGTAACGAAGCCCTGAGCGGATCGAGCAAGAGACTGAAAGGTGAGCACATCCTGGATCCGCGAACCGGGTATCCCGCCCGCGAACATCTGGCCGCCTGGTCGCTGGCGCCGTCTGCCGCGGTCGCCGATGCGCTTTCTACCGCTTTCATGGTGATGTCGACGTCCGAAGTGATGGAACTGTGCCAATCCATGCCGGCCGTCGGAGGTCTGGTGATCGTGCCTCGCCAGGGGATCCTGGGGGCATTCAGCGACGAGGCGGTTGCGACCCCTGGGTTTCGCGCGCGGGCCGTAAAGATTCCAGCAACCGATTCGTGAATTGAGAATCTCCATTATTAGGGTTGATTCGGACGATACCGAGAAGGGATGATATAGCTATGATGAATCGCACGTTACGTTATCTTTTTATGGCTCTGTCCACTCTGGGGCTGTGCGTCATGATCTACGCACAAACTCCCGGGAGGGTCAAAGTTGAGCTCCAGCTGCCAAAACCGAGGTTCATCGGCACGCCCAAGAACCTGAAGACCCCCAATCTCGAGCCCGCTCGCACTGGTCCTCCACCGACGTCGATCATGGTGCCCGCCGGCACCAAGAACATCGCGCTGAACAAGCCGGTAACCGCGAGCGACAACGAACCGGTCATCGGCGAGATCGACCAGATTACCGATGGCGATAAGGAAGGCGTCGAGGGCAGCTACGTGGAATTTGGTCCGGGCACACAGTGGGTCCAGATCGACCTCCAGAAACCGTCTACCATCTACGACATTGTGGTGTGGCATTTCCACAACGAGGCGCGCGTCTATCGGGATGTTGTGATCCAGGTTTCGGATGACAAGGATTTCACGACCGGCGTCAAGACGATCTTCAATAACGATCATGACAATTCCTCGGGCCTCGGCGTGGGGAAGGATCTCGAATACATTGAGACCTTTTACGGAAGGATCTTCGACGCCAAAGCCGTCAAGGGCCGTTATGTCCGTCTCTACAGCAAAGGCAATACGGCCAACGAAATGAACCACATGACCGAAGTCGAAGTCTACGGCAAGGTGGGGTAAGGTACAGAGTCCCTGGGGAGCGCGGGCACTCCGGCTCACCGCCTCGGACAAATCATTGCCGCTGACGGCGCCAGAGCAAGGTTGCCTGCGCCCGGCCAGGATTCCCCAATTCGTGATCTCCAATCCCCCATCCACCCACAATCCCAGACTTCTTCTCGCCATTTTAATTGGCATCTCACTGTTGGCGATCTTTCTGCGCCTGTGGCGGTTGGATGTCCGCCCGATGCATCACGACGAGGCGAACCAGGCGGTTCGCACGGGCATCCTGCTCGAAACCGGCATTTATCGCTATGACCCGGAGAATCACCATGGGCCCAGTCTCTATTACCTGTCACTTCCGCTGATCTGGCTGACGGCCGGCCGCGATTTTTCCGAAACAACCGAGCTGGACTTCCGCCTGTTGCCTGTCCTCTTTGGATTAGCATTGGTGCCGACGCTCTTCTTTTTGCGCTGTGGTCTTTCGGTTGCGGCGCTGTCTTTTGCCGCGTTTCTGACTGCGGTTTCGCCGTCGCTGGTGTATTACAGCCGGTTTTACATTCAGGAGACGCTACTGGTTTTCTTCACCTTCGCGGCCATCGTGTCGGGCTGGCTCTATTGCTCGCGGCCCTCGGCCGGAAGGGCCGCGCTGACTGGCGTCTGCCTCGGCCTCATGTTCGCGACCAAGGAAACCAGCATACTCGCTTACTTCGCAGGAGCGGTCGGACTGGCAGCGGTAGCCGCGAACGACTGGCTTGCCGCGCGATCGACCATCTCGACACTGATTCGACGCCACCTGGCCTGGCTGATTCTTCCAGCCTTTGGGACCGCCGGCCTTCTGTTCAGTTCGTTTTTCAGCCGTCCGGTGGGGCTGATAGACAGCGTCAGAAGTTTCGGCTTTTACCTGTCCCGGGGACTGGCCGAGAGCTTCCACCTGCACCCCTGGTACTTCTATCTCAAAGCACTTCTCTACACGCACGAGGGACAAGGCCCACACTGGACCGAAGCTTTCATTCTGGTCCTGGCGCTAGTCGGAATCGTGCTCGCCTGGCTTCGGCCCCGTCCGGCTGTCGGTAACACCGGTTTGATGCGTTTCCTGTCGGTCTATGCCCTGGTTTTGACTGCGGTGTACTCCGCCATCTCCTACAAGACGCCATGGTGCTTGCTTTCCTTTCACCACGGCCTGATCCTTCTGGCTGGGTTTGGCGCCGCCTCTCTGTTGAACGCAGCCCGGGGAACAAGGAAAGTGACGGCGTACCTCCTGCTCGCAGCAGGTCTGGTTCATTTGACCTGGCTTTCGATCGAGAACAATTTCCGCTATTTCGCGGATCCCGGAAATCCCTACGTGTACTCTCAGACGAGTACCGATTTCGTCAACCTGGTCCGGAGAATCGAGCAGGTCGCGGCAGTCGCGCCGGAAGGTCGGTCCATGCTGATCGAGGTCATCGCCGACCCTTACAGCATGTGGCCACTCCCCTGGTATCTTCGGCGTTTTTCCCGGGTAGGCTACTGGGAAGAGCCCGGACGAGTCCCGAGCGACCTGAATCCCGCGATCGTAATTACCACGCCTGAGCTTCAGCCAACCCTTTCCGGGAAGCTGGATGAGCGCTTTCAGGTTGAGTTCTACGGTCTCAGACCCTCAGTGTTCCTGCTGGCCTGCATCCGGAACGACCTTTGGGAGCGGTTTATCGAGAGGCGCCTGCAACCCAAGTAATGGACGAACGGCGTAGCGAGATCCCACAGAGCCGCACAGCGTTTGAAACAGAGCCGCGAGCGCAGCGTTTTTTGCGGAGCGCGTCGGGTGGGGTGCGAACCGGTTCCACCGGTTCGCACCCCACCCGACGCGCTCCGCAAAAAACGCTGCGCTCGCGGCTCTGTGGGATCTCACGGCGCCTGGTCACCATTGTCAGACCGGCCAGGAATAGAGCCCGTGCATGGTGAAGAGGCGGGCGGTCAGGCGGTTGATGGGAGACTGGAGCAGAAGACGCACCATCGAGTTGCGCAGGAAGACGCTGCGGGTGCGCGTCCGGCCGAGCGTCATGTTGAGCTCAGCCCGATGAGTCGCCCGGCGGGCCGCACTTCTCTGCTCCCGGCTGTAACGTCCGAACGCTTCCTGGTAGTCCATCCCCCTGTGAACTACGTCGCGCAATCGCTCTGCCAGGCGCCACGCCCCCAGCCAGCCGAGATTCAGACCCTGTCCCCCGATCGGGCTTACGACGTGCGCACAGTCGCCCGCCAGCACGATCCGCCCTCGATAGAGCGCCGAAGCCAGGAATCTCTCCGCCCGAAACCGGCTCACCATGTAATTGCGGCAGGTCTGCAATTCGTGCCCGATCCTCGCTCGAAGCAGTAACTCCACCTCCTGCCGGGTGGGCGGCCCCATTTCCATCTCCCGAATGTCGTCTCCTTCCCGCACGACCCACCGCCTTTTCCGGAAAGGAAGCGGAAACGACTCGACCAGGCCGCAGGAATGCAGAAAGATAGCCGCATCCGATCCGAAGCAGGTGTTGTCGTCAAAGTCGCCCATGATGAACTGGTCCCGGTACGGGCGGCCAGGAAAAGGAATACCCGCGCTCCGGCGGACGACGCTTCTCTTGCCGTCGCAACCGACCGCAAATTGCGCCTGAATGAGTGAACGACGGCCACGCGGCTCGAGACACTCGATCTCGACGTGCTCACCCTGGTCGTTGAGTCCGACAACCTGGCTCTCCCGGCAAAGAGCACCGGCGCGGCCAGAAAGCAGCAGGTGAGCCTCGAGGACGCTCTCGGTTTCACTTTGAGGCAAGATGAGGACGAACGGAAAGCGCCGATCGCAAGTCTGCAAGCTCAGTTCGCCGAGCTTGCCGCGCTCATCGTAGGCTACGCCTTTGACGACTCGCACTCCGCGGCTCAGCAAGGCAGCTGACAGTCCCAGCCGCGCGAACAGATCGAGCGAGACGGGATGAATGCCAATCGACCGGGAGTGATTCGAGACCGTACGCCGCTGTTCGAGTACACGGCATTCCACCCCAAAACGGTTGAGGCAGGAAGCCAGAAACAGCCCCACCGGCCCGCCGCCAATGATCGCGACAGGAAGCATAGCCCCCAGGCGTTCCCTTTCGTCTCGTCTACTCGACCCCTATCTCAATCACCTTCAGATTCTGTGGAGCGGAAGGCGCACGCCTGGCCAGCTTTCCGGCCAGGCGGTCCCTGGTCGACCGGTCCAGCGTCCCGGTTACCGGCATCTTGTTTGACTTCTGAAACCGGCTCACCGCTTTCCTGGTCAAGGGACCCATGATTCCATCCACGGGTCCCGGGTCAAACCCTTCCAGTTTCAACGCCTGCTGTGCTTTCCGTACCTCGTCCCGGCTCAACCGTTCAGGCGTGTCAGCCCCCTGAAACGCCGGGGAAGAAGCCAGAAGCATGACGGCCAATAAGACAAAAGGCATGTCACCTCTCTATTAACTGAGAGTAAAACAAAGCTGCCTGGTTTCAAAAGCAGGGCCGGAGGGCGGGAATCGCACAAGCCAGGAGGTCACTCGGCTGGTTTCCGCTCCTCGGCGCCCAGCCGGTCGTTGAGCTGGGCGAGAATAGATCGGGCAACATCGACATCTTTTCCCTTGTCACTGATCTGCAAGAAACGCTCAAACGTACGCCTGGCAGCCTCGTACTGATGGAGCCTGACCTGCGCCAACCCCAACGGAAAGAGCGCGGCGGGGAAGTCGCCCTTCATCTTTATCGCCTGTTCCAGGACGGCTGCCGCCTCCTGGTACTGACCGGTACCGTAAAGGGCGTTCCCGATATAAGTCTCGGTATAGAAGTCTTTTGCTTCCTGCGTCTGCCGAGCTCTCAGCAGCACCGGCAGCGCCTCGCGAGGCCGCCCGGTATGGAGGTACAGAAAGCCGAGATTGCGCAGGGCCGGCGCCGAGCCGGCATCACGCTCGACCGCTTTCAAAAGAGCCGACTCTGCCTGGTTTTCCAGGCCCATTCGCATATAAGTCACCCCGAGATTATTCCAGGCCTCGACATAATCCGGACAAACCTTAACCGCCTCTCGAAGCCACCTGACGGCTTCTTCGAAGTGTTCCTTGTCGCTCTGCTCCTGGGCACGGGCTGCCAGCTTTTTCGCCTTCTCGGGGATTTTCAGGACCCGGAGACTGACCGTCGGCGACGGCGGACGGGCCAGGTCATTCCGGTCGTGCACGGCCTCGCCCAGGGGAACAGCAACGTCGTTGCTTCCCGACCAGACATGAATCAGGGTGCGAGTGGTGTCAAAGCCCGGCGATTGCACCTCGACAATCATGTCTCCCGTGGGAACGCCGGTAAAGACGAAGGTTCCCCCCGGAGTCACTGTGGTCGTCTGGTGGTAGTTCCCTGCCTGGACGGTGACGCGGATGGATCCGGGATAGTTCGCTATGCCCGGGGGAAGCTGGATGCTGCCCACGAGGACTGCGCCGCGAGCCTCTCGACGCCCCTCGAGCTCCTGGGCCGGGATCCGGCTGAAGGCGACAAAGGAGACCAGGGCGACCCATGCGACACGGACAATCGGAAGGACAGACTTCATACTTCTCTCCTTGTGTGTCCCCGGGTGGCGGGACAGGTGGGGTGGATCAGGTCTCTGAATAGAAGATACGAGGCGTCAGACCGGCAAGTTCCATGATTCGGCATAAAGACTTTCGTGTTTAATGCGAGGGCAAATAGCCTCCCTCTTGCCGGGACTCCGCTAATCCGTCGATAGGCCATTCTGTCTGGCCTTGACCGTCGTTCTCCTCGGGCACGCCCCTGTCTCCAGGTCTTACGGACCTCTGGACTTTGGCGAAAGTATACAGATGAATCAACAGGAACCGCTGCTGTGTGGCTG
>JBHGBF010000229.1:0-11750 GCA_041946865.1 Acidobacteriota bacterium | reverse complement strand
GCCGCAAGCGCAGCGCTTTCCAGCGGACCGTCAGCGGACGGGAAGCGCGTCGGGTGCGTGCCTTCAGTACGAATCTATCTTGGTTCCGGCACGCACCCGACGCGCTTCCCGTCCGCTGACGGTCCGCAAAAAACGCTGCGCTTGCGGCGCAGTGGCGCTTTGCGCTTGACTCTGTGGCGCCGTCGGCGCCTCGCCGTACGAAAACTGAGGGGTTACAAAACCACTCGGCACAGCCTTGTCACGGTTTCCCGCGGCTTGTATAATGACCGCTTTATCTAAACACCAAGAGCGCCGATTGTCAGATTGTCTGAATTCATACGCATTAGGAGAAGGAGGAAAGGTTCATGTCGTACAAATGGGTGTACCTGTTTGAGGAGCTGGACGCAGCCGAAAAGAAAGTCGGCCCCGGCAGCTGGGATAGAGTCAAGGGACTTCTGGGGGGCAAAGGCGCCAACCTGGCCGAAATGACCCGGATCGGAGTCCCGGTTCCGCCCGGTTTCACCGTGACTACCGAAGCCTGCAACGAATACCAGAAGGCAGGCGGGAAATTCCCCGAAGGGATGTGGGATCAGGAACTGGCGGCCATGAAGCAAGTTGAGGCCAAGACCGGGAAGAAGTTCGGCGATCCGAACAACCCTCTGCTGGTTTCCTGCCGCTCAGGCGCCAAGTTTTCGATGCCCGGCATGATGGACACGGTCCTCAACATCGGACTGAACGAGGAAGCCGTCAAGGGCATGATCAAGTTGACGGGTGACGAACGATTTGTGTACGACTCCTACCGCCGCCTTATCCAGATGTTCGGCAGCGTTGTGCTGGGAATTCCGGACGAACCGTTCGAAGAAGCGATCGACGAGCACAAGAAGAAGAGCGGGGTCACGTCGGATACCGACCTGACCGCGGAAGACTGGAAACACCTGGCCGAGGTCTTCAAAGGGATCGTGAAGCAGCACAAGGGCTTCGATTTCCCTCAAGACCCGTACGAACAACTCCGGCTGGCCACCGAGGCGGTTTTCAAGAGTTGGAACGGCAAGCGCGCCGTCGATTACCGCAACGCCGCGGGAATCCCGCACGACCTCGGGACAGCCGTCAACATCCAGACCATGGTTTTTGGAAACATGGGCTGGGACTCGGGAACAGGCGTCAACTTTACGCGTAATCCTGCCACCGGAGAGAAGGTTCTCTACGGCGATTACCTGCTGAATGCTCAAGGCGAGGACGTCGTCGCCGGCATCCGTAACACGAAGAAGATTGCAGAGCTGCAAAATGACCTTCCGGAAGCTTTTGCGCAGTTCGTCGACATCTGCAAGAAGCTCGAGCTCCATTACAAGGAAATGCAGGACGTGGAGTTCACCATCGAGCGCAAGCGGCTGTGGATGCTCCAGACGCGCGACGGCAAACGGACCGCAAAAGCAGCCGTGAAGATCGCGGTCGACATGGCCAACGAAGGTCTCATCTCCAGAAAAGAAGCCGTCATGAGGGTTAAGCCCTCCGATGTTGACACCCTTCTGCATCCCGGATTCGACCCGGACGCCAAGAAAGCGGCCGCGAAGGAAGGACGCCTGCTGGCCAAAGGCGTCAACGCTTCGCCCGGCGCCGCCGTCGGAATGGCGGCCTTTGACGCCGATATCACCGAAGAGTGGGGCAAGTCTGGTAAAGCGGTCATTATGGTCCGCCCCTTTACCAAACCGGACGACGTGCACGGAATGCTGGCCGCCAAGGGAATTCTCACGAGCGAAGGCGGCGCCACGAGCCACGCGGCCGTGGTTGCCCGACAGTTCGGCGTGCCCTGCATTGTCGGGGCCAGTGACGTCAAGATCGACTTGAAAGCCAGACAGTTTACCGCTGGCGGAGTGGTCGTCAAGGAAGGCGAATTCATTTCCATCGACGGCCAGACCGGTGAAGCTTTCGCCGGACAGATCCCGACCGTACATCCAAAGTTCGAAGAGCAGACCGATTTGATCACGCTTCTGTGCTGGGCCGATGAGTTGCGCCGCCTGCAGGTCTGGGCCAATGCCGATTACCCGGACGACGCCGAGCGGGCCCGCGCTTTCGGCGCACAGGGCATCGGTCTGTGCCGCACTGAGCATATGTTCTTCGAAGAAGAACGACTCCCGATTGTGCAGCGCATGATTCTCGCCAAGAGCGCGGACGAACGCCAGAAGGCGCTCGATGAGCTGCTCCCCTTCCAGCGCAGCGACTTTGAAGGCATTTTCAAAGCGATGGACGGGCTGCCCGTTATCATCCGCTTGATCGATCCCCCGCTGCATGAGTTCCTGCCCAACGAGCATGACCTCCTCGAGAAAGTCATCGAGAAACGCGTCAAAGGGATCAAGGAAGGACTTGGCGAGGACGAGAGCCTCCTGAAGGCGATCCAGGCCATGCACGAGAGCAACCCCATGATGGGTCTGCGCGGTGTACGCCTGAGTATCGTGATGCCGGGCATCGTCAAGATGCAGGTTCGGGCGATCTTCGAAGCCGCCTGCAACATGGCCAGGCAGGGAGTCGTCGTGAAACCCGAGGTGATGATCCCGCTGACCGGGCACGTCAACGAACTGAAGGTCATCCAGCCGCAACTCGAAGAAGTGGCCAGGAAGGTGATGGCCGAGAAGAACATGACCATCGAGTACAAGTTCGGGACGATGATCGAGATCCCGCGAGCTGCTGTCACAGCCGACGAGATTGCGAAGCTGGCCCAGTTCTTCTCGTTCGGAACCAATGACCTGACGCAGATGACGTTCGGCTACTCACGCGACGACGCCGAGGCTCGATTCCTGCTTGAATACGTGGAAAAGGGAGTTCTTCCCAAGAATCCCTTCCAGACCATCGACCGTGAGGGAGTAGGCCAGCCACACAGCAGCGGTTCCTGTTGATTCATCTGTATACTTTCGCCAAAGTCCAGGGGAGCAAGGCTCCTGCCTGCTTGTGCCGGCCTTTACCAATCAAAAGCGGTGACGGCGCAGGCAGGCAGGATGCCTGCACCCCCGGAGTCTCAGTCCGGCCCCTGCCCCGAATGCTCGGGCTTCTTGCCCGGCTGCCCGCCCAGCGCGTCTTCATCCGAGTGCGGGAACCGGTCTCCGATCGGTTCTACCTGGTCCAACTTGTCCAACCGTCCGCTTTTCAGCAGTTGAGCCAGCCACTGGGCGCAGGCCTTGCTGGCCTGAGATGCGCCGGCCATGGGCTGCGCATGAATCACCTTCACCTGAAAGTGTCTCTTCAGGGTTCCGTGGACCTGTTGCCACGCCTCGTGATCCGGGCGCAAAGCCACGTGCGAGCACCCCTCCGCCTTCAGCCATCTGGCCAGCGCTTCGCAGTCCTCGGGAGTGTTCGGGAACGACCGGACCTGTTGGCCTTCCCTGCCGCCTGGCAGACACACGCTGATGCCGTCCTGGCGGACAACCAAGCCGCACCACGATTCACGCTTCCCGTCCATTGGTCTTGTCCTCCTGGCTCCTAGACTCTCGAGGGGTCCTTGCCGCAGTATATTTTAAAGTCTTCCTTTTTTCACCTTGGTCCTGACTGAGATCCTGATTGAGCTGGCTCTGCCTGGTCTCCTCGTGCCGTGATCGGACCTTTGTGCTAGCATCCCGATGATGGAGCTCAAAAACCGGTCGTCTTCACCTGGCTGGGACCGGATCTATGCCGAGTCCGGCCACGTCTTTACCCAGCCGCACGAAGCTCTGCCGGAGATCATCAGCCTCCTGAAAGCCAGATCGGCCAAGCGGGTTCTCGACTTGGGATGCGGATCAGGCAGGCATATCCTGCCGCTCGCCCGGGCCGGTTTCTCCGTCTGCGGATTCGACAACTCGGCCCGCGGTCTCCTCCTGGCCAGGCAGGATCTGCTAAACGAGCAGCTGGACGCCCAGCTCCAACTTGGCGACTTTCGCTACCCTCTTCCCTATCGGGACGCGTCATTTCAAGCCGTCTTGTCCGTGCAGGTGATCCATCACGCGGAAACGACAAGCATTCGCAAAGTGGTGGCAGAGATCGAACGAGTGCTGGCGCCAGGCGGGCTCCTTTTTCTGACGGTGCCCAAGTACCGGAACCAGGCGAGCCGCTTCCGGCAGATCGAAGCCGGTACCTTCCTTCCAGAAGACGGCCCCGAAAAGGGGGTCCCACACCACTATTTCGAGGAAGGCGAGCTGCGGGAGTTACTGTGCGGCTTTCAGATCTTCCGTTTCGAGGTCGACCGGGCCGACCACTATTCCCTGCTCGCCTGGAAATGAAAAGGTCAGATTCCCGCCAGGGCTTCGAGCGCTTTGGCCAGCGCCTGCGTACCTTCCCGCCCCTCACCCCGGATCTGGATGGACTTGAACAACTGCTGCACGAGCGCCGTGGCAGGAAGAGGCGTCGGGTTGGCAGTCGCCGTTTCAAGAATCAGCCTCAAGTCCTTCTGCATCAGGTCCACCATGAAGCCCGGCTGGAAATCGCGTTTCGTGATCTTCGGGCCGAGGTTCAGAAGCTGCCAGCTCGCCGCCGCGCCGCCGCTCACCGCCTCTATCATCGTGAGCGGATCCAGTCCGTTCTTCCGGGCGAACACGACAGCTTCACTGACGGCCAGCAGGTTGACCGAAACCAGGATCTGATTGCACAGCTTGGTCAGCTGGCCGCTCCCCACCGGGCCGCAGTAGGTGATCGTTTTCCCCAGAACCTTCAACATCGGCAAAATACGTTCGAAGGCGGCGCGCTCACCTCCGACCATGATGGCCAGAGTCGCGTTACGGGCCCCGACGTCCCCGCCCGAAACCGGCGCGTCGAGCAGTTGGCATCCCTTCTGCCGCAGCCTCTGGTCCAGCTGCCGTTCGCCCTCCGGGGAGACCGTGCTCATGTCCACGACGAGGCCGCCGGCTTGTATTCCCTCCAGAATTCCCTGAGGGCCTGCAACCACCTCCGCCACATCTGGAGTATCCGATACCATCGTAATCGTCACGTCGGAAGCCGCGGCGACCTGGGAGGGAGAATCGGCAACCGAGGCGCCTTCCCTGCCGAGATCTTCCGCCTTGGCCCGCGTGCGGTTATAGACGGTTAACGGGAAGCCGGCCCGAAGCAGGTGCCCTGCCATCGGCTTTCCCATGATCCCCAAACCGATAAAACCCACTCTGGTCTTTTCCATTGCCTCCTCCGAACCGTAACCGTTCTATCTTACTTGGCTTGCCGCACAGCAGCAGCATACAATCGTCGTAGGAGAAAACAAAGAAATGAGCGGACGGACCCTCTTGTTTGTGGTGCTTGGCCTCGTGGTGCTGTTCCTCATAGTCGTCGCCGCCGTGATCTTCCTCTTCTGGTCACTGGAACAGCCGGCTCCGATCGCGGAGGGAACCGTGCTGGAAGTCGTAGTGTCCGGTTCGGTGCCCGAGGTCCCCCCGACCAATGCACTTGTTCAATTGCTGCAGCCGGGAATGACCAGCCTTTTTGGGCTCAAACAAGCCTTTGAGTACGCGGCCAAAGACGACCGGATCAGAGCTGTCTATCTGGAAATCCAGTCGCTTTCGATGAGCTTTGCCGAGATCGAGGAAATACGCGATCAGATCAAAGGATTTCGCAAATCGAAGAAGCCGGTACACGCGTTCCTGGCCCTGGATATCGTCGGGGAAGCGGAAATGTATCTGGCGTCTGCCTGTAACTCCATCACCTTGAATCCAGGAACCGGCCTGCTGGTCAACGGCCTTCTGGCCGAAGTCAGTTTCTACAAAGGCACGTTGGACAAGCTTAAGGTCAAACCAGAGTTTATCGAGTTCAAGGAATACAAGAACCCCGGGACGTACACGAGGACGCGCATGACTCCCGAATACCGGGCCATGCTCGAATCGATTGTTCGGGACCTGGAGGACCGTTTTGTGCTGACTGTGTCGTCAGAGAGGAAGATCAGCCCCGACCGACTCCGGCAACTGATGGCCGAAGGCATCATCGAGGATGATGTGGCGCTTCACGAAAAACTCGTGGACAGGCTCGGGTACAAGCATGAAGTGCGCGACAGCCTGAAGTTCGTCACCGAAGGCAAGAAGAAGATCTATAAGGGCATCAGCACCGAAAAATATCGAGAAGCAGCCGAACATCGTTACGAAGTGACCAGCAGCAACAAAGTCGCGTTCGTGGCCACCCAGGGCGTCATTACGTCCGGCACGTCAGAGGAATTCAGCGGCATTGTGGGGGGGAACAGCGTCACCACGCTGCTCAGGCGGCTCCGGGAAGACAAGTCGGTCAAGGGTCTGATCCTGCGGGTGAACAGTCCAGGCGGGTCGGTAGTCGGATCCGAGATGGTCTGGGACGAGGTCAGGATGCTCGAAAAACAGGGGAAACCTGTTATCGTTTCAATGTCCGGCGTTGCGGCGTCCGGCGGCTACTACATCTCGATGAACGCCCGCCGCATTCTCAGCCAGCCCTCCACGATAACCGGGTCGATCGGCGTCATTTTCGGCAAATTCGACCTGAGCGGCTTCTACGACTGGATCGGCATGGACGTCGAGCAGATTAAGATTTCACCGAACGCCGACATTTTCTCGCTCAGCGATTCGCTGACTCCCGAACAGCGAAAGCAGCTCGAGGACTGGATGACCGACGTCTACGAGACTTTCGTGAGCAAGGCCGCCAAGTCGCGCGGCCTGACATATGAGGTGATGGAGCCGAAAGCCCACGGACGCGTCTATACGGGGAC
This sequence comes from Acidobacteriota bacterium, assembly GCA_041946865.1. Classification (GTDB taxonomy): domain Bacteria; phylum Acidobacteriota; class UBA6911; order RPQK01; family RPQK01; genus RPQK01. Next base: position 5,098 of record JBHGBF010000229.1, on the reverse strand, counting down.
GCAGGCCAAGGCCACCGGCCTCGTTGATGAGATCGGCGGGGTGGCCAAGGCGGTGGAGGAGATGAGGAAGGCCCTCAAACTGGGCAAGGACGAAAAGCTTGAGCTGGTCCTTTACCCGCGGCCAAAGACCTTGTGGGAATCCTTGTCAAGCGGGGACCTGCTCCCGATAAAGTCGCCGAAAATCGGCCAGCTTAAAGCCTGGATCGAGGCCGAGGCGGCTTCCCTGAGCATCCCCAGCCCCTGGCTCCTGGCCCCGGACATTAAGTTCAGGTAGCCTGGGGCTGACAGCTGGGGCAGAAGTGAGTGCCGCGCTGGCTGATCACCGTTCTCACAATCGCAGACCCGCACCTCAGGCACGGCTCCCCTTCACGGCCGTAGACGTACAGCTCTTCCTGGTTCTTGCCTCTTTCGCCGTTGCTGTCCACAAAGTCCCGGAACGAGGTCCCGCCGAATTCGATGCCCCGCTCGAGAACCGTCTGGATCGCGTGAAACAGACGTTCCTTCTCGCCTGTCCGAAGGCTCGAGGCCTTGCGCGCCGGGTGCAGTCCTGCTTCAAACAAAGCTTCGTCCGCGTAAATATTGCCTATACCCGCCACGAAAGCCTGATTCAGAAGAAGCGATTTAACGCGAAGGGTGCGGTTTCTGAATCGGGCCAGAAAAGCCTTGAGGTTATAGTCCGAGGTGAACGGCTCAAGGCCCAGATGATGGATTTCAAAGAAGGCAGGCAGCTCCTTCGAAGCCCGTTTCGAGGTCCGTTTGAGCACGTAGACCCGCCCGAACTTCCGGACGTCGCGGAACAGGAGCTGGCGGCCGTCTTCGAAGAGAATGTGAACGTGAGTGTGGCGGTCAGGCGAGTGTTGCTCGCACCATTCCAGCCCCGTCACCGTACGCTCGAAAGAGGCGGCATCGGCACGCCGCGGATCGCGCAACGTCAACTGGCCGGTCATGCCGAGATGAAAGATCAGATAGTGGCGTTCGAAGCCAAGCACCAGGTACTTGCCCCGGCGGGTGACGGTGTCGATCCGCTGTCCCTCCAGACTCGAGAGTTTTCCTCTTTGCGCCGACCGGTCCAGGACTTTCTGATCCGTCACGATGAGGGATCGGACAGTCATGCCGACGAGGTGAGGTTCCAGGCCCCGGCGGATGGTTTCAACTTCAGGAAGCTCTGGCATTTGGACAAGAAACTGGCTCGGGGGCCAGGATTCGAACCTGGATCAGCGGCTCCAAAGGCCGCTGTCCTACCGTTGGACGACCCCCGAAAAGGTTGAGAGAAAATCTTACCGCGGAACGGCGCGGAAAAGGAAGCCGGTAATCGAGCAACTCGTAACCCCTCAGTTTTCTTACGGCGAGGCTCCAAAGCGCCACAGAGCCGCGCAGCGCCTTTTGCGGACCGTCAGCAGACGGCGACTGGAGTCAATGTTACGGCAGCCAGGCGCCACAGAGCCGCAAGCGCTGCGCTTGCGGCTCTGTGGCGCTTTCGGAGCCTCGCCGTAAGGAAAACTGAGGCGTTGCAGCAACTCCGATTCAAACCCGTTTGACGCCCCCGGCGGCGAGACCCATCCACGCCGATCCGCGGGACTCCGCGACGATCCGCGGCACGACGATCCGCGGCACGCCGATCCACAAATTCATCCACGCCGATCCGCGGGACTCCGCGACGATCCGCGGCACGACGATCCGCGGCAGCGGGACTACTTACCCGCTGCTTCCACTTTCTGCAAGGGCCGAATCAGCCCGAGCGCCATCCTCACCTTCTGGGTGATCTCGGCGGCTGTGCTCGAGTTGTCCCGCAGGAATTGCTTGGCCGCCTCCCGTCCCTGCCCCAGCCGTTCCTGTCCGTAGGAGAACCAGGATCCGCTCTTCTCGACAATCTTGTGTTCGACCGCCAGATCGAGCAGTTCTCCTTCACGTGAGATGCCGACCCCGAAGGTGATGTCGAATTCGGCTTCCTTGAAAGGAGGCGCTAGTTTGTTTTTCACGACTTTCACCTTGGTCCGGTTGCCGACGTTATTTTCGCCTTCCTTGATGCTCGCCACGCGTCTGATCTCGAGGCGGACTGAGGAATAGAACTTCAGGGCTCGGCCACCGGTCGTGGTCTCGGGATTCCCGAACATGACGCCGATCTTCTCCCGAATCTGGTTAATGAAGATCAGGCAGGTGTTCGACTTTGAGACAATCCCGGTGAGCTTGCGCAGGGCCTGCGACATCAGGCGTGCCTGAAGCCCCACGTGGGAATCGCCCATCTCGCCCTCCAGTTCCGCCTTGGGAACGAGGGCCGCGACGGAATCAACCACCAGGATGTCAATAGCCCCGCTTCTGACCAGCATCTCGGCTATTTCCAGGGCTTGTTCTCCGTTGTCCGGCTGGGAAACGAGCAAGTCGTCGATATCAACGCCCAGGTGCCGCGCGTATTCCGCGTCCATCGCGTGCTCCGCGTCGATGAAAGCGGCGCTGCCGCCGGCCCTCTGGGCTTCCGCGATGGCGTGCAGTGCGATCGTGGTCTTGCCGCTCGATTCGGGCCCGTACACCTCAATGACGCGGCCGCGTGGAAGCCCGCCGACTCCGAGCGCCGCATCCAGGGACAGCGAGCCGGAAGGAATGACAGAGACCGCAACTCCCGTCCGGTCCCCCAGCCTCATGATCGATCCTTTTCCAAACTGCCTTTCGATCTGTGTCAGGGCCATTTCGATGGCCCGCTTTCTATTCTGGTCCTCGCTCATCGTCTCTCTCCCCTCAGCCCGCACGCTGCCCGCTTCAACGGCGCTCTGGCTGTCATCCGCGCGCCAACGCCTGCGGTTCTGAATCATCTGTAATCGTAGAATCCTTTGCCGGTTTTGCGACCCAGCCACCCGGCGTCAACCATCTGGCGCAGGAGCGGGCAGGGGCGGTACTTGGGATCTTTAAACCCGTCATAGAGAACATTCATGATACTGAGGCAGACATCCAGGCCGATAAGATCGGCGAGGCGCAGGGGCCCCATCGGGTGGTTCATCCCCAGTTTCATGACCTGATCAATGGCCTCCGGTTCTGCAACCCCCTCCATGAGGGCGAAAACGGCCTCGTTGATCATGGGCATCAACACGCGGTTGGAAACGAAGCCTGGGAAATCGCGAACTTCCACCGGGGTCTTCCCGAGCTCGACCGCCAAGGCACGGGTTTTCTCGTAGGTCTCCCCGCTGGTCGCTAGCCCGCGGACAATCTCCACCAGCTTCATGAGCGGAACCGGGTTCATGAAATGCATCCCGATCAGCCTGTCCGGCTTTTTCAGCCCGGCGGCCAGTCTGGTAATTGATATCGAGGAGGTATTGCTGGCCAGAACGGCGCTTTCGCCGCACAGACCTTCCAGGTTCTGGAAAACCTCACGCTTCGTGGCAAAGTCTTCGAAGACGGCCTCGATCAGAAACTCGCATTCGGCCAGGCTTTTCCAGGCCGTCGCGGGCGTGATTCGGCCCAGCGTCTGCGTGTATCGTTCCTCACGATCCGGGACCTCCATCTTGTCCAGGATCTTCCTCAAGCTGCCGCGGATCGTCTGCAGGCCTTTTTCCACGAATTCCGTTGAAACGTCGCGAAGTATCACGCTATGGCCGGCAAAGGCAGCGACCTGCGCAATCCCGTTCCCCATCGTGCCGGCCCCAACAACCCCGATCTTCATGACCTTTTTGTCTCCCCCTTACAATTACGCTCGAGCCGAAAAATCTACGAAGGAAAATTCGCTTACACCATCTCCACCGCCATCGCCACCGCATTGCCGCCGCCCAGGCACAGGCTGGCGATCCCCTTCTTGCCGTTGCGCTGTTTGAGCGCGTACAGGAGTGTCGTCAGAACACGGGCGCCGCTGGCGCCGATTGGGTGTCCCAAGGCGATACCTCCGCCGTTGACGTTCAGTCGCGAGACGTCGAGCGGAACTTCCCGGCATAGCGCGACAGACTGAGCCGCAAAGGCTTCATTGACCTCGTAGAGGTCAACGTCCTCATCACGCCAGGCTGCTTTGTTCATGACGGCACGAATCGCCTGGACGGGCGCCATCATAACCATAGCCGGTTCCACCCCGCTCGTCGCAAACGCCACGATGCGGGCCATCGGCTGCTTCCCGCTCCGATTCACGATGTCCTCCGAGACGACGGTCAATGCGGCTGCCCCGTCACTCAGTTGCGAGGCGTTGCCGGCGGTTACGCTCCCAGCTTCGTCAAACGCCGGCTTCAGTTTGGCGAACGCTTCCAGCGAGGCGTCTTCCCGCGGTCCCTCGTCTTTGACGATCCGGACCGGTTCGCCGCGCTTCTGGGGGACCACAACCGGGACGATCTCCGCATCAAAGCGGCCCTCGCGCATGGCCATCACGGCACGCTTCTGAGACTGGCAGGCGTACTGGTCCTGGGCCTCGCGCGATACGTTGTACTTACGGGACACAAGCTCCGCGGTGCAGCCCATATGATAATTCTCGTACGCATCCCAGAGTCCGTCGTGGATCATGGAATCGACAAGCTCGCCATTCCCCATCCGGTAGCCGGTTCGCGCCTTGAAGAGCAGGTACGGAGCGTTACTCATGCTTTCCATCCCGCCCGCGATCACGACGCTCGTCTCTCCCAGCCTTATCCCCTGGGCGGCAAGCCCGACCGCTTTCAGCCCCGAACCGCAGACCTTGTTGATGGTAAGCGCCGAAACGTTCACCGGCAGGCCAGCCCTCAAAGCCGCCTGGCGCGCCGGGTTCTGTCCCAGGCCGGCCGACAGGACATTGCCCATGACCACCTCATCCACCCGGGCGGCGTCCAGACCCGACCTCTGCAGGGCCTCCTTGACGACCACCGTCCCGAGCTGGGTAGCGGAAAATGAGCTCAAGGCCCCCAGGTATTTCCCGATAGGAGTCCGGCAAGCCGAGAGAATATAGGCGTCTTTCATAGTACGACCATGATAACAAACCGGGGTGCTAGACCTCCGATGGATTATCGCGGAGACAAACTTCGGGCAGTCCCGAACGTACTATGCTTTGCTGTCAAGGTTGGGCGTTTACGGGAGTGGCTCAAAGCCGCTGTGGATGAGAAGTAACCCCTCAGTTTTCGTACGGCGAGGCTCGAAAGCGCCACAGAGCCGCAAGCGCAGC